>JACRKW010000386.1 GCA_016215215.1 Acidobacteriota bacterium
CCGCAGGAAGGCGTACCCGGTGAGCGCCACAAGCAGAGCCGCAATGGCTCCCCAGACCTTCTCGCGCAGGTTCGGCAACTGCGCCGGAGTGCCCGCGGCATAGGCGACCACGAAACCCGTCGCCAGTCCTCCCAGGTGAGCTGCGTTGTCTACTCGGAAGAACGGCAGCAAGCCCCACAGCAGTCCGTAGATGGCACAGCGCACATAGAACGCCTTGATCGCGGACGCCCCATAGGACCACTTGTGCGTTACGCCCAGCGCGATCATCGCGCCGATCAGCCCGAACAGCCCAGCCGATGTTCCCACCGTCAGCATGGTCCCGCGCAGCATGCTCAGCAAGAAGCCGCCGATGTTGGCCAGCAGGTAGATGGCCAGCATCCGGCGAGCTCCGTAGACCTCCTCGGCATGCCGTCCCACGTCCATCAGCGCCCACATGTTGAAGCCGATGTGCATGATCCCGCCGTGCAGGAAGCCGGCTGTGATCAGCCGCCACCACTGCCCGCCGAAGACGCCGGCTGGAAAAGCCGCGCCATAACGGACCAGGGCGTTCAACTCGCCTACTTTCGCCGTCGCCAGCATCGTCACCAGGAACATCCCCAGGTTCACGGTGAGGATGACCACCGTGGCGAATTGGGCGGTCGGGATCAGCCCGGCCAGAATCGTTCCCCCGCCCATGCGGTCTACGGCTCGTGGCCCCACAGCCGTATCGCAATAGGGACAGACCTTGTCAGAGGTCGTGATAAAGGCCCGGCAGTGCGGGCACATTCGACGCGTTTCCACTCATTCCATTGTACGGGAGAGCCGCCGGCGGGCGTCTTAAGGGCGGTTCTCCGTGGTACTAAGGGGGATCACTGATTTGAGTCTTTTTGTCCCCATGGTGTACTGAGGTTGAACTCCCGGTCCCAAAATGCCGATAGTCACTTGAGGTAGGCCTATGAAACGTAGTCTCATGCCGCTGCTGGGTGTCGCCTTCGTCGCCGCCGTAGTTGCGACGGGTATCTTCTATGGGTTGCTCATCCCACGGTTGAGGGGCACTACCTCGGCCGGCGGTCTCGGCACGATGGTGGTGGCTAGCCGGCCCTTGGACCGCGGGGCTGTATTGAAAATAGAGGATTTACGCGTCGTGAACACTGACGGGCAACCCCTGCAGGCGGGCGGACTCACGGTCGCCGAGCAGGCCGTCGGACTGACCTTGCTTGAGCCTGTCTCGCCCAACCAACCGGTGACCAGCCCGTTGTTGACGCGCCGCGGCGCAGCCGGCGGACCATCGCTGGCGATTCCGGGCGGCAAACGCGCGGTGAGCGTCCATCCCATTGATTCGGGGGGCGTCATTGCCATGCTGCGCTCGGGCAGCCGCGTGGACATCCAGATCCTTGATGTTCGTAACACCTTGCAATTGCGCAGGTTGCTGGAGGACGTCGAAGTCCTTTCGGTGACAGGGACCGAAAGCGGCAACCGTCCCGCCATCACCCTGCTGGTGAAACCTGGGGAAGCAGACCGGCTCAGCCTGGCGGACGCCGCGATGCAGATCCGGCTGGTTCTGCGGAATCCAAACGACCGCTCGGCCAACGGCCAGACGTCGGTTTCGCCGGCTTCTCTGCTTCAGCCCGGGATGGCCGACAGGAACTGAGCCCATGCTCAGCTTCATGGTATTCATGCTGATGTTCGGCGGGGCGTTTTTGACCGCCCTGCTTGCCGTGACTTTCTACTGGGCCTCCCTGCACGTGCGCGCCAGACGCGCGGGCGTTGAATTCACGCTGGACGGTACGGAACCGGAAGTCCCCGCCGTTCTGCGCGGGGATGACCTGAGCACCATCGGCGTGTGGAGCTCCGTGCTGGCGCGTTTCGGCCACGTAGACGAATTGCGGCGTTTGATCGAGGACGCCAACCTGAAATGGACGGTCGGCCGGCTCACCCTGATGATGCTTCTCGGAGGCAGCGCCACCGCCGCTTTGCTGTGGCAGGTCGGCTTTGTCCCCGTGCTGCCGGCTGCGTTGATCACCGCGCTGGTGGCCTGTTCTCCGTACCTGTACATTGTCCGGATGCGCCGCATGCGCTTCGCCAACTTCGCGCGCCAGTTTCCGGAGGCGCTCGACTCCCTGACACGCGCCCTGAAGGCCGGTTACCCGCTCGCATCCGCGGTGGAACTGCTTTCGTTTGAGCAGCCTGAGCCGTTGGCCTCCGAGATGCGGCGCACGCGCGAGGAGTGGAACCTCGGCGTCGGCTGGGACCAGGCGCTCGACAACTTGGCCGGGCGCATACCGCTGCCGGAGGTTCACCTGTTCGTCGCCGCAGTGAAGATGCAGAATCGCATCGGCGGGAGGCTGAATGACGTCCTGGCGAGGCTGGGAGAGACCATGCGCGACAACGCCACGCTGGAAAGCGAGGTGCGCGCCATCTCGACCCACAGCCGCATCACCGGCATGGTGCTCACAGTCCTGCCGGTGGTCATCGGCGCGCTGATGCTAGTGGTGAACCCGGAGTACATGGCCATAATGCTGCGCCGCCCGGAAGGCCGTACGATGCTCGGGGCGGCAGTGCTTGCCAATATCGTGGCGCACTTCGTCATCAAGCGAGTGGCGCGGGTGAAGATGTGAGGAACTCATGACCGAAACTCTGATGACCCTCTGTTTCTTCCTTTTCGTCATGGGCACAACGGGCGCCATCCTGCTCCTCTTCCGCTGGCGCGCGGCTGCCCGGCTTCAGCAGGGGGACGTGGATTTCGCCGCGGGAAAGGCCAAGGGCGCCTGGGCAGGCCTGCTCCAATCGATGTTCGTCATCGGGGAGCTCTCACCCGGGACTCGCGAGAAGGTGGATCCGCTCCGCGGCCGCCTCTCTTCGGCGGGGTATCGCAGCCCGGCCGCGCCCACCGTTCTGTACGGCATCAAGGTCGCCACAGGGGTGGTTTTGGCGCTGGTGCTCGGCTGGATCGGACTGTTGGACCAGGAAAGCCCCGCGATGGCAATCGTGCTGGCCGCCTGCGGGGGCGGCTTCGGATTCCTGCTGCCGGATCGCTTCCTGGACGCCAAGGTAAGCCAGCGGGCCTACCTGCTTGAGCGCGCCCTGCCGAACGCCCTGGATCTGCTGGTGCTCAGCGTCGAAGCCGGCCAGTCCCTGGACAGCGCCCTGGCTGAGACCAGCCGCGAACTCCGAAACGTGTATCCCGAGCTTTCCAGCGAGTTTGGGCAGGTGCAGACCGAGTTGCGCGCCGGCCGGTCGCGCTCCGAGGTCCTCTTTTCGCTGGGCCAGCGCACGGGCTCCACGGAGTTGAAGAAGTTCGCTACGGTCCTGATCGACAGCGACCGCTTCGGTTCCAGTCTGGGCCCCGCGCTCCGGACCCACGCCCGCTACCTGCGGACGCGCCGCCGTCACGAGGCTCAGGAAGCAGCACGCAAGCTCAGCGTGAAGCTGATCTTCCCGGTGTTCTTCCTGATCATGCCCTCGGTGTTCGTCATCACGCTGGGTCCGGCGGTCCTGACCTTCTACGAAGGCATGGCGCCGGCGCTCGCCAGGTAGGCGCGCCCGTTACTGCCAGAGCCGCTCCCACACCAGGGCTTCAAACTGGTACACCACCTGGTAACCGAACCGCTCGTACAGCCGGATGGCGTGGCGATTGGCGGCCGTGACCGTCAATGACACCTCCTGCGCCCCTTCGGCGCGCAAGGACTCCATGCCGCGCCGCAGCAATTCGTAGCCAATGCCCCGTCCCTGCAACTCCGGAGAGATGCAGATCTGGGCGATGTGACCGCATTGCTGCGACACCATCGTCGAAAGCACCAGTCCGCGCGCCCGTCCAGCCGCATCCAGCGCGACCAATGAACTGGCCGGCGAGAAATGGCCGCATCCTGGGTAATGCACGATGTTCTGCAGGAAGCGCCGCGCGCCGGCCGGGGTGTGATACTGGTCGTTGATCTCGCTGTCCACATGGCCGCGATAGACCTCGGCGATCAGCTCGCAGGATTGGTCCAGCCAGCGCGATCCCCAGTATTCCAGCCGTAGTTCCGGATCCAGTTGTACCGGCCGTCTGCCTGCCGGCTGCTTCGCCTGCGCCAGCATGAAGTGCCGCGGGTAGATTCTCGGCCGCATGCCGGCGGCGGCCACTTGCTGTCCCCTCAGGCCCAGCTGAAGCAGTTGCGCCTCCACGCGCTGGATCCACGGGCTGCGCCGCAACTGCTCCAGCGCGGCGCCCAGCAGCAGGTTCTCATTCACCGGAGAGCGCCAAGCGTCCCGGACGTAGAGGTCGCCCACCAGTCCCTTGTGCTCCTCGGCCACCCAGTAGGTATAGCCCACGGTCTCATCGCCGTCCAGCAAAGCGAAGCCGTCCAGCGCCTGCATTCCCACATAGCGAGAGACCAGCTCGGCGGAAGGCGTGAAGTCCCAATGCAGCATCGCGCGCCAGCGTGCGCATTCTTCCTCCAGCACGCGCTCCAGCGCCGCGGAGTTCAACGATCTCAACTCCATGAGCCGCATCGGCCGGGCTTGTTCTCGCGCCGCCATTGCGCTGATGATACCAGCCTAGACGGCCTTTTGATCTCTCAAAAACTCCTTGATGCAGCGGATGGCCTGGCGCGACCGGTGGTGGTTTTCGATCAGGGCGAAGCGGACGTGCGAATCGCCCGCCGGTCCGAAACCGATGCCGGGCGACACCGCCACCAGCGCCTTCTCCAGCAGCAGTTTTGAGAATTCCAGCGAGCCGATGCCGCGGAAGGCCTGCGGCAGCGGCGCCCACAGGAACATCGAGCCGCGCGGCTTTTCCACCGGCCAGCCGGCTCCGTTCAGCCCCTCCACCAGCAGGTTGCAACGCTTTTCATACTGCGCGCGGATCTTCTCCACCTCTGCTTCACATTCCCGCAAACCGATGATGGAGGCGATCTGGATGGGCTGGAAGTTGCCATAGTCCAGATAGCTCTTGATCCTCGCCAGAGCCTTGATCATCTTCGGATTGCCCACGCAGAAGCCCACGCGCCAGCCGGCCATGTTGTAGCTCTTCGACATGGTGAAGATCTCCACGGCCACGTCCTTGGCGCCTTCCACTTCGAGGATGCTTGGCGCGCGATAACCGTCGAACCCCAAATCAGCGTAGGCGAAGTCATGGAGCACCATCGTGCCGTGCATTCGCGCCATCCGCACCACTTCTTTGAAGAAGTCCAGGTCCACGCACACCGTGGTCGGGTTGTGCGGAAAGTTGAGCAGGATCAGCTTCGGCGGCTTCACGGACTTGCGGTAGAGGTCCTCCAGCGCCGTCAGGAACTCGGCGGGTTTGGAAACGGGCAGCGGCACTGCTTCCCCCTCGGCCATGATCACACCCCACTGGTGGATGGGGTAGCAGGGCGCCGGCGTCACTACGTGGTCGCCCGGCCCGATGACGGCGAACAGCAGATGCGCCAGCGCGTCCTTCGAGCCGATGGTGACAATCGCTTCTGATTCGGAGTCCAGTTCCACCCCGTAGTTGCGCGCGTACCTCTTGCAGATCTCGTGGCGCAGGTTCGGGATGCCCCGCGAGACCGAGTAGCGGTGGTTCTTCGGGTTTCTGGCGGCCTCAGCGAGCTTGCTGACAATCGGCCGCGGCGTCGGCCCATCCGGGTTGCCCATGCCGAAGTCCACCACGTCGTACTGTGCTGCGCGCAACTTCGCCTTCATCTCATTAACTACAGCGAAGACATACGGGGGCAGCTTCCCGATGCGGTAGAACTCGTCAGGCAATGAACTCATATCACTCTATGCTACACTCCCCTCAATGAAGAACTACTGTTGGGCCTGCACTCTGGCGTCAGTGCTGGCCTTCAGCCTGGCCTGCGGACAACAGGCCGGCAGCGCGTCGAAGGAAGTGAGCCCCGAGGAACTGGCCAAGCTGCTGGAGCAGCCTGGGAAAGTCTACTTCCTGGACGTCCGCGAGCCGTCCGAAATCGAGCGCCTGGGGACGGTGAAAGGTTACGTCAACATCCCTATGAGCCAGTTGGAAGCGCGCATCCGCGCGGTTCCCAAGGACAAGCTGATCGTCACCCTTTGAAGCTCCGGAGGACGGGCTGCCCGTGCGGCGGCCATTCTGGAGGAGAAGGGCTTCAAGACCCTCGGTTCGTGCGGCCTGGAGAAGGTGAAGCGCCAGGGCGGCGAGAAGCTGGTCACCGAGAAGAGCTCGGGCAAAGGCAAGTAGCGAACCGCGTTGCCTGAGACCATGCATGAGACAATAGTGGGTTCGTGACTCCCCAACTCTCCTGCTCGAACGCGCAGTGCCGCGCTACGTTCTCGATCGAAGACGTGCTCTACACCTGCCCGAAGTGCTCCGCGCTTCTGGAGGCTTCCTACCCCGGGTTGGCCCTGGATCCGGTTTCCACCAAGCGCCTGTGGCGCGAGCGGCGCATGTCCAACGCAGCAATCGATCAGAGCGGCGTCTGGCGTTACCGCGAGTTGCTCGGCTTCGTCGATCCGTCCAAGCACGCCGTCGTCACCCTCAGGGAAGGGAACACGCCCCTGCTTCCCGCCCCGCCCGCGGCCCGCTATGGCGGGCTCGACGCGCTGGTCTTCAAGCATCAGGGCTTCAACCCCACCGGGTCTTTCAAGGACAACGGCATGACCTGCGGCGCCACGCAGGGTCTACGGTTGGGCCTGCGCCGCGTGGCCTGCGTTTCCACCGGCAACACCTCGGCCTCCATGGCCGCCTATGCCTCCAGCGCCGGCATGACCCCGGTGATCTTTCTGCCCCACGGCAACATCAGTTACGGCAAGCTCGCCCAGGCCCTGGAGTACGGCGCGCTCACGCTGCAGGTGGAGGCCAACTTCGACCAGATCCTCGCCCTGGTGCGCGCACTGGCTGAGAAGACGGGCATCTACCTGCTCAACTCCGTCAATCCCTTCCGCATCGAGGGCCAGAAGACCATCATGGTGGAGATGCTGGACCAGCGCGACTGGCATGTGCCTGATTGGGTGGTGGTCCCCGGCGGCAACCTGGGCAACATCTCAGCCTTCGGCAAGGGTTTCCGCGAACTGCTCCAACTCGGCTTCATCGACAAGCTGCCGCGCTTCGCCGTCATTCAGGCCGCCGGCTCGGCGCCGTTTGAAGACTACTACCGCCGACGCGGCGAGTTCCAGCCCGTGTCCGAACCCGAAACCCTCGCCACCGCCATCCGCATCGGCGACCCCGTCTCCTGGCCCAAGGCCATCCAGGTGATCGACGACTCAAACGGGATCGTCGAAAAGGTTACCGAACAGGAGATCGCCGACGCCAAGGCCGTCGTCGGCCAGTGCGGCATCGGCTGTGAGCCCGCTTCGGCGGCCACGCTGGCCGGAATCCGCAAGCTCACCGCTGCTGGCGTCATCGACCGCGGCGCCGATGTCGTCGCGGTCCTCACCGGCAACGTCCTCAAGGACCCCGACTACATCTTCAAGTACCACACCGGCCAGCTCAAGACGCCTTCGGGAGCCTCCATCGCGCCCACCTACGGCAACGCGCCGCTGGTGGTTCCCAACGATCCGGAGCGCATCGCGGCGATCTTGGAAGAGCGCATTCCCGCGTCGTCGTAAAATAGGATCAGCCCACCTTTGCGGGACCGTAGCTCAGCCGGATAGAGCACCTGCCTTCTAAGCAGGGGGTCGCAGGTTCGAGTCCTGCCGGTCCTGCCACTTCGAGTACGATGTGGGGGAGACCATTGCAACTCCTCATTCCGCCGCCGCTTCCGCCTTTGCTTGAAATAGTTCTCCTGTTGACTGTCCTGACGGCTGCGTTCCACGACGCCCGCTCCCGCAAGATCCCAAATACGGTCGCAGTGGCCGGCTTCCTGGGCGGAATCGCAGCTCACCTCCACCTGTTCGGGCTCGCCGGTTTGCGTCCTGCCTTGCTCGGATTCGCCGCCGCCTTCGCGCTTTACTTCGTCCTCTACCTCCTCCACGCCATGGGCGCCGGCGACGTGAAGTTGATGGGCGCGGTCGGCGCCATTGCCGGCTTCCGGGCGTGGATCCTGGTCCTGCTTGCCACCTTGATCATCGGCGCCGTCGCCGCACTGATCATGGCCGTCTCCAAAGGGAGACTGCGCTCTACGCTCTGGAACGTCGGCTACCTGATACGAGAACTGGCTTCCTTCCGCGCTCCTTGGCTTGCCCATGAGCAACTGGATGTCAAGCACGAAAGCACGCTCCGCCTGCCGCACGGGCTCTCCATCGCCGCTGGCGCGATGGTCAGCCTGATGCTGATGAGGGGCTGGCGCTGAGGGCGCGTCCAGGGTCCTGTTCCTCCCGCGCCAAGCGCAACTGAAGCGCCGTCACTGCCAGCAGGAGCACCGTGAACATCTGGATGCCGGACACGGCTGCGATTGCCTGCGTGACCCAAGCGGATAGATAGGTTGCCGCCACGAGCGCATTGAACTGAGCCAACCGCGGATGGCCGGCGGGCAGGAGGCGCGCGGTGAGGCAGGCCCCGAGCACCGCGATCGAACAATCGTAGATGGGCACATAGACGTTCACTACCAACGTCCCCGTGAGGCCGGCGGCCCACAGATGAAGCTGCTGATGCCGCCCTGACTTGGGATAGCGCCGCCAGGC
Source organism: Acidobacteriota bacterium (assembly GCA_016215215.1). GTDB lineage: Bacteria > Acidobacteriota > Terriglobia > Bryobacterales > Bryobacteraceae > Paludibaculum. The sequence continues at coordinate 8,536 of JACRKW010000386.1, forward strand.
AACAACCACTGCACCGAAACATGCCGCCGCCACCAGCACGAACAGCACACGTCCGGGCATGGAGCGCCCGCCGGGCAACAGTTGAAAGAAGGCGTTGAGGTCCACGAATTTCCAGGTGCGGAACGGAGACGCTGAGCCAGTGGTTCCGCTGAAGTACTTGAAGAGGAGTTGCACATAGCCGCGGCAGGCTTCCATTCCCACGGCTCCCACAGACACAGCCGCCAGCATCAACGCACCTAGCGAGAAGCCGCCAAGGACCGGGAATTGGCGGCCGATCAACAGACAGGGAAGCACTAAGACTAGCAATGTAGGCTTGTACAAACAGAGTGAAATGACCATCCCGGCGAGAACGAGCCGATCCCGTTGCACCAGCCACAGCGACAGCGCCAGAACGCAGAATCCGAAGCCTGTGGTCTGCCCGCCGATCCAGCATTCAATCAGAAACGGTTGGAAGGAAAGTGCCAGCAGCACCCCAGTGATCCAGGTTTCCTGAGGCAGCTCAGATCGCGGCCAGATCAGGTTCAGGCCGAGGAGATACAGGCATAAGCTGAAGAAGATCCAAACCAGATAGGCGGCCAGGTAGGGCAGCCTCGCAAAGGGTCGAAAGAGAAGAGCGAAGTAGGGAGGGTAGGCAAACGGCAGAGTGGAACCTGGCGGCGCGCCCGGCCGAAGTTCACGATACAACCGATCCTGCAGTTCCAGGTCATAGAGCCTGTCGGCAGTGTAGCGGTTCAGGATGTCGCCGGCGAGGTAAAACGCCGGGAAATCAGCCATCACACGAATGCCAAAGACAGGCCGGCCGGCGGCCGCGGGCAGCGACAGAAGGAGCGCCACGATCCCCGCGGCGATTACGGCCAGGCAGACGAATCTGATCTCCCGCTGCTCCCAGCCCGGGCCGACGAGCCGGGCCATCCGTTGCATAATCCACGTTTGCATCAGGGGATCGTCCCCACGATCTTCTCGCCCTTCCGCTGTTCGTACGGCAGCGACAGCCCCGGCCGGGCGAACAGCATGAAGCCGTCGTCCTCATAGACCATACGCCATTTGCCCTGCTCTTCGATCTTCCGCGCTAGAGGTTCCTTCACGCGCGCCAGCACAAGGTCGGTCGGATACCGCCGGGTGATGTCCTCAAGTGTCTTCAGGTCGCCGGTACGGTACATGTGCACCACGCTTTCGACGAACTCTGGCTGGTAAGCGATGTCATAACGGCCGTCGCACCCCACCTTCACGTTTGGATGGAGCTTCCATGCGACGTATGCTCCGTCGATGAAACCCGTCATGACGTTCCCGCGGAAGGAATGCTTCTTCAAGAAATCAACCGGCCCGGCCGGGGAGAACAGCCGCACGGCGCCCGCTGAGGGGCTGCCCGGTATCCGCGCGCACCAGAACTGGCGGTTGTACGATCCCCAAACCAGGCACACTGCAGCCGCAGACACGAAGGCTACCGACAGCGTCCCCGCCTCCCTGGCGCCGAGCCTCTCGGCGGACTGTGCAAACTTCGTCTTCGAAATCGCCCTCGCTACCGTTACCGTCCATGCCAACGAATAGAAGGGCAGGATCTTCACTGCGCGGGTGGTTGCGGCAGCCAGCACCGCGACCATCAGAATCCCTTCGAAGTTCCTCCAGCCAGTGCGCCATGCCACCACAATTGCAGCGCAGAGACTGGCAAGAAACAGAAGCTGGGGAAAGCCGATCTCCGTCACCAGCCACCGCGGATTCCACTCGACGATGATGGGCCGGGGCATGGTGAGCGTCTCTAGGATGTAGCGGTAGTAACCCAATCCATAGGGCGTCAGCGAGACAACGGCGGCCATGCCGGCCATTGTCGCGGCCAAGTGAGTCCAGGGCCTTCCTCGCGCCGCCTGCTCGATGGCGTAGGACCCAAGGATGGCGAAGCCGACCACCAATCCTCCGTGGAGATTCACCCACAAAGCGCACACGGCCAGCCAGAGAGCAATCCACCACCGGCCGCCGGCTTCGTCGCGCCTGAGCAGCAGCAGCAAGAGCGAGCATGCCAGCACGGAGTAGGCTTGAGCCGCCACAGGCGGCGTACCCAGCACGCCGCTCGCGATGGAAACCGCCGCCGTTGCTAACGCCAGCGGCAGCGGGACACTGTCTGCCCTCAGCCGCAGCGCGAGCAGGAGGAGGGCCGAGCCGAGGATGCAGGCATTGAACAGCCCCAGCGCGAGGCCGCCGCCCATCCGGACCACAAACAATCCCACCAGACCCGCACCCCACTCATGGTCGATCATCGGGCGAACAGTCGACGTGTATGCGAAGGGATCCTGAAGCGGCATCGCGCTGGTGCGAACCACTTCCCGGGCCAGCGCCATTTCGTGCCAAAGATCGTGATGCACCACCGGCGAAGACGTCATGCTCAGCCCGAGCACAAGCATCGACAGCCACGCAAGTTGAGGCATCCACGCGCCCGCGCCCCGCGTTAGGTGAGTCGTCTTGAACGGCTTCCACTCCTGGGTCATGTGCTACATTTCCGGCCTTCCCTACGGGATGCTGCCCATGATCAGTTCTCCCTTCCGCTGCTGGTAAGGCAGAGCCAGCCCCGGCCGGGCGAACAGGTTGTAGCCGTCGTCCTCATACACTTTGCGCCATTCGCCCTGCGCCTCGATCGTTCGCGACAGCGGCTCCTTCGCGCGCGCCAGAACAAGGTCGGTCGGGTGCCGCAGAGCGATATCTTTCAGAATCTTCAAATCGCCGCTGCGGTACATGCGCACCACGTTTTCGACGAACTCGGGCGGGTAAGCCGCCTCATACCGGCTGTCGCATCCCACCTTTACGCGCGCCTGGAGTTTCCAAGAGACATAACTCCCGTCCATGAAGTCCGTCATCATGTTCCCCTGGAAAGCATGCGTTTGGAGGTAGTCGACCGGACCCACTGGATAGAGGATCGTTGCCGTTCGGGCGAGCGGAACTCCCGGGATCCGGACAATCCAAAACCTTCTTTGGACCAGGCCCCAGCACGAAATCGCCGCGACCGTCAACAGAACCACCGCCAGCGCTCGGGCCTCCTCGCAAGCCAACCTCCTGGCCTTCTCACCAAGCGCTGTTCGAGAAATCGCCCTGGGCACGGCAATCAGCCACGCCATCGCATAGAAGGGCAGCGCCTTTGTCGCCCGTACCGAAACCACGGCCAGGACCGCCACTATCAGCAGTCCCTCGCACTTCCTCCACCCCTCGCGGCGAACCACAACGGCCGCCAGCCAGATGCTGGCCAGGAACGCCACCTGGCGAACACTGAACTCGGAGACCAGCCACTTCGGATTCCATTCCGTAATGACCGGCCGGCTCATGGTGAGGGCGTTCAGAACATATCCGTAGTAACTCAGGCCGTATGGATTCAGCAGAATCACGGCAAGCATTCCCGCCATCGTTGCCGCCAGGTGCCCCCAGCGCCGTCCCCGCGCCGCCTGCTCAATGGCGTGGGCTCCGAGCATGGCAAATCCGATGACCATTCCTCCGTGAACATTCACCCAGAGCGCACATACGGCCAACCAGGGGGCGATCCAGCCGCGGCTGCCCTCGTCGTCGCGCTGTAGAAACAGCAGCAGCAGGGCGCAGGCCAGTGCGGAGTAGGCCTGAGCCACTACGGCAGGGAAGCTGAGCACGCCAATTCCGATCGGAAACGCCGCTGCCGGCAAGGCCACCAGGAGGGGGACTCTGCAGGCACTCAAGTTCCGCGCCAGGAGAACCGCGATCGCGCCAACCAGGCACAGGTTATACAGAGCCAACGCGGGGCCCCCGCCCGCTTTGGCTAGCAGAAGCACGATCAGGCCCGCGCCCCACTCATGATGCACAACCGGATCGACTGTCGGGGTGTAGGCGAAGGAATCCGCGGTCGGAAAGCGCGAGGTTGCGACAACTTCGCGCGCCAACGCCATCTGGTGCCAAACGTCGTGGTGCAGCAGCGCCGGCAAAGTAAGTGCGACCCCCAGCAAAAAGACTGAGACGCCCGCCACTGGATCCAGCCACGCGCCGGAGGACTTGAACCGCTCGTTGAGAAATGCGCGCCACTTCATTGCGCGTCAGAATCCGCGAATTCGCCCAGAGTGGACCAGGAGATGGATTCCTCGGTCTGGCTCCTCCCGTTCTCGGCGGCCTTCAGCATCTTGTAAAGAATCTTGTTGGACGGCAGATTCGCCTCCACATGGTCCACGCCCAGGCCCGTGATCACTATGTCGCTGCTCTCATCCTGGAGCGCCAGGTTCTTGTCCTTCAGGTACCAGAGCGTGAACATCAGGTGCTCGCGCGGGAAGGTCATCATCGTCTCCAGTTCCAGTACGGAAACACCAGGCCGATCGGGGTTGCTGCGCCGCCGGTTGTAGAGCAGGCACAGGACCCCCATGCGCCGATTGGCCTCTCCGTCGATGCCAAGCTCGAACTCCTTCAGTCCAAAGACGCCCAGTGGCTGAAGACGCTTGGCAAGGTACTCGACGTCATAGTCAGCCTTCGCCTCCGCGTTGGAGAGAATCCGGTACGCTTTGGTCAGCAGCAGGAACCTGTCAATGTCACCGGTGCGCGGGTTGTCGGGATGATAACGGGAGGCCAGCATCCGGAACACCCGCTGGATGGTTCCCAGTTCGGCGTTCGGGCTGATCTGCATCAGCTCGTAGTAATCGACGAATTGCTCCTCTGGCATGGGCCATGCTCTCTTGGCGATAAGAAGGCAAACGAAATGCATGCCCGCTCTGCTGCGCGGGCTTGGTGTCGCTGGCCCGTATTGGGGCAGACAATAACCCTTCGCGGACCGGGTGGTTACCCGCTCACCGATATTCTTCGTGCGACGTATCGCGAATCGCGGCCGCCGGGTATCGCGAACCCTTTAGCGCAAGTCTCTCAACTTCCTCGCCCGGCGGCGCAGCAAGTACAGTATCAACAGCACCACGCCGCCGGCCACGGCGACGGCAGTGATCATCTGATCAGACATCAAAGTACCTCCATTGGTCTCAGCACAACCGTTCTATTTCTCTCCGCGAAGGACAGGGAGTAGATCCCTGGCGATGGTCAGAAACGCGGGGCCGCCGGCGATGATCAGAATGGCCGGCAGAATGAAGAAGAAGACGATCACCGTCAACTTCACGCCCAGCTTGTTCGCCTTTTCCTCGATCAGTTGTCTGCGACGCACGCGCATGAATTCCGCGTGCGCCCGCAGCGAATCGGCGATGCTGGTGCCAAACCGGTCGGTCTGCACCATGATCGCCACGAACTTCCTCACCTCCGGCTCCATCGTCCGGTCGGCCATGTTGCGCATCGCCTCTGCCCGTTTCACCCCGGTTCGCATCTCCAGGCCCACGATAGACAACTCCCGGCAGAGCGCAGGGTGGGTCAATGCCAGTTCCTCGGCGACCTTCTTCATCGCCTGATCCAATCCGAGTCCGGCTTCCACGCAGACCACCAGCAGGTCCAGCGTGTCCGGTAAAGCGATTCGCAGGTTTTCCTGATGCCGGCTGATCGCCAGATCCAGGCAGACGCCGGTGAGCAGATAGCCGAGCACTCCGGCTGCGACCCAGGCGCCGTAGACAAACAGCATCATCCAGTCCGAGAAGCTCGTGTAGGTCACTGTCGCAGCAATACAGCCGGCTGTGATCAGCAGACGGAGCGCCATGTAGATGGGTAGGGCATTGTCTGAGTAATACCCCGCCGCAAGCAATTGGCGGCGCGTCAGCGACGCCGATGCCGGATTGGCCGGCACCTTTTCTCCCACCCATTGCAGGAAGTGCACAAGCTTGGGGGTTCCGCTCGCCACGGCGGCATTCACAAGCCGTTGCCCCGGCAGGGGTGCCGACAACTGCGCCGCTGCGGTCGCCGGACGCGCGTAGTAGCGGTAGCCGAACCAAGTGATGGAGCCGGCAACCGCCACAAACATCAGCACGAGAATGGTGAGTTCCATAGGCTAGACCCGGATGTCGACTACTTTTCTCATCAGCAGATAGCCCACAATCTGCCCCATGAAAGCGGCGATCAGCAGAAGTTGCCCGTCCGGATCGGTCAACAGAATCTTCACGTAAAACGGGCTCCGGAACTGCAACCCCAAGAGCGTCACCAACGGAATCGCGCTCAACAGCAAAGCTGTAATCCGCGCGTGGGCTGTCGCGGCCTGGATGTGCCCCATCAGCCGGAAGCGCTCGCGCACGGTAATGGCCAGGTTGGTGAGAATCTCGCCCAGGTTGCCGCCCGCCTCCCGCTGCAGGACTACAGCCGACACGAAGAACTTCACGTCGACCAGCGGCACGCGTTTCACCATCTCAAGCAGTGTTTGCTCCAACGGGGAGCCCAGGCTGTGTTCGCGGAACACCCGCTGCCACTCTACGCGGCTGGGCGCCGGCGCTTCGTCCGCCAGCATCTCCAGACTCACTGAAAATGCGTGACCGGCCCGGATCGCCCGCGCGATGAAATCCAGAGCCTCAGGAAACTGCTCCTGAAACTGCCGGAGGCGCCGGGTCCGCTTTGTGGAGAGCACGATCAGAGGCGAAGCGCCAAGAGCTGTCGCCAGAATCAGGCTGGTGAACCACGGGATTACAAGCAGAGGAATAAACCATCCGGCCACAGCGCCGGCCACCGCGAGGCCGATGCAAGCCGCCAGAATTCCCGCGCCGCTCCAATCCAGGCCGGCTCCGGCGGCGCGGGTTCCCAATTCGCCGATCAGCCGGTCCACCAAGTTGGGCCTGGATGCCGCTGAGTGCGGTTTCTCTTCTATGAAGACTGGCGCCCCGAACGCTCTCCTGATTCCTGTAGCCGGCTGCAGCTTCCCGGCCAGGTGTGACTTCTCCGCCGCCCTCAACAGGCCGCTCCCCAGCCACAGCGCCAAGCCCGTGCAGGCCAGCAAGACAATAAAGATGAGGGCGAATAGTGCCGGCATTGTGTTCACTCAGCGCAGTTCGAATACGGACTGGAATGTCTCGGGCGGGAACTGGAAGCCCGCCGTCCTCAACTTCTCGTAGAACTTTGGCCTGATGCCGGTTGCCCGGAATCGTCCCACCACCCTGCCGTCCGGCGTGACGCCGGTCCTCTCAAACAGAAAGATGTCCTGCGTCGTCACCACGTCGCGCTCCATCCCTACACATTCAGTGATATGCGTTACGTGACGGGTGCCGTCGCTGAAGCGTGCCACGTGGACGAACAGGTCGATCGCCGACGAGATCTGCTGGCGGATCGATTGCACGCTCATGCTCGAATTGGCCATCCCCATCATCACCTCCAGGCGCGAGATGGAGTCCCTCGGGCTGTTGCAGTGGACTGTCGTCAGCGACCCGTCGTGACCGGTATTCATTGCCTGCATCATGTCCAGCGCCTCCTCGCCCCGCACTTCGCCGACAATGATGCGGTCCGGGCGCATGCGCAGCGCGTTGATCACCAGGTTCCTGATCCGGATGGCCCCGGCTCCCTCCAGGTTGGGGGGACGTGCCTCCAGGCGCGCCACGTGCGTCTGCTGCATCTGCAGTTCTGCCGCGTCCTCGATGGTGACAATCCGCTCTTCCTCAGAGATGAAGGTGGATAGCGCATTCAGCAGAGTCGTCTTGCCTGCGCCCGTTCCGCCGGACACGATGATGTTCAGCCGCGCCGCCACGCAGGCGCGCAGCAATTTGAGCATCTCCTCGGTGAGTGTGAGATTTCCCACCAGGTCGTTGGCCGTGAGAGGGGTGCGGCCGAACCGGCGGATGGAGAGGACCGGTCCGTCCACCGCCACCGGCGGGATCACCGCATTGACTCGCGAGCCGTCCGGCAGGCGCGCGTCCACCATCGGCGAGGACTCGTCGATCCGCCTTCCCACCCGGGAGACGATCTTTTCGATGATCCGCACCAGGTGGGCATCGTCCTTGAACTCCACGGGGGTTCTGTAGAGCTTGCCGGCCCGCTCAATGTAGACCATGTGCGGCGTGGTCACCAGAATGTCGGAGATCGTGTGGTCCTCCAGTAGCGGCTCCAGCGGTCCCAAACCGAACACCTCGTCCAGTACCTCGGCGCTCACTCGTTCCCGCTCGGCCAGGCTGAGCGGAGTCTCCTCCTCCTCCACCAGGCGCTCCACTGCCTGCCGGATCTCAGCTCGCATCTGAGGCTCCGGCAGTAAGGAGAGCGCCTCCAGGTTGATCCTGTGGATGAGCTTCCTATGCAGAGCGAATTTCAGTTCCTGATAGTCAGCCGAAAACGCCTGCCGGTGAAACAGACGCATCACCCATCCCGCCTCGCGCGTGGCCGGGAGGTTCGATACGGTTCTGTCAAAGGTGGCCATGTGTTCCCTCGAATCCCGCCTGTCTTCCGTCATCCAAACAACGCGAACCTGGACTTCCTCTCCTCCGGAGCCAGGTTGGCTAATCTTCTCGCCAGACGCCGTATGGCGACACGGACCTCACTCTTCTCCGGTAGCAGTTGACCCGCTGAATAGGCCTCCTCCACCGCGCCATAGTTGTTGGGTACCGTCACCGTGACTTCCATTCCGATGGCATGCTCTATCTCGTCGGTGCTCAACTGCACCCGCCTGGACATACGGTTCAGAACCAGCCGGATGTGATTGCGCCGGAAGCCAAGGCTGGTCAGGTGCGTCAGCGCCAGCTTGGTCATTTGCAGCGCCGGCATCTCCGGCGTCGTCACCAGACAGAGTTCGTCCAAGTCTTCCAGCAGGCCCAATGCGCCGGCGTCTACGCCGTGGCCCAGGTCCAACGCCAGATAGTCGTACCTGGTCTTGGCGAAATGGACCACATGCCGGATCTCCGCCGGCTTCGGGAACTCGCGCAGGAAATCAGAGACGGGGCCTGCCATGACATCCACGCCCGAGTAGCCATTGGATACAAGTGACCGCCAGTAGCTGTCGTCCAGCCGCTGCATCCCGCGCATGGCGTCCAGGACCGAATACCTCGACTTGGCCTGCATCAGGATCCGCACCAGACCCGCCGAGAAGTCCAGATCGGCCAGCAGCGTCTGCTTTCCGGTCAAGTCCGCCAACTCCAGCGCCGCATGGCACGCAATGGTGGTGGCGCCGCAGCCGCCCTTGGCGCCGAGGAAACCGAACGTCAGAGCATGGTGGGCCTCCCCAGGCGAACGCTCCTCCCTGAGATGCGCCAATCTCTCCAGAGCCTCGCGCAGAACGCTGCCCAACGGGCTGTATAGATACTCGTTGGCTCCGGCCCGGATCGCTTTCAGAATGTCGTCTGGAGCCGCACTTTCCCTCACCACGATCACGAACGGTTGCCCTGTGGTTGCCTTGATGGCAGGAATCAGCTCGGAAAGGGCTACCGGCAGAATTGAAGGGTCCAGCAGCAGAACGTCCGGCTTGAGCCTCTCTATCTTCTCCAGCAGTATCGCGGGATCCGCCGCCACCCCCTGCTCAAGCACCACTCTTACCGGGAGTGACTGCAACTCCGCTTGCGCCTCCTCCCAGAGACGCGCCGAGGAGATGGCCATGCCGATGCTTAATGGGTACATGTCAGAACCTCTGGCCAGCAGCCGGGCGACTCAGCGGATTGCCCCCCTAGTCACCGTCGCGGACCCGGCGCCGGTAGTCTTCTCTTGCTCCTTCTCCAGCCGCTTCTCTTCCCGCAATACCTCCACCGGCAGCGACTGCTTCTTCGCCGGCGGTGGCCCGCCCGTCGTCTCCGTGCCCGGCGTACGTGGCGCGGCCGTCGAGCCCTCCTTCATGAATGGCACCGGATACGTCAGGCTTGGCGCAGTCTGGTCAGCCGGAATCGGACGCACGATCTCTGGCGTCACCAGAACAAGCAGTTCGCTCTTCTCCTTCTGCGTCGACCGGGACTTGAACAGTTGGCCCAGCAATGGAATGTCGCCCAGGCCGGGGATTTTGCTCAGGATCTCCGTCGTGCGGTTGTCCAGCAATCCGGCGATGGCGAAACTCTGCCGGTCCGACAGCTCGATTTCGGTGATCACTCTCCGGGTGGCCAGCGCCGGGATGTTGAAGCCCTGGTAGGTCAGCCCGTTGGCAAAGTCCAGCGCGCTCACCTCCGGCGCCACCCGCAGTCGGATGGTTCCACGCGAGGTGAGGTAAGGAGTGAAGTTCAGGCGCACGCCGAACTCGCGGAACTGAATCGTCACCATCGGGATGCCTGTCGAACCCTGCACCACGGGATAGGGATATTCGCCGCCCGCCAGGAAACTGGCCTCTTTTCCATTGGCTGCCAATACGTTCGGTTCAGCCAGCATCTCCACCAGTTTCTTGGCCTCCAGCGCCTTGATCGTCGCCCCCAGATCCAGATCCGGCCGGAAGAGAAAGACGTTCAACGCTTCGCTCAGGTTGAAACTGCCGCTGTTGATGGTCGCGCCGGTGACTCCGGGGGGATTGTACACTCCGGTGGTCGTTCGGCCGATGGTATTGCCGGAGCCCGTCGAAAACAGGTTCACTCCCAGGTCCTTCGAGACCGTCCTGTCGATGTTCGCAAACCTCACCTTGAGCAGGATCTGCGGTTCGCCCTCAGGAACGTTCACGTTCAGGAGGTTCACCAGCTTCACTTCTTTGCCTAGGCTTGAAGCGATGGCTGTGGCCCGGTCCGAGTCGGTCATGCTGTTCACTGTCCCGCGCAGGTAGACCGTCTCCCCTTCCATGCTCAGGCTGACATTCTGGCCTGGGAGTTCCCTCTCCACCTCGCGCCGCAGGTTCTCCGCGCGCTTGTCAGGACGCACGGCGACAGTGACGTCGAATAGCAACCGGTTGCCGCCTTTCTGCCACACAATCACGCTGGTCTGTCCGGCTGCCTTGCCATTCAATAGAACCTCCAACGGCGAAACGCCCACCGCTTCCACCACCGCCGGATCTGCTACCGACACCCGCTCTACTTCCACCGGGCTGTCGATCACCAGCGTCTTGCCCACCACCACGTTCAATTCACGCTGCGACGCCGCGGCCTGCTGCCCACAGAGCAATCCGGCCGGAAGCGCAATCAGCAACAACGCCCGCATCCACTTGGAGTTCACTGCTTCACCTCCTTCACGGCCCGCTCCGTTTCGTACTGCCCCACCTTCACGTTTTCCCGCTTGGCCCCGGAGATGATCTCCATGTGGATTGGGACTAGCACCTTCTCCACCTTGGGCGGCTGCGGCTTCTGGATGGCCGCCCGAACCGCCGCCGGCGCGCTCATCGGCAGTCCCGTCGGACGCCCCGAAAACAGATACGCCGTCGCTGTCCCGGGCGTCTTTACCTTGTCCTGGTCCAGCGGATTGCGCAGCACCAGCTGCAGCTTGGTCTCATTGCCAGCCAGACTCAGGATCTCTGCCTCCTCCGGCGTCACCAGTAAGTTCACCACTTGCACCGTTACCGGCTTGCCGTCCGGTTCTCGCTGGATATTCTGGCCGGCCGATAGAACCTCTACGTTCTGCAGAAGCGTCCGGGCCTGGCTCCCCAGCGTGTCCTTGGCCGCGTTCGGCGGCGTCCCGCAGGCGATCACGTCCACCTTCATGCCCGGCAGCACGAACCCTGCGAGTCCAACCACCTCGTTCACCTTTACCGCCACCGCCCGCTTGCCGGCAGGAATGGTGACCGCCAGTCCCGCGCCTGCGCCCTTCTGCGCGAAGTGCGAGTTCAGCAACACCTCGCCTCGCTGGGTCAGGACCAATGACCCACGCCCGATCACGTCTTCGGCGGTCTTGATGCTGCCCGGCGGCAGCGGCCCGCCCCAGTTAGTGACCGTGAAATCCCCTTCCTTCACCAGGTAGCCGATTGGCATGTCGCGCGTCGCCACCAGCGCCTGCCTGTCCCCGCCGCCGGCTGCGCCCCCCAGACGCCCCAGAATCAGCTTGTAAACAACCGCGCTGGCCGCCAGCGAGACAGCGACCGCGAAGACGATGACGCCTAAGAATCTCTTATTCACAGCCGGTGTTCCTCCGCATCACCTGCAAAAACCGCCTACGGCCCCGGGCCGCCCTCTCCTCGCACGGTCCAACCGGGCCATGCGCGGGTCTAACGAATACCGCCACGGGCGGGTGGTCATGCCGACACGCAACCCGCCCGCGGCGCAATGCCGGCCACTAGGCGGGCGGGAGGTTGCTCACGTTGGTGTTGATCTTGTCGTACGTTGTGTCGAGGCTGGTTCCGACTGCTCTGACGGCGGCGATGGTGAACAGCGCGATGGCTCCCGCCAGCAACGCGTACTCAATCAAATCTTGGCCATCTTCTTCTTTCCAAAACTTCTTGATCAGTTCCATTTGTCTTCCCTTTTCCTTTGTTCTTGTTCTGTTACGCCGATTTCGGCTCCGTTGACGTTTCCCCCGGCCGTCTGGCCGCGGGTGTCCCTCTCTTCCTGAGGAACGGAAGATCCCTCCTCCAAAGAACCCGGCCCCACCTGCTGAAAGTGCAGCTGCTGGACCCGCACCGTCAACCACAGCGTGCCGTCACTGCATTCGGACACGTGCGTCGCTCTGCCCGTGCAGCGCATCGCGCGCCGTCCGAACCTCGAACTTGACGGTAGGCCAACATCCAACAGCACAGAGTCCTGTGCCCGGATTGTCCGGCCTTGCAAGTCTCCTCGATACACGTGGATCACCGCGCCCTTGCGGTCGAACGAACTCACCGTCGCCGTCAGGGCCGCCAGCTGAAGCCCTGGGAAACTCGCGACACAGCGCAGATCCTGTACCGCGGAGTGTAACCTCGTAGGTTTTACGCCGGTTCCCATGGCTGGTAACGCAGCTAAGGTAAACAACTTGGCGCCGATGTTCAATCTTCCATTTGGTTAGGCTAACCTCGGTTAGTAGCCACTGCGTACCTGCAAGTCGCTGATCTGGGTGAACTTCTCGGCCCAGTACGGCCAGCGATATTATTCTCTTGCATGTGGCGCGAACTGGGGTTAATCTCTTAGTGCTTGCTGTTTGGTCGCAGCATGCCAGAGAAGAACAAAAAATAGCACCTGTACATTTATGCATATGTATATGTACATTTACTCGACTTAGCTGACGGCTGGAGGCTCGACTCCTCTGGCCGACAACAACCATCTTGGTTGTTTCAACGGAGGACACAGTGGCTCGAACGAAGGTCTTTATTTTCACAGAGCAACCGCTTCTGGCGGAAGGTCTGCGAAGCATTCTTAACTCTCACCCCTCTCTTGAATTCGCCGGTAGCACTGGAGGCGCGGAATCTATCCTCCCAATGCTTCAGGAGATACTTCCCGAACTCGTAGTGGTCGATTGGAGCCCCAGGCTCTCGTGGACCGTGCTTGCCAGCGCTTGCTCAGAACCCTCTCGCAGGGTGATGTTGCTGGCGCGGCACCTGGAGCCGGAACTCGTCTTCCAGGCCCGCGAGGCCGGAGTTTCCGCGGTAGTGGACACCCAGAACACCGCGGAATTCCTCACTGAAGCGCTCGAGCATGTCGCCGAGGGCGAATGCGTCTTCGATTCGGCGATGAATGAGAGTCTGCGTGTTTCCCGTGCGGTGCGGCTGACTCCGCGCGAGGGGGAACTGGTCGCGCTGCTCTCGCAGGGACTGAAGAACAAGGAGATCGCCACCTGCCTCTCCATCTCCGAGGGCACCGTGAAGGTCTATCTCTCCAAGCTCTTTCAGAAAGTCGGCGCTAAGGACCGCTTCGAGCTGGCCCTTTTCGGGCTGAAGAACCTCACAAACGCCGAAATGGGTTTCGATCAGGAGTTGTCACCGCGAAAACCGCCGACCTCTTCTCGAGCGGCCGAGGCGCACCCTCTCCGCGCGCTGATAGTCCGTCCTTCGGTGGTCGTGACAACTCCAAACTACTTCGGGGTCGCGGCAGGCCGCTGAAATGAAGACGGTCATCCGCGTCGCCCTGCGCCCGGGCGGGATGACGCGGCTTGACGAGCCGGGCGCCTGGGAAATTCCCTCATTCGCCACGTTTCCTTCCCGGTCGCGAAGTTTCCCGTTCGCCATCGCGGCGTCGATCTGCTTCCACCTGCTTGCCGTGATCGTCATTCCAGAGGCCATTCGGATTGCCACCACACCGCCCATCAACGTGATGCGGGACCTCCTCGCCAAGTCACGCGTGGAGCCCCTGCTGCTGCGCATTCCAGCCAGCCAGCCCCTGTTGCTGCCGGCGGTCCGGAGGGCGGTCGCCCGGGCCGCCCCAGTCAGACGCTCCGCGCCCGCCCCCAGCCCCGTGATTCCTCCGGCGCAAACGGCTCCTCAGGAGATATCCACTGCCGCAGCCGTGCTGGTGCAGCCGCAAAGTGTGCCCCCGCCGGCGGCCGTCGCTCTTCGGATTCGCTCGTATGCCGTCTGGACCGGCCGGTCCCCACGCAGGACTCCAATCCCAATCGTCGCCGGCTCGGCTGAGCCCCTCCCGGCTACCGTTATCGCAGGTCCGGTTGCACACGCTGAGATCCCCCTGCCGGCTCCTCCGGTGGAAGCGGTTTCTTCACAGCCGGTCCACTCTGACCGTGCCGGCCTCACGTTGCCCCCCTCCGGTTCGGCGCCCCTCCGATCCGAAGCGCCGCCCGAGCCGTTGGGGAGCGCGGCCGCAGGCGAACCCGCGGCCGTCATCGCCATATCTTCTCTTCCGCCCGCCCCTGACCAGGTTCTGGAGATCCCTCCTGGCAATTACCTGATCACGGGCGGCAATGGAGGCTCCCCCAAGCCCGAAACCACTTCGCCCGCACCATCCCCGGAACCTGCCAAGGCTGGTCCGGTGAAGACCGCGCAGCTCGCCGCGCCCTCTCCACCAACGCCTTCTCCAGCTACTACTTCTCCACCTGCCACTTCTCCATCCACCCCTTCTGCGCCAACCCCATCATCGCCCGCGCCGAGGCCCGCTCCCGCTGAGGCGCTGGTCTCATCCACCCGGGCCATCCACAGCCCGCCGCCCGTCGCCGCCTTATCGCCAGTGCCGGTTGCTCAACCGGTTGAAGTGCAAGTCAACTCCAACCGGGTGATCGCCACCCCGTCTGGCACGATTCAGCTCCGCGGCAACAACGACGGCTCCACTTCTCTCACCTACCCTCGCGACGGCCGGTTTGACATCGTCGTCGTCCAATCCGGCGCTCCGGAAGCCGCCGGTGATCTTTCCCAAATTCTCTCCGGCAAGCCGGTTCATACCGTATTCATTCAGGTCGGTGAGACCAGGGAATGGGTGCTTCAGTACTGCC
This sequence comes from Acidobacteriota bacterium, assembly GCA_016215215.1. GTDB lineage: Bacteria > Acidobacteriota > Terriglobia > Bryobacterales > Bryobacteraceae > Paludibaculum. The sequence goes on from JACRKW010000386.1 coordinate 23,593, forward strand.
TGCCCGCCGGTTCGACCAACGACATCCGGCAGTCCGGCATGGTGGTCACGCTGGGCGCGCCGCCGCCACTCAAGGCGCCCTACCTGCTCGAGGCGCATCTTCCACCAGGCCCGGCGTGGCGCGCCAAGAACCACCAGGTCTTCCACGCGCTGCTGAGCGCCAACGGCAGGTTGGAGCAGATCCGGACCGTCAAGCCGGGCTCGGAAGCCTCCCAATTGCTCGACTATCTGCCTCGCTGGACCTTCCGCCCGGCCACGGCCGGTGCTGAGACGAAGTCCGTGGAGGTTTTGCTCATCATTCCTCCTGACCCAACGTCATGATGAGTTGCTGAAAACAAACGACTAATCATCGAAGGTGGTTCATAACTAAAGGGAATCTTGATGGCCTCCATTCACCGCCATATACTCGTGAATCAAGACGGAGGTCTTCTATGAGCACGCGTGCTCAAGGAATCGGTTTGCGCTCTGCCCGGCGCGGCGGCATGGTCCTCATTGCCTTTGCGGTCTCGCTGGCGCTGATCTTCGGCTTTCTGGGTTTGGCGGTCGACGTCGGCCGCCTCTACCTGGCACGCAATGAAGCCCAAGCCTTCGCCGATGCCGGCGCGCTCGCCGCGGCCGTCATGCTCGACGGCGAGGGTTTCGGCCCCGCCATCAGCGCTGTGGCCGGCACCTACATGACCGCGAGTTCAGACCCTTGGAAGGCCTACCACTTTCAGACCACCCCGTTTACAGACTACACAGTGAAGTTCTCCGTGACCGGGGCTGATGGCACTTTTCTCCCCAGCGGTTCCGCCCCGGCCAACTCCCGCTTTGTCGAGGTGGTCGCCACCACCCACATCCCCATGTCGTTTTCCACTGTCCTGTTGGGGATCTCCGGCGATGGAACTTCGCCTGCCCGCGCACGAGCCGTAGCCGGCCAGGTGCTGAAGACCATCTGGGACGAGGGGCTGGTCCCATTCGCCCCCTGGGCCCACTGTTCCACCACCGGCGAGGCGGGCTTCCCGGCCTGTGTGGACGACCCACCTGGGTCTGGCAATTACAACGTGAACATGACCGCGGGCCAGCAGTACGCTTTGCGCTGGCAGGCCAACACGTTCTCCCAGAGCTTCAAGAACTATGCGAGCAACGGCACCGTCAACACCTCCGGCTGGTGCGGCGGCGACCAGGAGGCCGGCTTCGCGGATTCTCTCGCCAGATTTTTCACCAGCGGCGCGGCCAAGGACTGGGATAAGGGCCGCGGCTATTGGACCAGCGGCGAGGTTCACGGCGCCAACGAGTACAGGATGCTGGTGCAGGGTTCCATGGGCGCCCCAGTGGAACTTGGCGATCCGCTCACCAACTTTGACGGTAAGGAACCCCAGCAAGTGTCGGCGCTCTTCAAGGACTTGAACGACAAGGCCGCTCTGGGTGACCCGGGTAACTTGGTCTTCGGTCCCGTCGTCGACCCAGTGACAGGGGCCATTCTGGGTTACCGGGAGTTTCGTCTGATCCCTGGATACAAATCCAACGACACGTGGTGTGCCGAGTACACCGGTGTTTCTGTTTACGGCCCTGGTACGGATCCGGTGAATCAGAACGGCATCTACGAGGTCCGCTTGGTGCGGTGACCGCCATGAAGCGAAGGCGCCACAGCAGTGGATCGGTCCTGGTGGAGTTGGCTCTGGTCCTTCCCCTCGCAATCTCCCTGATCCTCGGTGCGGTGCACTTCGGCTACCTGTTCTTCCTCTACAACGGGCTGGAAAAGTCGGTGCGCGACGGTGCACGCTATGCCGCGGGGCGGACCTACACCACGTATGCCCTCTACACCGACGTCGTCAAGAAGGTCGTCGTATACGGTTCGCTGGGCGGGACCACGCCCGTCGTGAACGCTCTTACACAGTCCATGGTCGTTGTCACCCCTATCCCCAACACCGCCGGTGTCCGGCCGCAGCGCATCAGGGTGACCATCACCGGATATACATACACAGGTGTGCTTTCGGGGCTGCTCGGAACCACTGTGCTAACCAACAAGCCATCCATGGAGATCCCGTTCATAGGACTCTACCGTCCTCCTTCCTAAGAGCGCTTGCCATGAACACCACATCACATCGAAAACGCCGCGCGGGCGCCGCTCTCATCGAATTCGCCGTCGGGTCCATCCTCTTCTTCATTGCCCTGCTGGGCGCCATGGACTGGGCCTTGGTGTTCTTCCAGCATCAGACCATTCTATGGAGAGCCTCCGATGCCGCGCGCTGGGCCAGCGCCCGCACCCTGGATGCAGCCAAGGTGCAGAACATGGTGCTCTGCGGTGCGCCGGATTGCACAGGCTCCTACAGCGGCTTCTTTGAAGGAGCCACCGTAGCCGTAGACCACGTCCAAACCTCGGACATCATTGACGACATCACCACCGTGACTCGCTACTACGCCCGTGTCACCGTCAGCGGCTATCAGGTGCGGCAGTTCACACCCTTTGTCGGCTTGCGGTTCACCGGCAGACCCATCGTGGCGGTGCAGCCGATGGAGTGCCAGGACGCTGCCGGCAACTGCTCCACCTGGAACTAGGCCGCGCTTCTACCAGGTCCAACCCAGCCCCGCCACCACCATGACGTCGTGCATCCACCCGCTGAGCTTCGCCCCGGGCGCGGCCGTGAAGACCGTCGAAGGCATGGCGCTCATTACGTCCCTCACCTCTATCCTGGCCATTCCCTTTCCGCCCGTCTTCACTTTGACGCCAAATGCCGCGTCGGCCACCGGCACGGCCTCCGTCCCGGCTGTAAACGCGCCAAATGACATGAGCGGGGGGAACGCCGCCGGATTGCCCGTGCCGGTTACCCACTTCACGCCGCCGCCGGCGGCGACGTATGGCCTGACTTTCCTTTCCCTGGGAGCGGTGTGCACAAGGATGTCGTAGGTCACCAGTTGCTGGTGCGCCCCGAACTCGTGCTTCACCGCGCCCGAACTGATCTCGCCGTTGCCGAATCGCCACATGTACCGCACCTCACCGCCCACCAACCGGTACATGTTGTGACCGGCGAAGGCGCCCAGCGCCGCGGAGCTGCGGAACTTCACGCTCGCCTCTCCACCGGCTTTGGAAACGTGCGCGTCCGGCTGCATCGCGAACGCCCCCAGCCCGCCCGCTTCCCACCTTTGGGCGTACAAGCTCGTGCATATCGCCGCGCACAAAAGCACGCCGGCGCCCGATCGCCGCATAGTCGTTCCCTCCCTACTTGCCCAGCACCCTCACGCCGACGCTGGTCTCCGCGCTGCCTTGGCTGAGAGTCAGCGCGACCTCGGAGCCGCTCTTGATCCACCAAGGAACGCTCGCTGTCACCTTGTACACCCCCACCTGTCCGGGCGCCATGCCGGAGAAAGTGACCGGACAGCTTTCGCCTCCCAGTGTTACCGCCGCGGGCGCCAGCGTTCTCGCCGGAGGCTCCGCGGGCGCTGCCGCGCCCGGTTGCAGTCCGCCGGAGACGATCCCGCCGCCGGTGAAATAGATCTCAATCTCGTCCTCGCCGCGGATCGGGTTGGCGAAAGTGACCATCTGGCCGTTCGACGAACGAACCACGCTTGCTACCTCCACCCCCACATCCGTGTTCCGCGTCAGGAAGACCGCTGGAGCAGTAGGCGAAATCGTCAGGTTGAACAGGTTGCTGATGCCCGCCGTCGAACGCACCGCCAGGGCCCCGGTGCCAAGGGCTGTGAACGGCAACTGGGCCACCATCTCGGTGGGCGACACCCGGCTGAGCGGCAGCGGGATGGCGTTTACCGTTACGCACGCGTTGCCCAGTACCGCCGGCCAAGGCGCTCCGCTGGCCGATTGCGATTCCAGACTCAACCCCTTGCCCAGGATCCGTACCAGCCCGCCCGGGGCCACGCCCGGTCTTCCATTGGCCGCATTCACCACCGATTCGATGGTGGGCGCAGTGACCGGCACGTCGTAGTCCAGCGGCACCGAAGTAATGCCGGAGACCGACAGCACCAGGATCGTCCTGGCCCATTGCTGGATCGCCAGCGTGTTGGTGAATCCCAGGCTCGCCACGCCGGTCAGCCCCTCCGGTACCGGGGCCGTCTGAGCCGTGGAGAGTGGCGCTTCGGCCAGTCGCACGTCCAGCGAACTCACGCCGCGCGACAGGTCCAATCGCTCCAGGTAGCCGGGGCCTTCGGCCATCGCCGATGCTCGCAGAAGCCGGCCGTCGGCAAGCCCGCCGGCGCCGGCGGAAGTGCCGACCGTCGTGTTCAGAGTCACGGCCGGCACCAGGGCCCGGTCGAGAATCTGATTGCCCACCAGGTACATCTCATCGCTCAGCGCCGCAGCCACTCCGGTGAGCGGTCCCGTCATATCAGCCCTGCCGGCTACGAACGTGCCCGAGGTGGATTCGTACAGCAGGAAGCCCGGGTTCTTCGGAGCGAACGGGTTGTCCGCGCACGCCTGGCCGGTTTCGGCGGCCCCTTCAGCCGCCGCCGGTTCCGCCAGGAACACCGTCCCACCGGACGGCGATGCGCTCAGACGGGAATCCGCGTGAATCTGGTTGCAGTAGACGCCCAGCGTGGGAAACGCCGTCGCCACACGGTTGAAGATGTCCACCAGGTGAACCTTGTTGCTCTTGCCGTCCGCCGAACGCGACGTTGCCAGGATCTTATCCCCGGCAACCGCGATCGACCGCGGGTAGTGGCCCAGCGGGAACTCAATGGGCGCCTCGGCCGCCAACGTCTCCAGGTTCAGCACGCTGGCCACCTGGGAGTTGTCGTTGCCCACGATCAGGTACTTGCCGTCCGTCGTCTCCGCCATCTGCACCGGCGTGTTTCCGGTCGGCATCGACGCGATGTGCCGCATCGTCGCCGAATCGAACACCAGCACTTGGTTCTTGTCCTGCCGCAGCACGTAGAACCGTTCCCGGAACGGGTCCGCGACGATATCCACAAGCCTTCCGGAGACGTTGCTCACACGGCCCCGCTGGTCCACGTCGCGAGTGTTCACCAGAACGCGCACGGGCGCAGGGATGTTCACCGCAGCATTCGACTTCAGCTCCAGGTTCACGGCCACTGTCCCCTGCCGGTTGGCGAATGCGTTCGGATCCACCTCCACCGTGATGGTCGCCGGCGTGGTTCCGCTGGCTGGGTAAACGCGGATCCCCTGCGTCCCAGTCTGCGGCGCGATGGTGAAGTCGGTCGCCCGCCCGCCCGGGTCCACCACCTGGAAGGTGGCCTTGGTCACGCGCCGGTCGCAGAACGCGCTGTCGAAGAATATGTCCTCCTGATTTGCCACCACGCGCGGCGCTTTCCACATCTCATCCAGCCGGAACATCAGTACGCCGCTCTGGCTTACAGCCGCCATCAGGCTGCCGTCGCGGGATACCAGCGACTTGCCCGCCAGGTGCTGCGGCAGCCGGATGCGTTCTCTCACCGCCAGGTTCTCCGTCTCCATGACGTGCAGCGCAGGAACGTCCACCACCGGCGCCTTGGTGCTGGCATCGGCGTAGATCACGTTGCGCTTGAAGTCGATCGCGTGGCCACCCACGCTGTACTCCCCGCCGCTGTTCGGAATCTGCGCCTTCACATACAACCTGGGGATCATGTTGAGCAGCGCCCAACTTGCCATCACCGTAGTCCCCGATTCGTCCACGCTCACCACGCGGGGCCCCCCCGCCGGGCTCATAGTGAACTTGGTCAACGACAGGGCGGGGACGTAAACGTCCATCCGCGCCAGCATCACGCCGGACCAGTCGGCGTCCGGCTGAACGATGTCCACCATGGCGTAAATCACCCGGCCGTCGGCCGAGACCCCGGAGGCTGCCCGCAGGATGTCCAGTGGGCTGGAACCGGGAGGCGCCGGACCTTCCAGAGGGGTGGCATCCGGCACTACGGGCGCGGGAACCATCTGCCAGCCGAGACCGATCTGCGATGCCAGCAGGAAGAAACCCTTCTTGGTCACCACCAGCGCGATACCGGTGGAGCCGAAACTGACGGTCAGCACCGGCGAGGCGGTGGCGATCTCCACCTTCGTGTTCAACTGCCGGTCGAACAGAGTCACGCCGGAGAAGGCATTCGGCAACGGTGACCCGTGGCCCACCACCAGGTACCGGCCGTCGGGTGAAAGCCCCAGCGACGAAGGCTGCGCCGAAACCTGCAGGCTGCCGTCAATCGACCCGCTGCCGATCGAGATCACTTCGATCCGGTTCGCCGTGAAGTTGGCGGCGTACACCACCTGGCGCGATTCGTCGATGGCGATGTCGGAGACCTGCCCTCGCACTGTCGTCAGCCTTCCAAAGGTCCCCCCCGTCAGGCAGCTTCCCGACAGAATGAGCGATGCCGCCACAATTCGAAGGTTGTGCACCATGACTCAACGCCTCCCGTCCAGATTACTGGCTATCGTCACTAATCATATGGAAAGACGTGAGTTGTGGAAATACCGCATTGGTCAGTTGTCAGTGGTTAAGTGACATTGGTATATCATCGGAAGGCAGCTATCCAAAGTTGTAAACCGGAGGCCGCGCAACGGCTGCCCGCGGCCGGCGGGTGTGGCAGAAGTTCCCGGCAGGTAAGTTCTACCGGCGGGCCGTGTTCCGCGAGTTGCTGAATCTAGGTCCCCGAAGATTGGCATGCTGATTGCACAGACCTACCTGATGAAGGCCAGGCCGCTTCTCTTTCCCATGATGACCGCGGCGGCGCTATTGACGCTGGTTCAGATCGGGTGTGAAAAACGTGAAGGGAGCCAAAGAAATGCGAGCCAAAAGACGCGGATTGTGGATTCTGCTGGTGACGTGTTTGCTTGTTGCGCTTTCGGCAATTACGGCGTTGCCGGCTGATGTGGAGCCCGAAGACCTTGGTCGCGTGCTCTTGACGGCGGAGCTGGTTCGGGTGGCGGATGTCGCTGGACCGATCGGCGCCGGTTTCCTGCCCGCACCCACGGGTGTTGACGCCCTCGACGACGGGATGGTGCAGGTGCGCGCCCGGCGAAAGGTGGTCATCGCTCTGGACGGCGCCCAGCCGTCGAGTGCCCACGAGATCTTCTACTGCGCCCCAGCCGGGAGTGCTTGGGCTTGCGTACTGCTCGGATCGTCGACCACGGACGAGCACGGGCGGCTGCGAGATTCGCTGGACTTCTCGCCTTCCGGGGTGGCTTTCTCCGGGATGTTCGCTATCGTGCGCGGGAACAAGACTCAGTTCGTCTCCGGCTTCGGATTGCCGGCGCTGCCTCCAGTCCCCTCAACTGCGGCCGCGGTCAACGTCAAGGGTCAGGTGCTGAGCGTGAATCAACAGGCGGGAACGTTTATGTTGATCGGATTCGTTCCGGTCATCGCCGTCGACAGCGAGACCAAGTTCAAAGGTGGGGTGACCTTTGCGGGCCTCGTCGCCGGCATGACCGTGGAGGTGGATGGGACGAGCCGCCAGGACGGATCGGTCCTGGCGGCCGAGGTGAAGGTCGACCGCCACGGCAAGTGAGCGGGCGGCCTGAACCGCCCAGTTCAGCCGGAAGCGAAGGTCGACCGCCACGGCAAGTGAGCGGGGGGCCTGAACCAACCTGCTCAGTCTGAAGCGAAGGTCGACCGCCACGGCAAGTGAGCGGGCGGCGGCGCGGCGCCTAAAAGTTGATCCGCAGCACAAACTGCACCAGCCGCCCTCCCGGGTCGTTGGTGGTCGAGGTGTCCTGATAGGCGGCGGTGATCTTGCCGAAGTCCGAGCTGGAAAAGTTGGTGGCCGAGTTGGTATCGTTGCCGGCGCTGCCTACGATGAAATTGGTGTTGTTGAAGGTATTGAGGAATTCTCCACGGAACTCCACGTTGATCCGCTCGGTGACGCGGATCTTCTTCACGGCGCTGATGTCGAAACGGACGAACTTGGGTCCGTAGAGCATGGCGCGCACCCCGCCGCACTGGCCGGCATGCAGTTCCACGCATCCAGTGTTGTTGGCCGGCGCGATGTAACGGCCTGAGGGCACGCCCAGCGAACCGTAGCCGGTGGCGCTGGTGGCGCTCAGATTGTTGGCCTTAATGGTGTTGTCGATCACGTCCTGAGGCAGGAAATAGACGAAGTTCGGCTCCTTGCGGACCGCAACCATAGACTGGAGTTCATTCCGGGTCATGCCGATCAGACGAACGTTTCCAATGTTGAACGGCGAGCCGCTCTGGATGCGTCCGGTGCCGTTGATGGCCCACCCGCCCAGCAGACCGTCCACGATGGCGTTGGATCCGGTAAGGAAATGACGTCCCTTACCGACGGGCAGCTCATAGAGCCAGTTCACCTTGAACGCGTGGGTGATGTTGTAGGGCGAGACGCCGCGTGCGCCATCCATCTGCCGGAAGCTGGTCCAGATGTATTGCATCGCCTTGCCGAAGGTGTAGCTGCTGTTGACCAGCAGTCCCTTGGAGAAGCGGCGTCGAACCTCAACTGTGGCTGCGTTGTAACTGGACCCTCCCCAGTTGGTTAGGTCCCATGCTCCGCCGCGTTTGTCAGGGTTGACGAGGAAGAAGTTGCCTGGGAGCCCGGCAGTGATGGCGTTAGCGCGCCGGGTGGCGTCGCTGTGGAGGTTCGCGGCGTAGGTGAAGGGCGCCGGTGCTTGCGTAGCCAGCGCGTTGACCCAGGACGTATTGGTGAAATTGGACGAGCTGTATACCGCCGGATCGCCGGCCCGAGAGGCGGGGATGGCGCTGAAGTAGGCGACGGTGATGGGCAGCGGGGAGGTGCCGGTGCCAGGGCCGTAATAGCGGAAGTTGGCCCCGCGGTTGGCTGCCAGGTTGGCCTGCAGATTCTGTTGCGCCAGCTTGAACTCCTGCAGCATGCCGTTTTCCTGGATGTTGGTCTCGTTGTAGTTGATGGAGCCGCTCCAGGCCCGCGTCGCGAGATTCCCCATGTAACGCACTTCAATTGCCATGTCGGCGCCGAGCTCGCGCTGGAAGCCGAAGCTCCAGCTCTGGACCATCGGCACCTTGAGGGCGGGGTTGATCACGTTGACCTGGTCGGTGACGGCGCCGCTCAGCG
>JACRKW010000379.1 GCA_016215215.1 Acidobacteriota bacterium
CGACTTCATCAACAATACCTATCTTCCCGACGTTCTGAACATCGCCGAAATCTATCGCGACTACGCCGAGCTCGGCGCCGGCTGCAAGAACTTGCTCTCCTACGGCGCCTTCGATCTCGACAATGAACCCGCCGTCACCAAACGCAAACGCTTCTTCGGTATGGCCCGGCTTCGCCAGGGTAAGCTCGAACCCGTCGACCCCGCCAAGATCGCTGAAGACGTCAAGTACTCCTGGTATAAGTCCCCCAGTCATCTCGCCCCCGCCTCGGGTCAGAGCCTGCCCGATCCTCACAAGTCCACCGCCTATACATGGCTCAAAGCGCCGCGCTATGACGGCATGGTCTACGAAGTCGGCCCCCTGGCTCGCGCCGCCATCGCTTACGCCGGCGGTAACAGCCCCGCCTATGTCAAGGCCGTGGATGAAGCTCTGGCCCGGCTGCGCCTCACGCCCCAGAATCTCTACTCCGTCCTGGGCCGCCATCTCTGCCGCGCGTTGGAGACCCAGGTCCTCGCCGATGCCATGGCCGACTGGGTCCTCCAGATCAAGCTCGACCAACCCGTCGCCACTCCCTACGTGATGCCTGACCAGGCTCAGGGCTACGGCCTCTGGGATGCCTCCCGCGGAGCTCTCGGCCACTGGATTTCTATCAAAAACAAACGCATCGAACGCTACCAGGCCGTCGTGCCCACCACCTGGAACGCCTCCCCGCGCGACGATCATGACCTGCCCGGCGCCATCGAACAGGCCCTCATCGGCGCCCCGGTCAAGGACCCGGCCAACCCCTTCTCGGTAGCCCGGATCGTCCGCTCATTCGACCCGTGCATCGCCTGCGCGGTGCACCTTCTCACGCCGCGAGGCCGGCTCCTGAACGAGGTCCGCGCCATTTGAGTCCTCCGCCGGGGGGAGTAGCATGCCACGGGACAAAGTCCTCATCGTCGGCGTTGGAAACGAGTTGCTCGGCGATGAAGGTCTCGGAGTGCATGTCGCCCGCACGCTTCTCACCCGAACAGAGCCTCTTCCTTCCCACCTCGAGGTCCTGGAGGCCGGCACCGCCCTGCTCGACCTGCTGCCGTCGATCTCCCACTACTCGCGCGTCATCCTCGTGGACGCTGTCCGCGCCGGCCGTGAATGTGGCAGCGTCTGTTCGGTCGATCTCTCCTCCGCCCTGGACGGCTCTCCCAAATTCAGCCTGCCTGCATCGCTCCATCAGTGGGGCTTGATGGACACGCTTCGTACCGGCCGCATCCTCGGACTCCTGCCTGGAAGCATCTCCCTGATCGGCGCCGAGCCGGAGATCATCGCGCCTGGAGTTGGCCTCTCACCGAAACTAGCCATGGCCGCGGAACGCATCATCTCCCTGCTGCTCGCCGATCTCCCCTAACCAACCACCTCTCGCACTACCTCTCCGCCCACATCCGTCAGCCGGAAGTGCCGGCCCTGGAACTTGTACGTCAGCTTCTTGTGGTCGATCCCCAGGCAGTGCAGGATCGTCGCCTGCAAGTCGTGTACCGCCACCGGGTTCTCCGTGATGTTGTAGCTGAAGTCGTCGGTCTCCCCGTGCGTCAGCCCCGCCTTCACGCCGCCTCCGGCCAGCCACACCGTGAAGCATCGCGGATGGTGGTCGCGCCCGTAGTCGTCTTTTGTCAGCCGTCCCTGGCAGTACACCGTCCGGCCGAACTCGCCGCCCCACACCACCAGCGTCTCGTCCAGCATCCCGCGATGCTTCAAGTCCGTGATCAGCGCCGCCGACGCCTGGTCGGTCTGCTGGCACATCTTCGGCAGACCCTTCGGCAGCCCGCCGTGATGGTCCCAGTCGCGATGGTACAACTGGATGAACCGCACTCCCCTCTCCGCCAGTCTCCGCGCCAGCAGGCAGTTGTATGCGTACGTCCCCGGCTTCCGCGCCTCTTCCCCGTACAGCTCGAATGTGCTCGCCGGCTCCTTCGACAGGTCCGCCAGTTCCGGCACCGACGTCTGCATCCGGAACGCCATCTCGTACTGCGCGATCCGCGTCGCAATCTCCGGATCCCCCGTCTCGGCCAGCCTCATCTCGTTGGCCCGCTTCAGCGCCTCCAGGTATGCTTCCCGGTTCTCCCGCGGAAAGCCCTCGGGACTCGTCAGGTACAGCACCGGATCGCCCACTGACCGGAACTTCACGCCCTGGTACCGCGACGGCAGGAAGCCGCTGCCCCACAGCCTGTCGTACAGCGGTTGCCCGCCGCCTCCGCCGCCCGGCGAAATCATCACCACAAACGCCGGCAGCTCCTCAGTCTCCGACCCCAATCCGTACGTCACCCACGACCCCATGCTCGGCCGTCCCGCAATCTGAAATCCCGTCTGAAAGTACGTCACCGCCGGATCGTGGTTGATCTGCTCGGTGTGCATGCTCTTGATGAACGTCAACTCATCGGCGATCCGCGCCGTGTGCGGCAGCAATTCGCTCACCCACGCCCCGCTCTGCCCGCGCCTCCGGAATTCGTACTTCGACGCCACCATCGGGAAGCTCGATTGCGTCGCCGACATCTGCGTCAGCCGCTGCCCCATCCTCACGCTCTCCGGCAGGTCCTTCCCCGCCACGCCCGCCAGCTTCGGCTTCGGATCGAACAGCTCCAACTGCGACGGACCGCCGCTCTGGAACAGGTAGATCACCCGCTTCGCCGTCGGCCTGTGATGCGGGAATCCCGGCAGCCCCGGCGCGCCCTTCGTCCCGGCCATCAGCCGTCCCAGCGCCGCCGCCCCCAGCCCGCCCGGAATCCTCGCCAGCAATTCTCGCCGCGTCATTGCTTCGTCACCGCCTCGTCCAGGTTCAGCACCAGGCTGGCCAGCGCCGCCGTCGCCGCCAGTTCCCCCGCATCGAACTCCGGCGCCCGCCCGGACTCGCCCTGCCGCAGCAGCTTATCCGCCTCCTCCGGATGCGCCGCATAGTACTTCCTGAATTTCGCCAGCGCACCGCCGAACAATTCCCTCTCCTCCGGCTTCGCCTCGCGCGCTAGCACCGCCAGCATCGCGTAGCCGATTCGCCCGCCGTCGCTGGCGCCTCCCTCCCGCATCATCCGCTCGGCCAGCTTCCTCGACGCCTCCACGTACACGACATCGTTCATCAGGTTCAACGCCTGCAGCGGAGTATCCGTCCTCGACTCTCGCACCACGCACGTCTCCCGCGTCGGCGAGTCGAAGTTCACCATGTTCGGCGGCGCCACCGTACGTTTCCAGTACGTGTAGAGGCTCCGACGGTACAACCCCTCTCCCTTGTCCGCCTCGTAGCCCTTGCCGCCGTGCAGTTCCTGCCACAGCCCCGCCGGCTGGTAGGGCCTCACCGAGGGCCCTCCCGTCTTCTCCACCAGCAACCCGGACACCGCCAGCGCCTGGTCGCGCAACATCTCCGCCGGCAACCGCACGCGCGGCCCCCGCGCCAATAGCCGGTTCTCCGGATCTCTCTGCCACAGTTCCGGCGCGGCGCTCGACGCCTGCCTGTATGTCGCGCTCATCACCATCGTCTTCAGCATCCGCTTCACGTCCCAGCCGCTTTCCATGAACTCCACCGCCAGCCAGTCCAGCATCTCCTCGTGCAGAGGCCACTCCCCCTGCGATCCGAAATCCTCCACCGTCTTCACCAGCCCCACCCCAAACAGCATCTGCCACAGCCGGTTCACCGCCACCCGCGCCGTCAGCGGGTTCTCTTTCGACACCAGCCACCGCGCCAGCCCCAGCCGGTCGGGCGGCCCCTCCATCGGCGGCAGCGCCGACGGCGTCGCCGGCCCCACCGGCTCGCCCGGCGCGTCGTACGCACCGCGCTTCAACAGAAATGTCTCCCGCCGATCCTCCCTCTCCTTCATCACCATCACCGTCGGCACCGTCTCCAGGTACTTCGCCCGCTCCGCCTCCAGCGCCGCCAGCGCCCCGCGCGCCTCCATCACTTCGCGCGGCGCGTGCCTCTCCAGGAACCACATCCTCCTCTTCGCCGCGCCGGCCGATTCCAGCCCCGCCACCACCGCCGC
>JACRKW010000380.1 GCA_016215215.1 Acidobacteriota bacterium
CGTGAGGTGACAGGCGGCGTACAGGCGTTGCGCCGTCGTGCGGCAGGCTGGTACGCTCCGCTGAGGTGAATGCATTTGAGACAGGCCGCGCGTGGCTGGGCCGTCATTGGGCGGCGGTAGCCGCGTGCGGCTTTCTCTTTGCCTTCTACTGGCGCGGGCTGGACTGCTGGTTCTACCAGGACGACTTCGGATGGTTGCATCTGGGTCCGGCGAAGGACTTCGGCGACTTCGTGCGGATCCTGTTCGCCCCAAAGGCGCACGGCAACATCCGGCCGTGGAGCGAGAACCTGTTCTTCTACGGCCTTAAGGCGCTGTTCGGAGTGAATCCGCTGCCTTTCCGGGTGGTTGTGTTCGCGACGATGGCCGGGAGCCTGTTTGCGCTGGGGGCGATCATGCGGCGGCTGACGGGTTCGGCGGCAGCGGCGCTGGTGACGCAGTTGTGCTGGCTGGCGAGTCCCGCTGTGGCGGCGGTGTTGTGCTGGACGTGCATCTACAACCAGGCACAGTACTTGCTGTTCGTGCTGCTGGCGTTGTGGCTGTTGATGGAGGGCAGGTACGCTGCACAGGCGGTTGTCTTCACGCTGGGGCTGGGCTCGCTGGAACTGGCGGTGATGTATCCGGCCATTGCGAGCCTCTACGCGCTGCTGTATGACAGGAGCAAGCTGCCGCGGGTGCTGCCGTTGTACCTGGTATCTGTGGCGTTCACGGTGCTGCATTTCGTTGCGGCGCCGGCGCCCCACGCGGGGCCGTATGCGCTCCAGGTGGACCGGCGAGTGTGGAAGACGCTGTGGACCTACACCGAGATGGCGCTGGGGCCGGAAAGGCTGATGCACTTCCAGTGGGATTGGCCGCCCTGGTTGTTACCGGTGGGATCCGCGGTGATGGTGGCATTACTGGTCGGAGCGGCACTGGCGTCGCGAAAGACGGGGCTGTTGGGGGCGGGCGTATTCCTGTTGCTGCTGGCGCCGGTACTGCCGCTGCCGGACCATGTGATGGACTACCTGCTCACGGGGCCATCGCTGGGGATCGCGATCATCATTGGGGGAGCGGCTGGAGTCAGGCGGTGGCAGGCGGGCGCGGCGGCAGCGGCATTCTTCCTGGCAGTGTGTCTGCCCGCGTCGTGGAAGGTGATGACGTGGAACCTGGAACGAAGCCACGTTTCGCGAGACCTGGTGCTGGGAGTAGTGGCCTATGCGAGGGCGCATCCGGGCAAGACGCTGCTGCTGACGGGAATGGATACGGATCAGTTCGTGGCGGGGTTCGCGGACCTGCCGTTCGAGGTGCACGGGATCTACAACGTGCACCTCGCTCCGGGTGCGGATGCGCCTATCAAAGACGCGGCGGGGATCGCGCCGCTGTATGTGATGAAAGAGGAGAGGGCGCGAGCGCTGCTGGCGGCGGGAGAGGCTGTGGTGCTGGACGTCAGCGGGGGGCGGGTTCGAGAAGCCGCCCGCTGAGGCGCTCCTTTACACGCGGCGGATAGCGAGGAGTGTGACGTCGTCGCCGGCGGCTCCGCCGGCGAGGAAAGCGCCGACGGCATCGTAGATGTAGGAGACAACCTCGGTGGCGGAGCGGCCGTAGGCCGCCTTGAGGAGTTCGAGGACGCCGGGCTCGCCAAGGTCATTGCCGGCAGGGTCTTCGGCTTCGCTGGCGCCGTCGGTGAAGAGGAGGAGCACGTCGCCGGGATGGAGGACGCCGGAATCGGCGCTGTAGGGCGCGTTCTTGAGGATGCCCATGACTGGCCCACCGGTGGTGAGCGTTTCTACCTCGCCGTTGGCGCGCAGCAGGTAGGGCGGGTTGTGCCCGCCGTTGCAGTAAGTAAACTCGCCCGAGACTGGATCGAGTGAGATGATGCACATGGTCATGAAGCGGTTGCCGGGCCAGGCTTCGGCGATGCGGCGATTCAGCTTCGACATAAGGTCGTCTGCCTGGGAGGCCTGTTCGGCGAGGACGTGCACTCGGGCTTGCAGGCCTGCGAGAAGGAGAGCTGCCGGGAGGCCTTTTCCTGAGACATCGCCGAGCAGCACACCGAGCTTTCCGCCCTGCAGGGTGACATAGTCGAAG
Organism: Acidobacteriota bacterium; assembly: GCA_016215215.1. GTDB lineage: Bacteria > Acidobacteriota > Terriglobia > Bryobacterales > Bryobacteraceae > Paludibaculum. Next base: position 2,065 of record JACRKW010000380.1, read on the forward strand.
TAGTCGCCTCCGACGGAACGGCAGGGGACGCTCTTGGCGGCGATGTCATAGCCGGGGATGACGGGGGAGGACTTGGGCAGCAATCCGGTCTGGATCTCGGCAGCCTGGCGGAGGTCGTGCTGAAAGACCTTTTCGGCCTGTGCGAGTTCGATGAGGCGGGCATGTTCGATGCGGATGGCGGCGATGTTGGCCAGTACGGTGGCGAGGGTGAGATCGTCCTGTGTGAAGGACTTGAGGAAGTTGGAGGAATCGACGTAAAGCAGACCGATGACCTTGTCCTCAGTTTGGAGGGGGACTGCCATGAGGCTGCGGACGCCGGCGCTGACAATGGTGTGGCTGGCCATGAGCGCCTCGTCCTTGGCCACGTCGACGACGAGGAGAGACTCGCGGCCCTCCAGCACTCGATCGCGTACGGAGCCGCTGATGCGAAAACCCTCGCCGCGGGCGGCGCGCACCTGAAGACCGCCGTCGCCGGTGGTAATCAGGACGCCGCGTTCAGCGCCGACAGCGCCAAGCGCAAGATCGAGGATGCGGGGGAAGAGTTCCTCAAGGGGACGATGTCCGGCAAGTTCGCGCCCGGCGTCGAGCAGGGCCTGGACACGCGGTTCGCCAGCGCCGATGGCCTGCTTGAGGTTGATGCGGACACTGGTGCGGCTTCCGGTGGTTTCCTCTCGCGCTGGAGTGAAGATCACGGTCTGGGCGGCGAGGGCGCCGGCGAACTCAGTGTAGGAGAGTGTGACAGCGCCGGCGGTGAGGACGTCGCCCTCCTCGAGCATGTGGCGGCCCGTGAGCTTCAGAGCGTTGAGCAGCGTGCCATTCTTGCTGCCGAGGTCGAGGACATACCAACGTCCTGCGTCGGGCTCGATCGAGAGATGGCGGCGGGAGAGGACGGAGTCCTCGGGAAACGAGAGATCGTTCTCAGGTGAGCGGCCAAGCGTGAGCGGGCGCGACTCGAGGGGCTGGACCCGGGCGAAGCTGCCTTTGATGTGAATCCTGAGTTCCGGCATGATGTGGATCTAACCAGCATAAGCCGGAACTCAGGTCGCGTCATGCGGCACGTGCAGGCAGGAGCATGGCCTGGACGGGACGGCGGGCGCGGAACGCTGCCAACTCGGCTGGATAGAGGCTCAAGAGGGACGTAGGGGCTTCGAGGGATACGCCGCCGCAGATTTCGCGCAACTGGAGGGCGTTGACCATCGCGCGGCCTTCCACCGCGTTGGTGGTGGTGACAAGAGTACGGGACGCGAAACCGGCCAACCGTTCCAGCCTGGGCTTCCACTCGAGGAGTTCGTCCAGGTCGTACATATAGCGGCGATCAGCCGGTGAATCGAATTCGCGGAAGGCGTCCGGATTGTGCCGCCCGTGGAGACGCACCAGCGCAACGCCAGAGGTGAGGAGAGCGGCGGGTGGCATGGCGCGGAAGTATTCGGGCTGGTCCACGTTGATGAATCCGATGTGATAGTTGACCAGTGTGGTGACGGCCTCGTCGCGGAGCCATGACTCGTGGCGCATCTCGGCGGCGAGGGGAAACTCGTGGAAGGCGCGGCGGAGCCGAATGAGAAACTGGCGGTTCTCTTCGGTGAAACGGAATGCCCAGGGGAACTGCATCACCACCGCGCCGAGCCGCCGGGTGCGGAGCAGGGGCTCAAAGCCTGCTTTCCAGGCGGTTATGGCGGAGTCATCGAGAATCCGGTCATAGGTGAAAGTGCGGCCCAGTAATGCTGTGAACAGGAAGGCGGGATTGTGATGCACCTTCTTGACGTAGAGGCGGGCGATTTCGGGCTTGAGGGGTTCGGAGAAGGTCTGATCGATTTCGGCGAGGTCGACATGGCGGGAGAGGATGTC
>JACRKW010000371.1 GCA_016215215.1 Acidobacteriota bacterium
CGTACACTGTCTCTTATGCGACTCTGGGCCCTGTTCTTCTCTTGCGCCTTCGCAGCCTCCGCCGAATCCGCCGCCGGCCTCCAGTGGAAGGCCCCCTCTGGCTGGATCAGCCAGGCCTCTCGCCCCATGCGCGCAGCCACCTACACCGTGCCTGCCGCCGCCGGCGATGAAGACAAACCCGAATGCGTCGTCTATTTCTTCGGCCGCGGCCAGGGCGGCAGCATCGAAGCCAACCTCACCCGCTGGCAAAACCAGTTCCTCGGCCCCGACGGCAAGCCCACCTCCCCCACGATCCACAAGCGCACCATCCGCGGCCTCTCCGTCACTACGATCGAATCGGCTGGGCTCTACACCGGCGCAGCCGGCCCCGCCAATGAGGGCAAGATCGTGAAACACGGTTACCGCCTGCTGGGCGCCATTATTGAAGGACCCGGGGGGAACCTCTTCATCAAGTTCGCCGCCTCCGCCGCCACCATCCAGGCCAACGCCGCCAGGTTCGAGGAGTTGCTCTCCTCCTTCGAACGAGAGGCCAACATGGCCCGCGTTTTTCCACAATCCACGATTGGAGCCACACTGTGATCCCTCGCCTGCTCTTGCTGCCCGCCACTCTGGCCGCCATCTGCGCCGCTCAGGCTCCCGTCCCGGCCTCCGCCCCTTCGATGGACGTCCGCGACTACGAGCCCAAGTCCTCCCTCGTCGTCCCCCAGCACCCGCTCACACGCGCCAAGTACCCCTTCATCGACGTCCACAATCATCCCCGCTTCCCCATGCCGCCCGAGCAGGTCAAGAAGAACCTGGCCGAGATGGACGCCCTCAATCTCCAGGTCATGGGCAGTCTCTTCGTCCGCGGCGGCAACGGCGACCGCCTGAAGTCCGCCGTGGACAGCGCCGCCCAGCTCGCCCCCGGACGGTTCTTCTTCTTCGCCAGCCCCGATTACTCCAACATCGACGACCCCGGCTACCCCCAGCGCGCCGCCGCCCAGCTCGAGCAGGACGTCAAGCTCGGCGCCCGCGGTCTCAAGGTCTGGAAGGATCTCGGCCTCAACCTCAAGGACTCCAAGGGCGCCCGCATCCCCATCGATGACCCGCGCTTCAATCCCCTTTGGGATATGTGCGGCAAGCTGAAGGTCCCGGTCTTCATCCACACCGCCGACCCCAAGCAGTTCTGGGAACCCATCGACAAGTACAACGAACGCTGGCTCGAACTCCAGGAGATGCCCGGCCGCCGCCGCGACCAGGGCGCCAATCCGCCTTGGGAGCAGGTCATCACCGAGCAGCACAACGTCTTCCGCCGCCACCCCGGCACCATCTTCATCGACGCCCACCTGGGCTGGCTCGGCGGCGACCTCGCCCGTCTCGGCAAGCTCATGGACGAATGCCCCAACCTCTACACCGAAATCGGCGCTGTCCTGGCCGAGCTCGGCCGCCAGCCCCGCTTCGCCCGCCAGTGGTTCATCCGCTACCAGGACCGGGTCGTTTTCGGCAAGGACACCTGGGCCCCGGCCGAGTACCACACCTACTTCCGCGTCCTGGAAACCGCCGACGACTATTTCCCTTACTACCGCCGCCGCCACGCCTTCTGGGCCATGTACGGCCTCGATCTGCCCGACGAAGTGCTCAAGAAGCTCTATTACAAGAACGCCCTGCGCATCATCCCCGGGATTGACCCCAAACCGTTCCCCAGGTAGATCTTAGCCCCCCTACCCAAACTGCCGGAGGTCGAAGTTCGCGTTTGACATGAAGGTTTGTGGATTGATACAGTTTCCCTACCGTCAGTTACCGATCGCTTGGCTTCATCCAAGGACGGGGGGCGGGTAGGATCTTCATTCGGAGGAGTGAGAATGCGCAGAGTTGCTTTGGCGCTGTTTGTTTTGGCGATGTCGGCCATTTCGCTGCCGGCGATCACCATCATCGATACGATGGGGGATTGGGACGGCGGGATCACAAATGGGTGGCAGTTGACCGCCCAGACGATCATTGCACCGGCCGACAACGTCCTGACAGACTACCAGTTCGTCCTGGCGCCGCGTGCCGGCGCGGGTTCAATCACTTTCTCCGTCTACGCATGGTCCGGCGGCCCCACCGGCCCCGCTCTCTATAGCACCGTCATTCCGTGGTCCACCGGGGGCCTTGTGGACATCTCCGGCATCAGCGTCCCGCTGGTCACCGGCAACCTCTACGGCATGTTGATCGACCTCCAGGGTTACAGCGGAATGAGCGTGCACTACCAGAGCAACCAGACCTCGTACTCCGCCGCCAACGCTTGGTGGGGCAATGGAACCCTTGAAAGTTTCCCTGGATTGAATCACAGCTTCCACGCGGAGTTTAACGGCGGCCAGGTTCCCGAACCTGGCACGCTCTCTCTGCTCGCTCTCGGCGCCGGCTTCATGCTGCTGCGGCGCGTGCGACAATAGGCGCGCGGGAGGCTGCCTCTCGACGTATCGATCCTCCCGCTGGATTCACCGACAGGACCGCAGGAGGATATCGCATGAAACTGCTCAGCGTCGTGCTATTCGCTGCCTTGCTCGCCGGCTGCAGCGACGCCCCCAAGACCGAAAACGCCGCCGCCGACCTCAAGCCGCACATGCAGAAAGTCTACGCCGCGTGGTCTACTCTCGACCCGGCCAAGCCCGCGCCTTACTACGCCAAAGACGCCGGCCTGGTCTTCTTCGACCTCGCCCCGTTCAGCTACAAGGGCTGGAGCGGCTACGAGGAGGGCTTCAAGAAGGCCGCATCCGAGTGGAATTCCATCAAGATCGAGCTCGGTCCCGATTTTCAGGCATCAAGGCGGGGCGATGTCGCCTGGGTGGTCTACACCCTCAATTTCGACATCGAGCCCAAGGCCGGCGAGCGCATGAAGGGCTCGGCCCGCGGCACCGACATCCTGGAGAAACGCGGCGACAACTGGATCATCGTGCACGAGCACGTCTCCGTCCCCATGATGGAACCCGAGAAGAAGGAGCCGCCCAAGCCCGCGGCCAAACCTAAGACCGCGAAGAAGTCTCGCCGGAAGTAGGCCGCAAGCTCCATCGACTAGTACTCGCGCTCATGTCCTGCATCGGACATCGGCGCGAAATGTCATTGACCGGGCGCGGGACGCTGGCTCTCCCCTGCCAGAAACTGCTCCAATGCCGACTGAAGTTCCGGGATCCGGAAGAAAGCCACGTTCCAGACCTCGTCAAGATCCACGCCAATGTAGTCGTGGATTAGGACATCGCGCATTCCGCAAATGGCCTTCCAGTCCACTGACCCCAAGTGGTTCCTCGTGCTGGCCGAGACCCGCTTGGCCGCCTCGCCGATCACCTCGACATTCCGAATCACCGCATCCTGCGTCTCGTCCGACGCCATAAACGCGTCTCTGCCGCTCCCGATGAAGCGGCTGATCCGATGACAGCGCTCCAGCATGTGATGAAGATAGAGGCGATCATCCTTCACAGAGGCATCGCCTCCCGCAGGATCCTGTCCCTCACGTACCAGTGCAATGCCTGCTCGGTTCCGATATGGACTTTGACTCCTAGCAGTTCCTGGAGATCCTGGGCCAAACCGGCATGATCCATCAGGCTCCGGCCGGGCCCCCACGATACCAGCAGGTCGAGGTCACTGTTTTCATTGGCTTCGCCACGGGCTACCGAACCGAACACCCGCACGCTGTGCGCACCGTGGCGCCGTGCCAACTCGAGGATCTCCCCCCTCCTCTTCACGCGCAATGTGTCCAGCGTGACCACGACTCCATTGTGCGACAATTCGCGGCGCCGGTCATCATCTCCATCAGTTCGCCATCGGATTGGGTTACCATCCCCAAGCGGGCGCCGGCAGACACGCTGCGCGCAGTGAACCGCCCGGCCGGATTGCAGGTAGTGTTAGGAGTTCGGCCAGGCCCTCAGCGGTGCTGCCGCCCGATGAACTCCCCCAGCCGCTCCATCGCCCGTTCCAGCACAGCCCGTTCCACCGCGTAGCACACGCGCACGCATCCCTCGCCGCCTTCGCCGAACGCCACCCCGGGCGCAAGCCCCACGCCTGTCTCCCGCAGCAGCTCCTTGCAGAACTCGAACGAATCCGCCAGGCCCTCGATCCTCGGGAACAGATAGAACGCCCCGTCCGCCTCGGGCACTGTGACGCCTTCCATCCTGCGCAACACCCGCAGGCAGAAGTCCCGATTCCCCTTGTACAGCTCCAGCATCTCCCGGATCGCCTCTTCACCCTGCTCCAGCGCACTCTCCGCCGCCCGCTGCGCGAACGACGGTGCGCAGGAGATGATGAACTCGTTCAACTTCGTGGCACGGTCCGCCAGGTCTTTCCGCGCCACCAGCCAGCCCACGCGCCAACCCGTCATCGCGTAGCTCTTGGAGAACGACTGCACCACCAGCACGCTGTCCTCGCGCGTGCACAGCTTCAGGATCGACCCCACCGGCTCGCCCAGCCCGCCGCCCTCCGGGTATCACAAACGCTCGTACACCTCATCGGCCAGCAGCCACAACCCGTGCCGGCGCGCCACTTCCAGCAGCCTTTGCTGTTCCTCCGCAGTCGCCACCCAGCCCAGCGGGTTCGACGGCGACGTGTACACCAGCAGCCGCGTCCGCGGCGTGATGGCCGCCTCCACCGCGTCGAAGTCCACCTGGTACCGCCCGCCGGCCAGCGCCAGCCGCACCATGCGCGTCTCGGCGTTGCACATCCGCGGGATCGACATCTGGTTCTGCCACGCCGGCGTGAGCACAATCGCCTCGTCCCCCGGATCCAGCGCGCACCTCATGCCCACCTGCAGCGCCTGCACCCCCGAACTCGTCACCACGATCTCGGAGCCCGCGTCCAGCGCCACGCCGTGACGCGCCGCGTAATACCGCGCGATCGCCTCGCGCGTCGAAGGCAGCCCCGCGTTCTCCGTGTAGTAGGTGTAGCCGTCGGCCATCGCCTTTCGCGCGGCCTCTTGGACGAACGCCGGCGTCGGCAGGTTGGACTCGCCGAAATACAGCCGGTACACCTCTCCCCGCATCCCCATGGCGATGTCGGCGATCTCGCGGATGCGCGAATGCGGAACCTCCAGCGCGGATCGCGATACCCCAGCCATCTGCGCTTGCCTCAGCGGTCCGGACGCGACGTCATCAGGTCGTCGATGTTGGTCAGGTCCGTCGGATAGCGCCCCGTGTAGCAGGCGTAGCAATACTGGTCGCCGTCGTCGGCCACCGCCTGACCCAGGTTCTCCAGCGACAGGTAGGCCAGCGTGTCGCAGCCGATGAACTCCCGGATCTCCTCAATCGACTGGTTGGCCGCGATCAGCTCCCGCTTGGTCGGCGTGTCCACGCCGTAAAAGCACGGTGACATCGTCGGCGGGCATGAGATGCGCACGTGCACCTCGCGCGCCCCGGCGTTTCTCACCATGCGCACGATCTTCTGCGACGTCGTCCCGCGTACCAGTGAATCGTCCACCAGCACCACGCTCTTGCCCTTCAGAATCTCGCGCACCGGATTCAGCTTCAGCCGCACGCCGAAGTCGCGGATCGCCTGCGACGGCTCGATGAACGTCCTGCCCACATAGTGGTTGCGGATCAGCCCGTGCCGGAATGGAATGCCCGAGGCGTGCGCGTAACCCAGCGCCGCCGCCACGCCGGAATCCGGTATCGGCACCACCACGTCGGCCTCCACAGGCAGCTCCTGCGACAGCAGCCGCCCCATCATCTCCCGCGAATGCTGCACCGATCGCCCGAACACCGTCGAATCCGGCCGCGAAAAGTAGACGTGCTCGAAGACGCACTGCGCGCGCTTTTGCGGCACAGTGTAAAACTCGCGCTGCAACCCGTCCGGACCGGCGATCACCATCTCGCCCGGCTCCACGTCTCCCACATAGTGCGCATCGATCAGGTCAAACGCGCAGGTCTCCGACGCGAACACGTACGCCGGTCCCGTGCGCAGGTTCATGCGCCCGATCGCCAGCGGCCGGAAACCGTGAGGGTCTCGCGCCACGATGATCCGGTCCTGCGACAGAAACACCAGCGAGAACGCCCCCTCGATCACCAGCAGCGCCTCTCTCAGCGCCGACGCCAGCGTCTTCTGGCTGCTGCGCGCCACCAGGTGCAGAATCACCTCCGTGTCGCTGGTCGCCTGGAAGATCGACCCGTTGTCTTCCAGTTCCTTGCGCAGCTCCGCGGCATTGGTCAGGTTGCCGTTGTGCGCCACCGCGATCCGTCCTTTGTTGCACGCCACCGAGAACGGCTGCGCGTTCAGGATCGCCGTGTCCCCCGCCGTCGAATACCGCGTATGGCCGATCGCCATGTTGCCCGGCAGGCTGTTCAAGACGCTCGCCGTGAAGATCTCCGCCACGTGCCCCATCGACTTGTGGCAGTGGACCTCCTTGCCGTCGCATGACGCGATGCCCGCGCTCTCCTGCCCGCGGTGCTGCAGCGCGTGCAGCCCCAGGTGCGCCAGGTTGGACGCCTCCGGATGGCCCCACACCGCGAAGATGCCGCACTCCTCGTGCAGCTTGTCCAACGGCACGTCGAATCCGCCCTCAGGCATGGACTTCGGCATGGAGTATCGCCTCCAGCGCGCCGGCCCATACTTCCTTCAGCCCGCGCACGGTCGTCTCGATCAACACCTCGCCCCGGTTGCTGATGATCAACTTGCCCTCCGCCGTCTGTCCGATCTTCACGGCAGGGACATTGTACACGGCGGCGATCTTCTCCACTTGCGCCGCGTCGGCCGTGGAAATCACCACCCGCGAAGGCCCTTCGTGGAACAGCAGCAACTCCGGCCTCAAGCCGCTCTCCAGCTCGATCGCCGCGCCCACTCCCTTGCCGAACGTGCTCTCCGCCAGCGCCCAGGCCAGGCCGCCGTCGCTCACGTCGTGCGCCGACTCCGCCGCGCCGCTCAGCACAATCTCCCGCACCGCGCTCTGCACCCGCTTCTCGAACTCCATATCGAGAGCCGGCGGCAATCCCCACATCTGCTTTAGAATCTGCTTGGCGTACTGCGTCCCGCCCATCCGCGTCTCGTCCGCTTCCCCGATTCCGCCGATCAGGTACACGTCCCGCCCCGCGCCGCGGAAAGCGATCCCCACCGGTGCCTGCGTCTTCATCAGGCCGACAATCCCCATCACCGGCGATGGGAAGATCGGATCCCCCAGCGTCTCGTTGTACAGGCTCACGTTCCCGCCGGTGATCGGCGTCTCGAAGAACTCGCACGCCTCCGCCATCCCTTCGATGGCCTCCACGATCTGCGCCATGATCTCGGGCCGCTCCGGGTTGCCGAAGTTCAGGTTATTGGTCGCCGCCACCGGCAGCGCTCCCGACACCGCCAGGTTCCGGCAGCACTCGGCCACCATCAGCTTGGCGCCCTCGCGCGGATCCAGGTACGTGTACCGGCCATTGCCGTCCAGCGACATCGCCACCGAGACGCCGGCTTCCTTGATGCGCACAATCGCAGCATCGCCGCCCGGCCCCTCCACCGTGTTGGTGCGCACCGTGTAGTCGTACTGCTCCCAGATCCACTCCTTGCTGCACAGGTCCTGCGACTCCGCCAGCGCGCGCAGATCCGCCGTCAAATCCTTCGACCGGAACTCCGGAGCATCCATCGGCGCCGTCCGCAGCGGCTTGGTGTACGGCCTGTGGTAGAGCGGCGCTTCGTCGGCCAGCGGCCGGCTCGGGATCTCCGCCACCACTTCGCCGTGGTCCTTCACCCGCATCATGCCGTCGTCTTTCACAACGCCCACGATGCGCGCGTCCAGCCCCCACTTCTTGAACACGTCCAGGACTTCCCGCTCGCGTCCCTTGTGCGCCACCAGCAGCATCCGCTCCTGGCTCTCGGAAAGCATGATCTCGTACGGCGTCATGCCCGTCTCGCGCTGCGGCACGTGCATCAGGTCGATTTCGATCCCCGTCCCCGCCCGGCTGCCCATCTCGCACGTCGAGCACGTCAGCCCCGCGGCGCCCATGTCCTGGATGCCCGCCACCGCGCCCGTGTGCATCGCCTCCAGGCACGCCTCCAGCAGCAGTTTCTCCATAAACGGATCGCCCACCTGCACGTTGGGCCGCTTCTGCATGCTGTCTTCCGTAAACTCGCCCGACGCCATCGTCGCCCCGTGAATCCCGTCCCGCCCCGTGCGCGAGCCTACGTAGATCACCGGGTTGCCGATGCCCACCGCCTTGCCGTAGAAGATCTCGTCCCGCTTGAAAACGCCCAGCGCGAACACGTTCACCAGCGGGTTGCCCGCGTAGCTCGGCTCGAACACCGTCTCGCCGCCCACCGTCGGCACGCCGAAGCAGTTGCCGTAGTGCGCGATGCCCGCCACCACGCCGTCGATGATCCGCCGGTTCCGCGCCCCCGTCTCCGCATCGTCCAGCGGCCCGAACCGCAGCGCGTCCATCACCGCGATCGGCCGCGCGCCCATCGTGAAGATGTCCCTCAGGATCCCGCCCACGCCCGTGGCCGCTCCCTGGAACGGCTCGATGAAACTCGGATGGTTGTGCGACTCGATCTTGAACGCGATGCACCAGTCGTCGCCGATGTCGATGATCCCCGCGTTCTCGCCCGGCCCGCACACCACCAGCTTCGATCGCGTCGGCAGCTTCTTCAGGTGCACGCGGCTGCTCTTGTAGGAGCAGTGCTCGCTCCACATCACGCTGAAGATCCCCAGCTCGGTCAGGTTCGGGTGGCGTCCCAGAATGGAGACAATGCGCTCGTACTCGCCGGGGGTGATTGAATGCGCCGCGACGACTTCCGGTGTGATCTGGCTCATGTTCTTACTTGGTGGCGAACGCGTTCACAAGCGACTGGAATACGCCCAACCCGTCCGTCAATCCCATCAGCGGCTCGGTCGCCCGCTCCGGGTGCGGCATCATCCCCATCACGTTGCGCCCGGCGTTGAGGATGCCCGCGATGTCCCGCTGCGCTCCGTTCGGATTCTCCACGTACCGGAACGCGATCCTGTCTTCCGCTTCCAGCTCGTCCAAAGTCCTCTCATCGGCCGTGTAGCAGCCTTCGCCGTGCGCGATCGGCACCAGCAGTTCCCTGCCTGCCTCCAGCGCGTTGGTGAACGGCGAATCGAGCGTGCCCGGCACAAGCCGCACCGGCCGGCAGATGAACTTCAACCCGCGGTTCCGCACCAGCGCTCCGGGCAGCAGCCCGCACTCGGTCAGTATCTGGAACCCGTTGCAGATCCCCATCACCAGCCCGCCGTCGGCCGCGAACTTCTTCACCGCCGTCATGATGGGCGAAAACTTGGCGATGGCCCCGCAACGCAGATAGTCCCCGTACGAGAATCCGCCGGGGAGAATCACACAGTCTGATTGTTTGAG
>JACRKW010000359.1 GCA_016215215.1 Acidobacteriota bacterium
ACCCGTTGCTTCGCGCCGATGGCCTGCAGCCAGCCGCAGAACTCCTTCGCCGCCGCGGTCTGCAATTCGGATGGCTCCCGCGGTGTGAGCAGGTACGGCCGGCCCTGGAACAGGTCCGCTTCAGCCGCGCCAACGCCGCGCGATTCCTTGCCCGCCATCGGATGCCCGCCAAGAAATTGCGCACGCCGCAAGCGGGCCCCGGCTTCGCAGATCATCGACTTCGTGCTGCCGGCGTCGGTGATCAGGACGCCGGGCCTGACCAAGACGTCGAGACGCGGGATCAGGTCGAGAATCGAATGTATGGGTCCGGCGAGATAGACCAGGTCAGCCTGTGCGCAAGCCGCTTCAAGCGTTGCGCCGGCGTCGATGACGTGCAACTCAAGCGCCTGCCGGATGGTGCGCTCGGAACTGACGCCGAGGATCCGCCCCGCGAAACCGGCCTGACGAAGCGCGAGCGCGAATGAGCCGCCGATCAATCCCACTCCGGCGATGACTACTGTCTGCATGTTGAGTTCACATGCTCCTGCCGACGGCCGGGGCGATCAGTTTGAGTTGGGCGGCCAACTCGGAGAACTGCTCGGGTCTCACTGCTTGCGCGCCCTCGCTGGCAGCGTGGTCGGGGTCCGAGTGCACCTCCAGGAGCAGGCCGTCGGCTCCCGCGGCGATTGCGGCACGAGCCATCGGAATGGCCATGTCGCGCCTCCCGGTTGCTCGCGACGGGTCGGCCAATATGGGCAGGTGCGAAAGCTTGTGGACGGCCGGGATGGCGGCGATGTCCATGGTGTGGCGCGAGAAGGTCTCGAACGTCCGGATACCGCGCTCACAGAGGATCACGTTGTAATTGCCACCGGCCAGAACATGATCGGCGGAGACCAGGAGTTCTTCAACCGTGGCGGCGATGCCGCGCTTGAGCAGCACGGGGCGCGCGCACTTGCCCAGAGCGTGCAGCAGCAAGTGGTTCTGCATGTTGGCGGAGCTCACCTGGAGCAGGTCGGCCTGCTCTTCCAACTCCGGTATTCGCGAAGGATCGGAGATCTCAGCGACGACGAACAGCCCGAAGAGGTCAGCCACGCGGCGAACCATTTTGATGCCCTCGGCGTCCAGGCCGCGCTGGCCATTCAACGCGGATTCAGACGGGTGCGCACCGGCCCGCAGAAATCGTGCGCCCGCACGGGCGGCAAGTTCAGCCGTCCGGGTGAGCTGATGTTCGCTCTCCACGCTGGACGGGCCCGCCATCAGCACCACCTCTGAGCCGCCGATCTCCACGTATCCGGCGCGCTCGCGCTTAAACCTCACTACGGTCCCTTCCGGTTTGAAGCCGCGGCTGGAAAGCTTGTAGGGCGACATCTCGCGGCGGCACTGCTTGACGCCCTCCATGACGTTGAACTCGTTCGGGTCCACGAGTTCCGCTGGCCCTACGGCGCCCAGCACCGTGTGCACCACCCCCGTTGAGCGATGTACGGAGAAGCCCAGCGAGTCCAGCTTGCCGATGACCTGCTCCACCTGTTCTTCGGTGGCGCCTTGCTCCATGACGATGATCATTGCCCCTTCTCCTTTGCCATGCGCTCGCGTTGCAGGGTGCGCATCTCGTCAATGATGCGTTCAAAGAGGCGGCGTACGGCTGCTTCCGACAGCGGCCCGCCGTTGCCGGAGAGCACGTTCTGGAAAACCATGTCCTCACGCCTCGGCTCGTAGATCGGCAGCGCGGCAACTTTCTTGATGTCGCCGATCTTCTCGACAATACGGGCTCGCTCATTGAACAACTTGAGGATGCGCAGATCCACCTCGTCGATGGTCTTGCGCAACAGGTCGAGCGCCGCCTGGGCTTCTTCGTTGGTCATGACTTTGCGCTCAACTCCCGGGTGAATGCCTCCAAACGCGCGGCGAGGTCGGGCGAGCCGCAATACCGCTCGATCAGGCGCATGAACGCGCTGCCCACGATTACGCCGTCGGCGTAACGGCCCACGGCTTCGACGTGCTCGCGGCGCGAGATGCCGAAACCCACCGCCAGCGGCAAGGCGGTGTGACGCCGCAAGTTCGCGATCAATTCTTCAACGCCGCCGGAGACCGAGTCCTGCTCGCCCGTCACCCCGCTCCTGGACACGACGTAGACAAAGCCGGTGGAGTGTTGCGCCACCAAGGCCAGCCGCCGCTCCGTGCTTGTTGGCGCGGCGAGAAATACCGTGTCGAGGCCATGCCGCCGCAGCGTCTCGGTCATGTCGCCGGCCTCCTCCACGCTGAGATCGGTGAGCAGGCAGCCGTCGACACCCGCCTGCCGAGCATCGCTGCACAGCCTGTCAAAGCCGTACCGCAGCAGCGGGTTCAGGTAGCTGAACAGGACGATGGGGATGTCGCTCCGCTTGCGAATGGAGGATGCGATGTCGAGCACCCGCGCCACCGTTGTGCCGGCCTTTAGGGCGCGATCCGAGGCGCGCTGGATCACGGGGCCGTCGGCGATAGGATCTGAAAACGGCGCGCCCAGTTCGAGCACGTCGGCGCCGCCGCGCTCCATGGCGAGCGCCAACTCTTCGGTCGCGCCGGGGGTGGGATCGCCGGCGGTGATGTAGGCCACCAGCGCGGGCCGTCCGGCGGCCTTGCAGGCGGCGAAGCGTTCGGCGATGCGTTCGCTACTTGGCATTGGGGTCGTCCAGGGCGGGGAAGTTCTCGCGGTAGATGTCGGTGTCTTTGTCACCGCGGCCGGAGAGATTGATGAGGAAGATCTCGCCGCCGGCCTGGGGCGCTCGTCGCAAGGCTTCGGCCACGGCGTGTGACGATTCCAACGCCGGGATGATCCCTTCGGTGCGCGCCAGCGTTGCGGCTGCATGGAGGGCGTCCGCGTCTGAGGCCGAGACGTACTCGGCGCGGCCCTGGTCGTGCAGCCAGGCGTGCTCGGGACCGATCAGCGCGTAGTCGAGCCCCGCCGAAACGGAATGCGTCAGCGACACCTGGCCGTCGTCGTCCTGCAGTAGATAGCTGTAGGCGCCCTGCAGCACGCCCGGTGAACCGCCTGCAAAG
>JACRKW010000360.1 GCA_016215215.1 Acidobacteriota bacterium
GCCCGTGGCACTTTGACGAACGGCAGATCGAGTGTTCCGTGGCGCCCGCTGAGCCTGTCGCGAACGATCACGCGGATGGTGGTGACATCTCCGGCCGGCCGCCACTTGCGGGAATAGAACAGGCCGCCATGATGCTGGCGAAGGTCCTCACCATCGTTCACGGCGAACGAGCCGCCCTCGCTGTGAAAGCCGAAGGTGCCGTCGGCCTTCTTCTCGGCGATGCCGAAATCCACTTCGGCGGTCATGCGGCCGTTCACCTTGCGGAAGGAGAGAGTGCTCGGGTCGACCTGTACTGTGAGCGCGAGGAGGCCGGCGTCTTCGGCGGTGAACTGACAGGATGCATCTACGGTGACGGCGGACGACGTAACGGGGTTCTGCACGGCGGTCTGCCACTGGCCCGAGGTCCAATTGACTGGCTCCTGGGCCGGCTGTTCGGCGAGAAACCCCTGTCTGTAGGAGAGGCGTACACCGGGGCGTTTCGACTTGACAGTGATTCTATTCCACTTGCCGTCCGGTTCGGCGAGCGAGTAGAAGCCGACGGAGTAAGCGCCGAGCACGTCGCGAACGGCCTGGGACAGCCCCTGGGAGGGATCGTTGGTGTTCTTGATCACCCGGCCGCCGGTGACATCGGCGAGGCTGTAGGCGGCGGGCAGGGGGTCGGCGCTGATCTCCTCTGCCTGCTGCTGGCGTTCAAAGCGGCCGCGGCCGCGAATAGGAGTGGCGCGGCCCACGCTGCTGTCCATCTCCCTGGCAGTGGCGAGCCCGCGGGAATCCACCACGTACAGCGCGATGCCCTGCTGGGCGAGCTTGCGAGCAGACGCATTGACGGCGTCCTCAAAGCTCTGAAAGCCGCCGTGCGGGCCGAAACCCATGGCGCCGGTAATGGAAAGCATGGAGATGCCGCCCCCGATCCATACCAGGTTCTTGCGGCCGGGGATGCCGGCGAGATGCTGCCCAAGGGCTTCCAGGGCGCTGAGGGTCATCTCCAACTTTCGCTGCCGTACTGAGGCGTTGTACATTCCCTCGACTTCGAGCTGGTTGCGGAGCATTTCCTCGATGATGGGGTCGTTTTCGAAGATGGCCAGCAACTGCTCGGCGTCGCGGGCCATGGCGTCGATGTCGGACGTGGTCTGCATGGGCAGCGAGAGAATGGACTTGGCGACGCGCTCGCGCAACGACTCCATGTCGTCGGTGAAGTCATGGATAACGTTGAGCTTCGAGCCCAGGTGATAGACGGCGACGCGAGTGCGCGGGGCCATTTTGCGCAATGAGCGCGTGACCTGAGCCCGAGCCCAGACCATCTGCGTGGGCTCGGAGTTCAGGGTGTCGAGCACGATGGCGGAGATGTTGCGGGGCGGTCCCGGGGAGTATTCCAGCCGGTTGGAGAAGACGCCGGCGGGCAAAGGCTCTGGCTTGGGCGGCTGGCGCTCTTCGCCTTCGAAACGGAAGAAGGCGACCTCCCTGGACTTGCCCTTTTCCTGGACGACGATCTCATCCTTCCTGAGGTCGGTGACGGGATTGCCCTTCTTGTCCAGGGCGACGACGGTGAACTCGACCAGTTGGGTGGTGGTTTTGAAAACCGGCGCATCCTGCTGGGCAGGGAGGGCGAGGCACACCGCGACGGCCGCCGTCAGCATTCGCATTGCGAGGTGATTTTACCATTCAGGGGTTGGTGCTAGAGTATGGCAGTGAAACGCGGAACGAGGCAGAACATCACGGTTTCGCTGCCTGCCGATCTGGTCCGCTCCGTGAAAGCCCTCGTCTCGCGGCGCGGGACATCGATCAGTGAACTGGTGAGGCAGTCACTGGAGGAGCTGTTGGCGAACGACGACTCGCATGGGCGAGCACTTGATCTGATCCTCAGTGGCGCCCGCGCGAACAAGCGGCGCCAAGCGGCGAAATGGAGACGGAGCGATCTGTATCGGTGAGGCAGCTTGCGTCGAAGCCAACAGACCGGTGTAATGGGACCAAATCGCGGCTGGGGTCTGGAAGGCCTAATGGATGGAGGTACGGGATGCCGCCGCGAAGGCCTCCGGCGCCAAAGTCCTTTACTCCTAGGACATGGCACACGGGCAGCGCATCGGAGGAGTGAAGATCGTCAATCCGTTCCTGGATGCGTAGGCGAGCCTGTTATCCGCGCAGCGCGGCCAGCACAGGCTGATAGACCGGGTGGAGCCAGGCGTGGTAGTCGGCGATGCGGCCGCGCGTCGCCTGGAAGTAAAGCTCGCGGAGCTTCTCAGTGATGCAGCCGATGTGGCCGGAGCCGATGGCGCGGTGGTCGACCATGGTGATGGGAGCCACCTCGACGGCGGTGCCGGTGAGGAAGAGTTCGTCGCAAATGTACAGCTCACTGCGGTCGATGGAGCGCTCGACGACTTCCAGGTGGAGTTCACGGCGGGCCAGGGTCATGACGGAGTCGCGCACCAGGCCTTCCAGGATGTTGTCCTGCGGCGGGGGAGTGATGAGCTTGCCGTTGCGGACCATGAACAGGTTGCAAGTGGCGCCCTCGGCGACGTGGCCATCTTCGTTCAGCAGGATGGCCTCGTCGTACCCATGGCTGTGGGCCTCGGTGGTGGCCAGGACGCTGTTGACGTAGGCGCCGCAGAACTTGCCGCGCGCTGGCAGGGCCTGGTCCTCTACGCGGCGCCAGGAGGCGACGCCGGCGTGGATGCCCTTGGTGCTGTCGAGATAGACGCCGAAGGGGACCACGACAACGGCGAAGCTGAACTGGCCATCAGGGCGCACGCCGACGCGCGGCGCGGACATGTAAGCGATGGGGCGGACGTAGACGTCGGTCTGGAAGTGGTTCAGGCGCGCAAACTAGGCGGTGAGATCGGTGAGCTCTTCGGCGCTCTTCTGCGGTTCGATGGCCAGGATGCGGCAGTTGGCCTTCCAGCGGCGGTAGTGCTCCTCGCAGCGGACGAGGAAGAGCTCCTCCTCTTCTTTGAGCCAGTAACCGCGGATGCCTTCAAAGACCCCTGTGCCGTAGTGAAGGCCGTGGGTGAGGATGTTGACGTTGGCTTCGCGCAGGGGCACGAACTGCCCGTTGAAGTAGACAAGGACATCCATGTTGTCAGGCATGGCAGGGCACCTCCGGGGAACCGGCGTTTCTGCGGTCGCGATCTTGCATCAGTTCGACGCCCTTGGCGAGGGCGAGGCGGTCGATGGCGAGCCACTTCTCGCCTTTGACGACGCGTGCCATGGCGTGGTCCACAACGTGGAGGGGCAGAGCGCCGGTGGCTGCCAGGAACGCCCCGAGGACGACGATGTTGGCTACCTTGGGAGTCCCCAGGGCGTCGGCGATGGAGGCGAACGGCAGGGCGTGCGCGTCCACATCGCCGCGGCGGCAATCCTCGGGGAACTCGTCGCCGTTGTACAGCACGAGGCCGCCCGGGTCGACCGAGTGAATGAACTTCCGCAGCGAGGGCTCGTTGAGAGCGATGAGGACGTTTGGGCGCGAGACCAGGGGGGAATCGACGGGGTGGGGCGAGAGCCGCACATGGCAGTTCGACGTGCCGGAGCGCATCTCGGGCCCGTAGGAGGGGAGCCAGGAGACCTCCAGGCCGTCGTCCATGCCGGCTTCGGCCATGAGCTGGCCGAGAAGGAGGACGCCCTGGCCGCCGAAGCCCGCGATTTTCACGCGGTAATCCGCCGTGGCGGACGGCGCCGCGATGGCCTCACTGCCACCTGGTGAGGGAAGCTTGAGCAGGGCGGGCAGGTCAGCCAGCGCGGGCGCGGGCTGCTGCGCCGGGCGAGGCTGTCTCTCACCGGTGCGGTCGCACTTGACGCCGGGAGGGAAGACAGGCGCGAGCGCTTCGCGCACATGGCGTTGGGCGTCAACCGGGTCCATCTTCCAGATGGTGGGGCAGGGGGAGAGGACCTCCACCAGCGAGAAACCCAGGCCCTTCATCTGGGTCTCCAGCGCCTTGCGCATGGCGCGCTTGGCCTGCAGGATCGTCTTCGTGTTGCCGAGTGAGACGCGCTCGATATAGGCCGGGGCTTCGAGAGAAGCAAGGACTTCGGAGACGTGCAGTGGGTAGCCGTCGTTGAAGACGTTGCGGCCGCGGGGCGTGGTGGTGGTCTTGTTCCCGATCAGCGTCGTAGGAGCCATCTGGCCGCCGGTCATGCCGTAGATGGCGTTGTTGACGAAGATGGCAGTGTAGTTCTCGCCGCGGTTGGCGGCATGGAGGATCTCGGCGCTGCCGATGGCGGCCAGGTCGCCGTCGCCTTGATAGGAGATCACGATGGAATCCGGCCGGGCGCGCTTCAGGGCCGTGGCGACGGCCGGGGCGCGGCCGTGGGCCACCTGGACGTTGCCGACGTCGAAGTAATAGTAGATGAAGACGGAGCAGCCGACAGGCGAGACCAGAATGACGCGGTCGCGGATGCCGAGCTCGTCGATGGCCTCGGCCAGCAGCTTGTGCATCACGCCGTGGCCGCAACCGGGGCAGTAATGGGTCTGGTGCGAGAGTTCGCCCTTGCGCTCGTAAACGTCGTAGAAGCACTCAGCCTTTTCGTGGATCACCTTCAGCTCAGGCATGGGCCATCACCTCCTCGCAGACCTCTTCCGCCGTGGGCGAATTGCCGCCGCAGCGGCCGTAGAACTCCACCGGGCGCCGGCCTTCGACGGCCAGCTTGACGTCTTCCACCATCTGGCCGGTGCTCATCTCGACGACGAAGAAGCGCTCGGCCTGGGCGGCGAGGCGCTGCAATTCGAGTGTGGGGAAGGGGAACAGGGTGATGGGCCGCAGCAATCCAGCCTTCACGCCCCTGTCGCGGAGCATGCCGACCACGGACTTGAGGATGCGCGAGATAATGCCGTAACCGACGAAGATCAGTTCCGCGTCATCGGTGAGGTAGTTTTCCCATCGCGTCTCTTCGCGGGTGATGACCCGATACTTGGCCTCCAGTTTGCGGATGTGCCGTTCCATGTCGTCAGGCTGGATGTAGATGGAGGTGACGAGGTTGTGTCTGGTTTTCGAGGTGCCGTCCACGGCCCACTCCGGGGTTCGGGGATGGTAGGGGTCGACGGA
>JACRKW010000361.1 GCA_016215215.1 Acidobacteriota bacterium
CCATCGTGGTGGTGTAGCCGAAGATCACCTCGCCGACATGCTCCGGCGGCACGAAGCGGCAGCGCCGGCCGATGATCACCCCCAACTCGCCCTCGGCGTCCACGTCGTTGGACACCTCCGGCGGCGGCAGTACGATCTCTCCTCCCGGCTCGAACAGGCACGACGCAGGCTTCATGAAACTGGCCGGTTCATCCGGTTGCACGGCGTTGAGGTCTTCGGCGTGGCTCTTGTAATTCCGCCCGATGCACCAGATCTTCGGCGGACGCGCATAGGGCAGCCTTGGCGTCAGCTCGGTCAACGGCACTCCCGTCAGGCCTCGCAGGTCCCTCAACGGTTCCAGGTCGCCGCTTTCGATCAGTGCCAGCAGGTCATCCGGCAGGTTCGTGCCGCGCTTGGCATTGACCTCATCGAACAGGATTGCCCGTTCGCCTCTCACGACCGCGGCGCCCTCGGCCGCGCGCATCAGTTTCATACGCTCCTCGTTATGTCCACCAGGTCGGAAAACACGCCATAGGCCGTCTGGTCCAGCCCCGGCGCAATCGTAAACACGCCCAGCCGTCCCATCAGGTCCGTCTCCAGCACCAGCAGGTTCGACGTGCCGCGCGCTGCAGCCAGCATATCGCCTTTCTCCAGCACTTCGGCCCGAACCCGGAGCTTCACCCCGTCGCTGGTCCGCTTCGCCCGGCTCACCAGCGCCACCGTCTTGCCCGATGCCTGGATCTCAGCCAGCCGCTCAGGCGTCAGCTTGCCCATGCCGCGCCGCTCCACCTGTTGCGGTGTTGTGCGCGCGTCCATCAGCACGTTGGCCAGCGCCGCCGCCTTACAGGCCGAATCCCACCCGTCGATGTCGAACCATGGGTCCGCCTCCGTTACCCCCAGCGCCCGCGCCTCGGCGATGCCGTCGTCCAGCGACAGCCCGCGTCCCATCGCCTCCAGGATCACCTTCGAGGTCGAGTTCAAAGCCCCGGCGAAGCCCGTCACCGTTACTCCCGGCAGGTTGTGCCGCACCATGTTGAACACCGGCGTGCCGTCCATGGTCACCGCTTCATGCCGGAACTCGACGCCCGCCCGCCGCGCCTCCTCCATCAACTCCGCATAGGCAAACGCCACCGGTCCTTTGTTCGCCGTCACCACGTGCATTCCGCGCGCGAACGCCGCCCGGATGTGTGAGATCGCCGGTTCCCCGCTCTCAGGATTCAGAGAAGTGAGTTCAATCGCGGCCTCCGCCTGCGACCGGTCCAGAAACTCCTCCACGCTCGCCGCCGGCGTCCCCCAGGCGGGCTCCACCGGCAAGCCGCCTGCGTCGTATGCCGTTCCGTGCCGCAAGGTGTGCGCGCCCACCACCCGGAACGGATAGCCGGCGCGCTTCAACTCCAGCAGCCGCGCCAGCGCGCGGCCTACGCGACCATAGCCGATGATGGCGACTCTCAAAATTCCAGCTTCTCGATCATGGCGTTCAGTTCAGTTTCCAGCGCCGCACGGCGCTTCCGCAACTCACTCTGCCGGTCCCGCAGTTGCGCCAGTTGCGCGTCGCCCTTGGCCAGTTCCGCTGCATAGCGAGTCACCTGCGCCTGCTGCCCTTCCACGCGGTTCAGCGTGTTGATGTTTTGCCGCAGCCGATCCTGGTCGCGGCTGATCTCGCTCATCTGCCCTTCCACGCGCTTCCACTCGTTGTCGGCTGCCGCGACCTCGCTCTTTTTGGCCAGCACGCCCTGCAATTGCTGCTTCGCCGCCGTGCTGATGGCTTTGCTCTGCGTCCAGGTCAGCAGCACGTCCGGCGTCATGGAGCTGACCATCACGGACTCCTCCATCTCGCGCTCTTCCACCACCACCAGCTTCTGCGCGGCTTTCGGAGCCAGCTTCACCGAGAAGCGGTAGTGATTGGCTGAAGTCTCATCGGCCTTCGGCTTGACGAGCTTCTGGTCCGCGCTCACAGGGTGCTCCACCAGCAGCGTCTTCTCCTTGGCGTCCACGTTGTCGATGCTGTAGGTGGTGGTCGCCTCCAGAGTGCTGCGCGTCAGCAGCACGCCCCGCTGCGCCTTCACTGACCTCAGCATGGCCGCGCCGCTGTCGAAGTTGGTCGTCACCCGAGTGCCCTGGTCCACTGCGTAGCTGATCAGCCGCTTGTCGCCGGCCTTCAGCGTCTCCATCAGCGCCTCGCCCGCGTAGCCGCCGCCCTGGTAGACCGTCAGCGGCCCGCCGTCCAGCGTCTTGCCCGTGATGTTGCTGATCTCGGCCGCGTTGCGCGGATTCAATTGTGAGCGGTCCGAATACACCAGCAGCTTTCGCGCCCCCACCTTCTGCTGCACGAACGGCAACAGCATGCTCTCGCCCTTCTTCGCCGTCACCGGCGTCGAGAACCGGTATTCGAACAACTCTCCCACCTCGCGCGCCGCCGTGTTCACCGTCACCGCGCTCATCATCATCGGCGCTGGCGGTGGTGGTGCGCTCTGCGCCATCTCCATCCGAAACGCCCCCGCTGCTACGCCGCCTACCGCTTTCGCCTTCAGTTCATCGCGCGATTCTCCACTCTTCCTCAGCGCGCCTTCATACAGCATCGGGGATACCGCCATCTCCTCCGGCAGCGACGCCTCCGGCCGTTGCAGGAACTTCGGCTCATAGAGTCTGCTGATGAACGACACCGGCTTGCCGCTCACCACCGTCAGGTCCACGTTCGACCAATCTTCCCCGCTGGCGTTATCCACAATCGCCCAGCCTTCCAGCATCGTGTCTCCCGTATCGGACAACGACAGCCTGTAGCTCGACTTCCATACCGCCGCCGGAACCAGGTACCGCGCCGTCAGCTTCGCCGCGCCTGTCGTGTCGATGAACACGGCGCGCTTGTCGCGTGATCGTGACTGCGCCATCGCCGCCAGCACGTCCATCAACTGTTGCTGCAGCTTGGCGTCGCTCAGTTTCAGCCCCGTGGCCGCGTCCAGATCCACCAGCCGCAGTTCGCCGCCCTCGGCCACCAGCGTCAACTCCTGCCGCTGTGCCTGGTTGGCCAGCGGAGCGAGCCTTCCGCTCACGATTGTTCCAGCCAGCGTCTCGCCTCGGTACTTCATCTCGATCCGCGCGCCCTTCCACTGGTCCAGCAGCGGCGCCAGCGCCGTTTGCGCCGGAATCTGGATGCCCTGCTCGGCCAGCTTGCGCTGCAGAGGCTCGCTTAGCTCATAGCGCACTCGCGACACGCCCGCGCCGCTGGCGTCCACCACCAGCGACTTCAGCACGTCGTCCATCTCGGTCGCCTTGAAGTCCAGTCGCGCCGCCTCGCCCGCCCGAACCTGGCCCATCCGTTCGTAGTAGGCGACACCGTTCTTGTAGAGCACCACCTTGGTCACCGGAATCTCCGCCGCCTGCATCATTGCGGCCGCCAGTATCACTGCCATTGCCTGTTTCATGCCGGATCTCCTGCTTCAATGGTATGTTCGGAGGACGCACTCATGGCGAACCTCTCCCTGCTCCTGGTCGACGACGAGAAACCTCTGCTGGCGCTCCTCAAGAAGTACCTTGAGCGCCTCGGGCACAGGGTCGATACCGCCGAAACCGGCCAGGAAGCTATCGGGAAATGCCGCCACAACCCCTGTCCCTTTCAAATCGTCGTGCTCGATTTGAAACTCCCCGACATTCCCGGTACCGACGTGCTTCCGGTACTGCTTGAATCCGCGCCCGACCTCCGCGTCATCATTTCAAGCGGCACTCCCTTCAGCTCCGAGTCGCTCCCGCCCGCTGATCGCCATCGTGTGACCTCGCTGCTGAAGCCCTACATGCCCAAACAGCTCACCGGCGCCCTCGACGCCCTCTCAGTCCAGCATTAGCCTCAGCCGCGTGGCGAAGTCTTCCTCTTCCTCCGACCACAGCAGCCGCCGCTCCACCGTGAACTCCTCTTCCAGGTCCTGCGCCAGGTGCAGCAGGCTGCGGATATTCGACTGCACCGGCTTCAACTGGTCGCTGTATTCCTGCGGCAGGTACAGGTCTTCGCTCCCGAAGTCCACCCGCACGTGCTCGCCGCGCACGCCGTCGAACTCCGGCCCGTAGACCTCCAGTAGCACCTTCGAAGGCTTCAGCTCCCACTCGCCGTTCCACTGGTAGAGATCCCACCGCGCCTCCACCTGAAACGCGCAGTCCTCGTGCATCAGCCCCTGCGCCCGGCTTACCAACTCTGCGGCGTCCACCTCTCCGTGGATGATCTCTTCATACACCGGCGCTTCGGTGAACGACAGCGCGAACACCCGC
>JACRKW010000362.1 GCA_016215215.1 Acidobacteriota bacterium
CCTCTCGCCAGGCATGGTACGCACCTACGATGAGACAGTATCTATGATTCCCTTGCAGCCGAAGCCCGCGCCGGAAGGGACAGCGCCGTCCAGCACCTGCCGCGCCAGCGCCGGCAAAGCCTGTTCAAGGGCTGCCCGGGAGAGCGGCGAGGCTGCGGCCGCCATTCGTTCGATGCGTCCGGCGTGATCCACCAGCCCCGCTATCAGCCGTGTCCCGCCGATGTCGAGACCGAGGTACATGGCCCTTACAGGGTGACTCCCTCTCCATTCTTTAGAACCTTGAACCGCTGGCCCAGCCGGCGGCATTCGCTTTCGGATTCGCCTGTGGTCACCGTGTTGAACGCGAACATGTCGAAGTGGCAGGGGATGACGAGTTTCGCCCGCGCCTCCTTCGCCAGCCAAGCCGCTTCCCTGCCCCAGAGGTTCCCCGCCACGGCGCGTTCGGGCAGCGAACCGTTGATTGGCAGCAGGGCGGCGTCGACGGCGTGCGGCTTCAGTTTCTCCGCCAGCCCGTCATAAAGCACGGTGTCTCCGGGATGGTAGACGGCGTGGCCGCCGAACTTCACCACGTAGCCCATGTAGGGATGCAGGCCAGTTTCGGTGCGATCCAGGCTTTCGTGCGCCGAAGCGATTCCGTGAAACTCGAACGGGCCAACCCGTTTCACGTCGCCGTCGTTCATGCCTACGGGCCATTCCGGCTCGCACTCCAGCCGCTGCGCGACAAAGGCTCGGTTCGCCTCCGGGATCACCATCTTGAGGCGCGCGCCATTGGCGGCGCGTAAAGGCCCCAGGGTTTCGCGATCCAGGTGGTCGGTATGATTGTGGCTCGACGTCACCACGTCCACCATATAGAGGTCGAGCGGATGGACCACTTGGGCCGTCATCCGTACGTGCGGCTTGGCTGTGGCGGCGTACTTGTCGGTGAGCGAGTCCGAGAGGTACGGATCAAACAGCAGGAAGTTCGAATCCCAATGCAGAAGGAAGCCGCTCTGGCCCAGCCACCACAGCCGTACGCCCGGACGCCCCGTGTGCTTGTCCACGTCGCGCAGGAAGGCGTCGTCCTTGAGGGCCGGCTGTTTCATTGCAGGCCGAGTTCCTTCCTCACCAGCCCGACGCCGGCGCATAGCGCGTGCAGCTTCCTGCGCGCCGCCCAACGAGCGGTCTGGCTCAAGCCGCAGTCCGGCGCGAAACTGAGCCGTGCCGGCGGCGCGTACTCCAGGCAGCGCCGCACGCGGGCCGCCACATCGTCCGCCGTTTCGATGTAGTAACTCTTCACGTCGATGATGCCTACGGCTACGTCCTTGCGCGCGGCGATGGCGCCGATTAGTTCCAACTCGCTGAACTCGCGGCTGGCCATTTCGACGTGGATCTCAGCCACGTGGAAATCGAGGAAGGCCGGAAACATCGGAGCGTACTGCCGCGGCCCAACCGCGCGCCCCTTGTAGTTGCCGAAACAGAGGTGTGTCGACAACCGGCAGCTCTTGGGTACAACCGCTGCGGTACGGTTGAACAGATCCACAAACCGCGCCGGATCCTCCCGATGCGCGTAGCAGCTCATCGATGGCTCGTCGATGGCGATCTCCGTGCAGCCCGCCTGCGCCAGATTCAGCAGTTCCGTTTGAACGATGGGCAGCAGCGCTTCGGCAACGGCCCAGCGGTCGCGGTATGCGCCGCCGGGTTGGAGCCGGCCGCTCAACGTATACGGCCCCGGCACGCTCGCCTTCAACACAGGGCCGGCCGGCGCGATTCGTTTCAATCTCTCGAACTCCTCCACAACGCCCAGCCCGCGCGGCGCGCGAATCTCGCCCGTGATGGCGTGTTTGCCGCGCTGGTCGTGCGCCGGTGGGCCAAAGCGGCGCCCCGCCGCCGGTTCCAGTTCGATCCCCTGCAGATATCCGTAGAACGACAGGTTGAAATCCAGCCGCGTCTGCTCGCCGTCGGTGATCACGTCGAGCCCGGCCTGCACCTGGTCATGCACGGCGGCTACGACGGCATCGTGCTGCATCTCGCCCACATCGTCTGCGCCGAACATCGTCAGATGCTGCGCCGCGAATTCGAGCCAGGCCGGGAAGGGGTAAGATCCGATCACCGTGGTTCGCATCATCAGGCAACCTCCCATCCGCCATCCACACCCAGCACCTGGCCCGTGATCATCTTCGAGCCCGGGCCGAGCAGAAACACGGCCGCCCGCGCGATGTCTTCAGGCTCCAGCAGACCACCGGCCAGCGGCTGCCGGGTCTTCATCATCTGGAGAATAGCCTCGTCGGTCTGCGCGCGCAGGCTCATGGGCGTCCGTACCAGGCCCGGGGCGATAGCGTTCACGCGGATGCCATGTGGCGCGTAGTAGGCCGCCATGGTGCGAGTCAGAGAGATAACCGCACCCTTCGCTGCCGCATAGGCGTGCGTCGCAAAGTGCTTCGGCTCCGGCGAGTAGGCCGTCACCGACGTCATGTTGAGAATCGCGCCCTGATTGCGGGCGATCATCCTTCGCAGCACGCTCCGCGACATGTTGAAAGTCGTCCTCAGGTTGCTGTCGAAGGTCTTCTCCCATCCATCGTCGGAGATTAAGTGCAACGGGCCATCGCCGAACCGGCGGCCGCTGCCGCCGGCGACATTGAACAGCGCGTCCACAGGCCCAAGCTCGGTGATACAGCGCGCCACGGCCTTCTCCGCCTCGGCCGGGTCAGAGAGATCGCCCACGTGAAACTCGCCGCCGCACTCGGCGGCCACCTGCCGGCAGTCTTCTTCCGCAAGCCCGCAGATGAACACCCTGGCACCGTAGACGGCCGCCAGCCGCGCCGTCGCGCCGCCGATGCCTCCTGCGCCCGTGATCAGCCACACCTGTCCGTCGAGGACCATCTCAGTACTTCACCCGGACCCACTTCTTCGTCTTAACAGATTGGTAGCCGGCATCCAGGATGCAATTCACCGCGTAGCCGTCTTCATAGGTCTCTCGCGGCGTCTGGCCATCCCGCGCACATTCCACAAAGTGCTTCATCTCCGCCTGGTAGCCGTAGGCGAAGGCCTCTTCCGGCAGCGGCCGCGTCCATCCAAAATCGATGTCCGCCTTTTCTACGACATAGCCGGAGGGCTTCGGCACAAACGATACGATCGGCGTGCCCCTCGTGACGTCGGTGAAGATGGAGCCCTCGCTGCCGTGGATCTCGTTGCGCAAGTCCAGGCCGCCCTTGGTGGTCCAGCTCAGTTCGCAATGCGCGATGGCTCCGGAGCCGAACTTCAGCACCAGAAGCGCGTTGTCCTCGCCCTTGGTGCGATCGTGATGCACCAGCGTGGCGCCCCAGGCCATCACCTCCACCACTCTGTTTTCCTTGCCGTGAAAGTAGCGCGCCGCCTCGATGCAGTGGCAGGCCAGGTCATTCATGGCGCCACCGCCGGTCTTCTCGATATCCCAGAAATGCGCGCTGTGAGGGCCCGAGTGCGATTCGCGCGACCGCACCCACAGCACCTTGCCGATGCCCCCGGCCTCGATTATCTGGCGCGCCTTCACCACGCACGGCGCGAAGACCTCCGTTTCGGCGTAACCGTGCATCCGGCCACTCTTCTTTGCCGCCTTGAACATCACCTTGGCTTCATCGCGATTCCTCGCCAGCGGCTTGGTGCACACCTGGTTGCGCCGCATCTGCGACAGCAGCACCGAAACCGGCATGTGCGATTCGTTGGGCAGGGCGATAACGTACAGGTCGATATCTTTGCGCTCGATCACATCCGCCAGATTGGTGGTGGACTCCGGAATGCTCCATTTCTTCGCGAAAGACCTCCCTCTCTTGGCGTCGCGCGAGAAATTGACGGCCACTTCCTGCCCGTTCACGTCGTCGAGACCCTGCATGTAGAACTCAGCCACAAAACCGGAGCCGAGCATGGCAATGCGCACTGGTTTCTTCAAAGTAGAATCTCCCTATTCGTACAGGTGACGCAGGCTCTTGCGATAGGCCTCATAGTACTGCTCAAGGGCTTCGGCCGCTTGCGCGTGGCCGACAAACTGGTGGCTTGGGAGCATTACCGGTTTCACGCCCCGCGCCATGAGGCGCTCGGCCACTTCGCAGCGCAGCATGTTGATGATTATCGCGCCCGTCACCGTCGAGACCGGCCCGGTCTTCCATTCGAGTCCCTCGATGCCGTGCACGCAGTCGCCCGGCGGGCAGTGATTGTCGATCACCACGTCGGCCACATCGGTCAGCTTCTTCCCCGACGAGTGCGCCGCCACGCTCTGCTCGCAGTGCGCCTTCGACACGATGCCGATCACCGGCAAGCCCCGCTGCTTCGCGCCGGCGGCCATCTCCACGATCACCGGACGGATTCCGCTGGTGGAGATCACCACCATCGCGTCGTGCGGCCCGAAGTGGAAGCCCTTTAGGATCTCCTCGGCATAGCCCTCGTATTTCTCAAGAAACAGTGGAGCCCGCAGGCCGTTGGCGCCGACGATGTTGGCGTGGTTGGACAGTGCCAGTTCCACCATCGCCACCCATCCTGCGAAGCATCCCTGCCGCGGAGTCATCTCCTCGCACATCATGCGCGAGTGGCCGTTGCCGAACAGAAAGACCAGTCCGCCGTGCGCGATGGAGTTCGCGCAGATCTCCGCCGCGGCGTCGATCGCCGGCAGTTCGGTCTCC
>JACRKW010000363.1 GCA_016215215.1 Acidobacteriota bacterium
AGCTACAGATTGAGA
Organism: Acidobacteriota bacterium; assembly: GCA_016215215.1. Classification (GTDB taxonomy): domain Bacteria; phylum Acidobacteriota; class Terriglobia; order Bryobacterales; family Bryobacteraceae; genus Paludibaculum. The sequence continues at coordinate 16 of JACRKW010000363.1, forward strand.
GTTAGAGTATTGTGTTGTTGAGGGAGTCGGAGGCAGGGTTGCCCCCATTAATGGCGTAGAGCCCATTTTCTGCGGAGAGCCCGGAGAGCCGGGGATCGGAGGGATGAATGGTCGGGGCGAGTGGATTTGAACCACCGGCCTCCTGGTCCCGAACCAGGCGCTCTAACCAGGCTGAGCCACGCCCCGACTGCCTGTGACCCCTTCATCATAGCCTTCAGCCCGCTCAACTGCAACCAGAGCCCATCCCTCCTCACCCTCCGTCCCTTCTCGATGCCGGTCCGGTGATCGAAATTCTCCGTGTGAATTCAAACACTTGCAGCCGAGGCTAGTCCCTCCCCGCCCGTCGCGGTGTATTCCACCCCCATGCTCAATTCCACGCGCCAACTCCAAAACAGCCTCAACTGCTCAACTCCCGAATCGCGTTTGGTCGGGACCGGAGGCAAGAGGCCAAACGGACCCAATCCCAATTGCGGACACCTCCGGCGAACCCTTCCCACGGCCCGGAATGCGCTCTCCCGCCATGAGTTTCCACCCCTCGTGCCGCGATACGATATCTCTGAACCTTCCCCTGCCATGTTGGACCTCGCCCACCACCCCCTCCGCCGCCTCAATCCTCTCACCCGCGAATGGGTCCTTGTCTCCCCCCATCGCACCCAGCGGCCCTGGCACGGCCACCTCGACAAGCCCGCCGCGACCGCGCTCCCTGCCTACGATCCCGCCTGTTACCTCTGCCCGGGCAACACCCGCGCCGGTGGTCACAGCAACCCTGCCTACACCGAGACCTACGTATTCACCAACGACTTCTCCGCGCTCCTGCCCGATACCCCCGCCGCCTCCGCCGCCCCTCACCCCCTCCTCCCAGCCGAATCCACCCGCGGCATCTGCCGCGTCATCTGCTTCTCTCCCCGCCACGACCTCACCCTCGCCCGCATGGACCCCGCCGCCCTCCGCCGCGTCGTCGACATCTGGGCCACCCAGTACGCCGAGCTCAACTCCACACCCGGCATCGCCTACGTCGAGATCTTCGAAAACCGCGGCGATATCATGGGCTGCTCCAACCCGCATCCCCATTGCCAGATCTGGGCCGGTTCCATGCTCCCCAATGAAATCGCCAAGGAGCACGCCGCCCAGCACGATTACTTCCTCGAGCACGGCCGCACACTCCTCTCCGATTACCTCGACCATGAGCTCACCGCCGCTGAGCGCATCGTCTGCGCCAACGATTCCTTCGCCGCCATCGTTCCCTGGTGGGCCGTTTGGCCCTTCGAGGTCATGCTCGTCTCGCGCCGCCCAGTTTCGGCGCTCGATCAGCTCAGCTCCGACGAACGTCAAGGCCTCGCCGATATCCTCAAACGCGTCACCTCCCGCTACGACAACCTCTTCGAGACGTCGTTTCCATACTCCTTCGGCTTCCACCAGCAACCGGCCGGCCCTCGCGACCAGGCCTGGCATCTCCACGCTCACTTCTATCCCCCGCTGCTCCGCTCCGCCACCGTTCGCAAATTCCTCGTCGGCTACGAGATGCTGGCCATGCCCCAGCGCGACATCACCCCCGAGGACGCCGCCCTGCGTCTCCGCCAACTCTCCGAAACTCACTACACTGAGGTCTGACCCATGCGACTCCTGATCCTTCTCCTCCTCGCCGTCTCCGCTTTCGCGCAGTCCGGCTTTTACCTCAAGCCCGGCGACCGCGTCGTCTTCTACGGCGACTCCATCACCGACCAGCGCCTCTACACCACCTTCGTTGAGACCTTCGTCCGGACCCGCTTTCCCACCCTCGACGTCTCCTTCGTCCACTCCGGCTGGGGCGGCGACCGCGTCACGGGCGGCGGCGGCGGTATCGTCGATCTGCGCCTCAAGCGCGACGTCCAGGCGTACAAGCCCACCGTCGTCACCATCATGCTGGGCATGAACGACGGCCGCTATCGCCCCTTCAACGAGGAAACCTACAACTGGTACACCACCGGCTACGACATCCTCGTCAAGCAACTGAAGGCCCTCGCCCCCGGCGCGCGCATCACCGCCATCCGTCCCTCCCCCTACGACGAGGTCACCCGTGCGCCCATGGCCGGCGGCGGCTACAACCCCGTTCTGGTCAAGTTCGGCGACTTCATCAAGGAGTACGCGGCGAAGGAAGGCCTCTTTGTCGCCGACCTTAACGCCCCCGTCGTCGCCATGCTCGAAAAGGCCCATGCCGCCAACCCTGAAGTCGCCGCCCGCATCATCCCGGACCGCGTCCACCCCGGCCCCTCCGGCCACCTCATCATGGCCGCTGCGCTCCTCACCGATTGGGGTGCGCCCGGTGTCGTCGCCGTGGTCGAGATCGACGCCTCCTCCCGTAAGGTCGTCACCGCCAACAACACCAGCGTGACAGGTCTCTCCGGCGCTCAGGGCCTCGCCTGGACCCAGCTCGACAACTCGCTCCCCCTGCCCGTCGACAGAAACGACGCCCCCACCGCGCTCGCCGTCAAGTCGGCCGGTTTCACTGAAGCCCTCAACCGCGAAACTCTCAAGGTCTCCGGCCTGCCGCCCGGCCACTACGCCTTGCGCATCGACGGGCGCCAGGTCAAGGTCTTCACCGCCGCCGAGCTCGCATCCGGCCTCGACCTCACCGCCCTGCCCACCCCCATGCTCCTGCAGGCCGCCGAAGTCCAGGCCCTCATGCGCAAGCGCTCTGATGTCCACCAAGCCCGCTGGCGCGTCGTCGAGGTCCCGCTCGCCAACGACAACGCATCAAAAACCGCTGCCGCCATCGACGCTCTGGACGCCCTTGACGCCGAACTCGACGCCAAGGTCCGCGCAGCTGCCCAGCCCAAGTCCCGTGCCTATGAACTCATCCCTGTTCCGGCCGAGGCCGCCAATGTTCCGGCCGGCTTTACGCCCATCTTCAATGGCAAGGACCTCTCCGGCTGGCACGTCTCCACCACCAACCACCATGGCACTACGCCCGACTGGAAGGTCGAAAACGGTATCCTTACCGGATCGCAAAACCCGCCCGGCAAGGGCGGCATCCTCCTCACCGACAGAAAATACCGCAACTTCGAGGTCTTTGCGGAGGTCAACCCTGATTGGGGCTGTGACGGCGGGCTCTTCCTGCGCTCATCGGAGAAGGGTGAGGCCTACCAGGTCTTGCTCGACTTCCGGGAGAAGGGGACCCTCTTCGGCGTCTACGGCGAACGACTCCCCGGCGTCGTCACCTGGCAGTATCCCGAGTGGCGCAAGCACTGGAAGGAGAACGACTGGAACGCCGTCCGCGCCCGCATTGAAGGCGACATCCCACGCATCACCGTCTGGATCAACGGCACGCAGGTCACCTCCTGGTCCGACACCGCCAATCACTCCATCGGCGGGGCCATCGACGGCATGATCGCCGTCCAGGTCCACGGCGGGACACAGATTTGGAAGGAAGGCGGCAAGCACCGCTTCCGCAACCTTGCCGTCCGTGAGTTGCCTTAGCCCAGTGGGACAGGCCTGCCGGCCTGTCATTTGCTAACTGACGGGACAGGCCTGCCGGCCTGTCATTTGCCAACTGAGGGGGACAGGCCTACCGGCCTGTCAGGCCCTCTTTCCGTAGTTGCTCGCGTAGTAGCTCTGGTACTCGCCGGAGCGGACGCGCGCCACCCACTCCGGGTTGCTCCGGTACCATGCGATGGTCTGCGCCAGGCCTTCTTCAAACGGCATCCGCGCCTGCCATCCCGTGGTCCGCTCCAGTTTCTCAGTCGTGATGGCGTACCGCCGGTCGTGCCCCGGACGGTCCGCCACCGTCGTCATGAGGCTGTGCGGCTGGCCTACGGCGTCCAGGATCTTCTCCACCACCTCGCGGTTGGGCAGCGCCCGCGAGCCGCCCACGTTGTAGATCTCGCCCGGCGTGCCCCGTTCGAGCACAGCCAGGATCGCCCGGCAGTGGTCGTCGACGTAGAGCCAGTCCCGCACCTGCATGCCGTCGCCGTAGATCGGCAGCGGCTTGCCTTCCAGGGCGTTGGAGATCATCAGCGGGATCAGCTTCTCCGGGAACTGGTACGGGCCGTAGTTGTTCGAGGCCCGCGTCACCATCACCGGCAGCTTGAAAGTCGTCCAGTAGCTCAGCGCCAGCAGGTCGCTGGCCGCCTTCGATGCCGAGTACGGGCTGGATGCCCGCAGCGGGTAATTCTCATCGGCGTCGTGCGGCTCCTCGATGGAGCCGTAGACCTCGTCGGTCGAGACGTGAAGGAAGCGCGGAAGAGCCACCGCCCGAGCCGCTTCCAGCAGGGAGAATGTGCCCTTGACGTTGGTCTCCACGAACGCCCCCGGACCCAGGATCGACCGGTCCACGTGCGACTCCGCGGCGAAGTGCACGACGGCATCCGGCTTCTCCTCCCGCAACAGTTCGAGCACAAGCTGCGTGTCGCAGATGTCGCCCTGGACGAACCGGTAGCGCGGGTCGGCCTCCACCGGCGTCAGATTCTCAAGGTTGCCCGCGTAGGTCAGCTTGTCCAGGTTCACCAGCCGCGTGGCCCGGTCCTCGCCCAGCATCAGGCGGACAAAGGCGGAGCCGATGAACCCCGCTCCGCCGGTCACCAGCACTCTCATTTGTACTGCAGCTCCCAGTCGTAGCCGATGCCCGGCTCGTCGTGCCGGATGCGGCCCTCGTCCTTCGGGTTGTAGAGCCGGTTGGTCAGGTAAACCAGCATCGCCGCCTCCGTGCCGATCACCTTGTAGCC
>JACRKW010000364.1 GCA_016215215.1 Acidobacteriota bacterium
CACACGAGCTGTCTATATAGGACTGTCCGCCTTGCACCAGGGCCGCCTGCCCATAGTAGGGCAGCTTCCAGTTGGTTCCTGCCCCTTGGAGCGATCCTCCCCCGGCCGCCGCGGCCGTCTTCACCGCCACACGAGGCGACTCCACATCTACCGGCTGATTCCAGCCGTCCGGCAGGTACTTGTAGACGACGCCCGACGACGACGCATCCCGCACCAGCACACCCTTGTCCGATGAGTTCATCAACCGGCCCCACGTCAGGAACTCGTACGCTCCAGCCGCTGCGTTCCAACGCCGCACGGCCTCCTTTCCGTTTTCGGAGATGTTGGCGTAGATCAGCCCCCCACGCATGACAAACCGCTCGATCTTTCCCTGGCCCGAGTTGGGAATTCTCGGGTAGGCGGACGCGCCCGCCCCCCCTGCGATATACAATTGCCCGCCGCTGAACTGCGCCCATTCCACGCCGGGTATCGATTCATCGGCCCGCCGGCTGATCGAGTAGCGATGGAGAGTAGAGATCCACCGCCGGTCTTCAAACGCCTGCCCGCTCGCCGGCTCCACCGTCATGAAGAGCAGTTCGCCGGAGTTGACCGACCAATTCAAGTACTCCATGTGTAGCGGCCCCGAGGCGATCTCCGCACTCTCGCCGGTCGACATCTCCCAGAGCGAGAGATGCGGCCGGCTGCTGCCGTCGAGCCACTGGTAGGCTACCCTCTTCCCTGACGGCGACCACTCGGCATGGTGCACCATCTCGTCCGAAATCCGTGTCTCCTCGCCGGTCTCCAAGTCGTGCGCAAACAGGGAAAAGGTGGGTAGGCCGCCGCGCGACTTCAGGTAGAGGAAGAATCGGGAGTCTGCTGAGAGACCAAATGGCTTGTAGACTCATTCCAGGAAGGGGGCCTCCGTCCCTGTCTCGGGGTTGTGCAGGTAGGCGATACCCTGGTGCGAGAGGATTAGCGAATCGGAACGCGTCAGGGTCTGCTTGGAGATGCTCTGGTACGGCCGATACGCCGCCTGCGTCTCCTGCTGCCCGGCCGCCAATCCGGCCGACCCGATCAGCACGGATATCAGGCCAACGCCTCGAAGTCTCCGGTGGTTCATGCCCGCCTGCCTGCCCGGGCACACGCCCCCTCTTTGAACATCATCTGGGCAGACCGGTATTCCTCTCACTGGCAATCCGAAACCTGATCAGTTTAGCACGAGAGGCCCAGGCGACCCCTCTTCAGGCAGGCCGCAATACCCGTTCCCCGTTGAGAGCAAAACCCTTACGGTTATCGAACGCGTCGACGATGGCTTCCACCGCTACCACGGGCTGCACGGTCAGGTGTCCGTAGTTGCGATACACATCGGCGAACAGCGACACCTCCATGAAGCCGGTTTTATCTGCCAGCGTCAGGAATTTCATGGTCCCGCGCGAGGTGGGATGGTGGCGGTCGGCCACCACTAGGCCGGCGACGCGCACCTGCTTGCCGTAGAGCCTCCGTTGTTCCTTCTGGAGATGGGCCGAGGAGTGAAAACGGTCCCAGGCCATGGCCGGCCCAAAGTAATCCAGCGGGTGCACACTGACTGGAAAACCCAGAACCTCGTGTTCCCACCGCGCCTGCGACTGAGGCGAGGCATCGAAGCTCTCGGGCAGTTCCGGCTCGATCAGAACCGGCTTGCCGGGCGTCGACGACACCTCCAACCGCTGCAGCCGCCAGAAGATGCGCCCCCGCGGCTCGCCAAAAACGTCCAACGCACCGGCTTTCAACAGGTTCAGCCACTCGGTCCTGCCCGGCATTACCTTTCGGAAGAAGTCACCCACATCGTGGAAGGGACGTTGCCGCACAAGCCGGTCCAGGGACTGTGCGGTCAACCCGCGTACCTGGTCCAACGGCAGGCGGATGGATTCCTGCCTTACCAGGAAGCGCTTGGGATCGGAGAGGTGCACGTCCGGCGGCAGGAAGCGCGCCCCGTTGCGCAGCGCCTCCAGCACGTACAGCATCGGCGAATAGAAGCCCCGCCTCGACGTCAACACGGCGGCCAGGAACTCCACCGGGTAGCGGCACTTCAGCCATGCGCCGGCAAAGGCCTCCACGGCGTAGGCGGCTGAGTGAGCCTTGTTGAACATGTATCCGGCGAAGTCCCGAAGCAGTCCCCACACCCTGGCGGCCTCTTCCTCCGTGCGCCCCAACGCCAGAGCCGCCTGGCGGAACTCAGCGCCCAACTGCTCGATGTATTCCGGGTCGCGGTTCTTCACCAGCGCGCGCCGCAGAAGATCCGCCCGCCCCCAGGGCAGACCCGCAAATCCGTTGGAGACCAGCAGAATATGCTCTTCAAACGCCATCAGCCCGTAGGTATCCTTCAACAGCGGCTCAAGCGATGGGTGGGCATAGGTCACCGGCTCCAGCCCCTGATGGCGGCGGGCGAAGGCACGCTTCTTACCCTCGTTGGCAGCCCCGGGCCGGATGATGGATTCCACTGCAGTGAGGCAATCGATGTCGCGGCAATCCGACATCACCAGCAGGCTGGTCATGGCCGGCGACTCGATGTGAAAGACCCCACGCGCGTTGCCGGTGGCAATGGCCTCCCATGTCTGCTGATCGGTCCAGTCCAGTTTCTCCAGGTCGGGTCTGGCCCGCCCATTCTCCTCAAGGTTGACAAGAGTATCGTGCAGCACGGTCAACCCGGCCTGGCCCAGCAGGTCCATTTTGAGCAGCCCCAACTCCTCCACGTCATCCATGGCGTAGTGGGTGGTGAGGATCCCCTTGGAAGATTCAAACAACGGCATGCTGTCGGCGATCGGGTCGCCCGAGATCACCAAACCGCAGGGGTGCATGGCGAAGTGGCGCGGGATGCCGTCGAAACTGCCGGCCAGCGAGAGAACGGTCTTGTACGGTTCCTCGTTGTAGGGCAGATTGCGGCACTCCGGAGTGGCACGGACCGCCTCTTCGGAGTCGCCGCGGTACCACGGCAGATGCTCGGTAAAACGTCGCGCTTCCCGCTCCGGAATTCCGTATACCTTGGCGATATCGGCCACGGCGGAGCGCCCCTGGAAGGTGTGCACCGCGCCGATCATCGCCACGTGCTCGCGCCCGTAGCGTTCGAAGACATACTGGATCACCTCGTCGCGCCGGTTCCAGGGCAGGTCCAGGTCGATGTCGGCGAGCTTTGCGAACTGCATCCGCTCGCGGTTTAGAAAGCGCTCAAAACACAGCCCGAACCGGAAGGGGCACACGTTGGAGATGCCCAACAGGTAGCAGACCAGGCTGCCGGCGGCCGACCCCCGCGCCAGTGTGGCAATTCCCTTCGACGCGCACCATTCGACGATATCGGCGAATACAAGAAAGTATTCGGCGTAGCCCACATCCTCGATAACCGACATCTCGCGCTGCAGTCGCTGGCGCACCTGGGACTCCGGGTTGGCGCCGTAGCGCCGGACGATGCCGTCCTGCAACTTGGACCGTAGCAGGCTCGTCGGATCGTCGCAGGGGTACTTCGGGAAACGGATGTCGCCCAGCGCGAAATCGAAGCTGCACCGCTCGGCGATCCGCGCGGTGTTGGCCATGGCCTGCGGCAGCGCGCCGAAGTATCGCGTCACGTCCTCTTCCGTGTGCCAGTGGTAGCGCCCGGCAGGGATCTTGTCGGGCCGGCTCTGGCTGAGCAACGTCAGCGTGCGCATGCTCTGCAGGATGTCGAACCGCAGGCGGTCCCCGGCGCAAAGGTAATGCGTGTCGACGCCCGTGGTCAAGGGAATGTGGTGTTTCCGCGACAGGTCCACAAGAATGCGCGCCGTGCGCAAGTCGTCGTCGTTGTGCGGAGCGATTTCCAGGGCCAGGTTCCCGCCAAAGGCATCCCGAAGCCATCGAAGTTCCGCGTCCGGTGGCGCGTTCCGCCGAACCGCCGCTGCCGCCGCGCTACGCGGTCCGGCTAAGCAGATCAGCCCTTCCGCATACCGCGCTACGTCGTCACGCGTCACGCCGCCGGGATGCTCCACCCGCGTTGTCAGCAACCGGCAGAGGTTGCGATAGCCTCGCGCGTTCTCCACCAGCAGCACGAGGCTGGACTGGTCCTCCAGCGTCACCTCACAGCCGATAACCGGATGCAGTTCCAGCGCCTTGGCCTTCTTGTAAAACAGAATGGCCCCGGCTACCGTGTCGCGGTCCGTGATGGCCGCCGCCGTCATGCCGGAGGCGTGGGCGGCTTCGGCAATGCGCGCGGGAGGCATGGTGGAGTCGAGCAGCGAGTAGAAGCTGTGGTTGTGCAACGCAGCGTAAGGCATGAATTGATAGTGTAAGCATTTACAGTATACATCCACTCACGCGGTGCCGATCACATACTTTGGAAGCCGCCAGGTGAGCCTGGCGCCAGCTTGGATTGATACAATGAGAGCGGGGATGGACCAGGGCGGTATCCCCTCTGTTTTCAACATGGTTGAGACACTTATCACTTGGGGCCTCGCTGCACTGGTACTCGGTTCCTCGATGGCCTTCTACCTCAGAGGACTGAAGAAGAGGGATGTCCGGGCGAAGGCGGCCGCCGAAAAGGGACAGCTCTACTCGGAAGGTCCGAAGGCCCAGCACCCGCGCATCGACGTCACCTACTGCATCGGCTGCCAGAGCTGCACGATGGTCTGCCCGGAAGGGGATGTGCTGGCCATGCTGGGCGGCAAGGCGGTGATCGTCAACGGATACAAGTGCATCGGCCATGGGTTGTGCACCGAGGCGTGTCCGGTGGGGGCCATCAAGCTCGTGATGGCGACGCCGAGCATGGGCGCCGACATGCCGTATCTCTCCACGGAATATGAGACGAGCGTCCCAGGGATGTTCATCATTGGCGAGTTGGGTGGCCTGGCACTGATCAAGAACGCGGTCAACCAGGGACGCGATTGCATGGACACCATTACGGCGAGGATGAAAGCGGCGGGAGTTGCGCCGGCGGGGCAGGACGTCTTCGACGTGCTCATCGTCGGAGCGGGACCGGCCGGAATCAGCGCTTCGCTGCGGGCGATCCAGAACAAGCTCAGCTACCTCACCATCGAACGCGACGAAGTCGGCGGAACGGTATCGAAGTATCCGCGGCAGAAGCTCGTCATGACGAGTCCAGTCGAGTTCCCGATGTACGGGAAGTTCAACAAGACGGAGCTCTCCAAGGAGGACTTGTTGAAGCTCTGGAGCACCATCCTCAAGCGCGCGGATTTCAAAGTACGTAGCGGTGAAAGCGTGGATAGCATCAGTAAGGGCGAGGACGGCGTCTTCACGGTAACCACAAGCAAGGGGCAACATCGTTCCAGACACGTAGTGCTGGCGCTGGGCCGCACCGGCACGCCGAGGAAACTGGGGGTGAAGGGCGAGGAGCTCGGCAAGGTGATGTACCGGCTCATCGAGGCGGACCACTACATCAACAAGCAGATTTTGGTAGTGGGAGGCGGGGACAGCGCCATTGAAGCGGCCATGGGGCTGGGCCACCAACGCGGCAACACCGTAACGCTTTCCTACCGGAAGGATGCCTTCAGCCGCATCAAGGAGCGAAACGTCAAGCGCATCGATGAATGCATACGCAACGGCAAGGTGCAGGTGATCTTCAACTCGCAGCCCGTCGAGATTCGCGAGCAGTCCGTGCTGCTGGACGTCGGCGGCGAGGTGAGGGAGATCCCCAACGACTACGTCTGGGTGTTTGCGGGCGGCATCCCGCCGAACGACTTCCTCAAGAAGATCGGAGTGTCGTTCGGCGCGCAGGACATCACGCTGGAGGCCAGCAAGGAAGCTCGGCTGGAGATCGCCGCCAAGAAACAGATGAATACGGCCTAGCGCCTGGCCCGGAACTTCACGATGCGGTGGAAGGTCAGGTAGTTGGCGTCGTGGCCGCGCGGAGGTCCACCCTGGTCGTCATCGAAGGCGGTGCGGGAAGCCGCGACCAGATCGTTGCCGTCGAACTGCCAGTCCACATACTGGAAGGCGTGCTTGATGGGATCGGGGTGTGAGAGAACCGTTCGCTCCACCTTCCAGTGGCGCAGGTCCTTGGACGACATCAGGACCAGCGTGTTCCGGACTGAGGCTGGGTCTTTGGCCGACATGGGGTACTCCGACAGGGCCGGATTGGACAGAGTCCAGTACCTCTTGCTTTTCCGGTCGTAGCGGATGGTGAACTTCTTGGCGCCGCCGGGGAAGTCAATGAGCCCCTCAAACTCCAGCCTGCCATTTCGAACGCGTGTGATAGCCGCCTTCTCGATGTTGGCAACCCGCAGGACGTTCAACAGCGAGCCGTCGCGGTCCACGACAACGTTCCCTTCGAGCCAGTGCTGCCCCTCGCCGGCTTCAGCTGCGGGATAGGGCAGACGCTCGGTCATGGTCCAGTTGACCGGATCGGTCAGGTCACTTGCCGCCGGGGCGGACATGACAAAAGCCTGAAAGAAACCCCACCTGCCGGGCGGATGAAACTCCATCCCGCGCCAGAGCCGGCCGTCCTTCTCCACAAACGGCACGGTGGCGGTGTGGTAACCGGCGTCCTGAGTGAGCATGAAAGGCTGGCTCCACGAGAGGCCGCCATCGGCGGACTGACGGATGACGATGCGGCCGTACTCAAACGTAGTTCCCATCAGGTAGAGCTTGCCACGGTGGAACAACAGGCTGGACCAGAACTGATCACTGAACTCGGCCGTCTTGTTCCAGCTCCGGCCGCGATCGGTCGATCGAAACACGCGCGTCACGGCGGAGGTGGACTGCGTGGAACCTGGTCCAAAGAAGTCGTGTGAAGCGACGTAAACGCCGCCTGGCACGATGGCGATGGAGGGTGAACCGATGTACTGGCGAGTGGCCGAAGGGTGATGATCGATGATGACGCCCGGAGGAGCAATCAGGGCGAGAAGCAGCGGAACGGCTGGCAGCATGCCTCCGATTATCCGCCGAGTTGCTTCAGGGCGGCGGCGGCCTTCTTCCCGCTCGGAGAATCCGGCGCGGTCTTCACCGCCCGGTTCCATAGTTCGCGCGCCTTCTCCGGATGCTTCGTGTTGGCGTAGATCGCCCCCATGTTGTACAGCGCATCCACATTGTCAGGCTGGGCCTTCAGGATGTACTCGGTCTGCTCGATCGCACAAGGCAGGTCATCGGTCTCATAGCAAGCTCTCCCCAACTCCAGACGCGCGTCCAAGTTGCCGGATTCGGCCTTGAGTATCTCCTCCAGCCGCTTGCGGGCGCTGGCCGCTTCACCCTGTCCGAGTTCGAGTTGCGCCAGCTTCAACAGCACGGGAGTATGCCCCGGACTCTTCCGCAGCTGCTCTTCGAGCGCTGCCTTCTCGTGCACGGGGCTGGGTGGAACCGCCGGCGCCGCGGCCTTTTCCGGGGGCGCTTTGCGCGTCAGTCCCAACCAAAGGCCTCCGCCCAGCACAAGGGCGATAAGGCAAGAGATGAGTGCAGCTTTTCTTCCGCTCATGACGTGGTCGCCTTTCCTGAGTTCTTAAGGCCGGTCCTACAGGTAGCCCATCAACAGGACCAGTGTGACATGGATCAGCACGATCACGACGAAGGAGTAGCTGAACGGCCGGTGCACGACGTGCCAGAGGTGGAAAATTTCGCCGGCGCGGCTCAGGAAGAGCGCCTTGGCCATCAGCCAGGACTGCTCGCGCACGGCGTCGATCACCCTCTCCAGATCCCGGTGGCCGCTGTGAAGCAGGCCGCCGGCTGTGATCAGTCTCTCGCCGGCGCCTAAGAATCGGCGGCGCAGTGTGGCGACCTGGAAGGGACGCCGGAAATCCAATACCAGCATGGTCAACAGCGCCTGATGCAACTTCATCGCCGCTACTTCATTTCGGGAAGGCAACGCGAGGACCCGCTCCATATCGCCCCTGGGCACCAGTTCCTGATCGTGCAGTTCCGTCGCGAGCTGACCGATTTCCTGCTCTAGTTCGGTAATTGATATTGAAGCCTCGTGGGCGCTGCGGTGGATGTGCGCGTAGAGATAGCGTCCGACAAACCCGCTGGCGACGATTGCCATCATGATCCAGTAGGCGATTCCGACCAATCCCTGCAATTTGAAGGATGCGTGGAGGGTGACGTAGATGGGTACGAGGATACCCACCAAGACGTGGAAATCGAGCCAGCGCCGCGTCTTGCCGATGCGCTGGAGGAACTTGATGCGCTTTCTGAGGGGATAGAGGTAGATACCAAGGAACATGACCAGACAAACGAGTCCAAGCCGGACCCCCAACTGTCCGGCAGGCCGCAGTGTCCGGTGCTGCGCATGGAAGGGCCTCTCCCCGAGAGGTAGACGGTAGTACTCAAGACCGCCCCAGAGCAGAGCAATGGCCACGGCTGTGGCAGCAGTAGCCATTGCGGCGATCAGGATCCTGTGCCTGAGATCGCCGGGCTCCTTGAAAGTCGTCGCAAATGTCAATGCTCCTTCACCTCCTGAACCGTCTGCTGTGCGCTGACTTCAAAGCGCCGATATGACGTAAACTCATGCACGTTCCTCCAATGCTGATGACGGGTGTGCGCTTCGATCGCCGCGGCCCGCGGCAGCCAGATCGCAGCGGCGCCTCCCGTATCCGGATGGGCAGTATATTCGACATCGGATTTCAACTGCTGAAGCCCAATGTCCTCCAGCGGCTCGCGGAGTTCGGCCTGGATGCGTCCCACTCGGCCGCTCGCCGTGTCCAGCCACGCCACCCCGCGCCAGGCCAGCGGGTATTCGCGCCCCCGCACCTCCAGCACCGACGGACTCGGCTGACCGCTCTGATGCTCGAAACGGACGCGCCGCCATGTAATTCCCTCACGCGTCTCCGGCTCGATCTCCTCGAACTTGTAGCTCGACTGGAAGTGCGGATGGAAGATCATCACCATCACGGCGAAACCCGTGGTCGATAGCAGCGGCTGCTGCGGGTCCTTCTGCGCCTTGCTCTTTTCCAGCCTCGACTCCTCCACGGTGAGGTCGCTTCCCTCCAGACTCAGCAAGATCAGGTAGTCAAACACACTCTCTCGTTTGGTAAGTATCTTCTGCCCTTCGCCAAACTTGATCTGCGTGACCTTCTCCGTGCAGGCGACGGAGGGGAATTGTTCAGTGAAGGCCGTCGCCGAGCGGCCAGCCTTCTCCAGGAGGGGCACCAATTCGTTACCGGCAGCCGTGGAAACCGCCAGAGAAACGAGCACGAGAGTGAGAGAGGAGGTCTGCATCAGAACCTATACCCCGCGGTGACGAACATCTGGTCGTAGTTCTGGATCTGGCCGCGGTAGGAGAGCCAGCCCGCGGTGAGGAAGTAGTGCAGGCCGAGATTCCAGTCGGCCTGGCCGTTGATGAAGCGCGAGCGGCTTTGCCTGGTCATCGCGCCCTTGAAGTCCTGCTGTCCAACCATGAACTCCAGACGGAGCCCCTCGCCGAGCTCGCGAGTTAGCGATACGGTCTGATACGTGCCGGCTCCGAAGGAGCTGTTGAATCGCGTATAGCGGCCGTCCAGCCGTGCGCTGATGTAGGGCAGACGGGTCCACGCAACGTTATACATCTGATTCAGCGAAGAGCGCGAATCGCTGTTGCTGTGGCTCCGGCCCAGGTTCGCCCCAATCAGAAGGCGCTGGAGCGGGAATGCGCGGAAACCGCCACTGAATCCCTGGAAGAGATACTTGTCCAGCAGGCCGGTACCGATCAGGGCTGTGTCAAAGGTAGGGAGTCCGCGGAAGTAGTTCTGATTGACGTCGAACGAAATCCGGTTGGATGGCTGCACGCGCACGGTGAGGAAACTACGGCTGAGCATGGTCCCTGTGGCGCCATTCATGAGCCTGGGGTTTTTGAGGTCCACCTCCATGCTGTCCAGAATGCTGAGCTTCGTGTTGACGAAGAGTGAGTTCTCCACAAACATGAAGTTGCGTTCCGGACGCCACTTCACGCGTGTGGTCGCCGCTCCCACGGTCCCGGTCCACCGCACCTTCTCAAACCGGCCGGCCTCGAAGCTAGTGAACACTCCCAGCATCTGGCGATGAGGATCGTAGTTCCACATTGTCGGATCCGGCGTGGAACCGGCGAAGATGCCGGCTGTGACGGCACGGTGCAGGCGACGGGCGGCGTAGCCGCCGTCAATTGTGCTGAGGCTGGAGGCCCAGGGCAGCAGGATCCGTCCGAGCGCGTACTGGTTCTTGGAGCGCGGGTTGCTGTAATAGAGCCCCATGGTATAGGTTCGGTTGACCAGGTCGGTCAGCGTCTGCTGTCCGCCACTCCCGGATCGAGTGTTCCACCGGCCTCTCCAGTAGCCGGTCAGATTCCAGTACGTTCCGTTGATGCGGGTCCAGTCGGTACGGACGATAGCGCCTTCCTGGTGCGAGCTGCCGCCGCCGTCGCGGTTGTTGAGCGTGTTGTACTCGAAACCGAGCCGGCCGCGGAATCGGCCCACTTCGCTGGGCGGAGGCATGGGCACATACTCGCGGACCTCTTCCTCAAGAGGATCGCCGCTGGTGAAACTGATCACCTGCGCATAGCGTTTCTTGTGCCGCGCAGCCGTGATCCGCTGCATTGACTCAAGATCCTGGCTCGAAAGGCGAGCGACGTCTCCAGTTGCGGGTTCCACGCCGACCGCCGGGTTTTGGACTTCTGCGAAAGCCGACTGGGTGGCTACCGCCACGATGACTATGTCGCCGATGCGCTTGGCCGCCATCCTGGCCTCTCCTGGCGTCCGCCGCTCCAGCGACATGCGCATGCCCTCGGCCAGCCCGTGCGCAGAACCGCCGTCGATGTAGACGCCGCCCGCTGTCACTTGCTTGACGGTGAACTCGGTCCTTCCGAGCTGGGATTCGGGGATCTCGGCAAAAGCGGTCATTGCAGAGAGAAGTAGTGGGGCCAGAATGCTGCGTAACATCAGTGTTTCCCCGTTGGATGGCATTGATAGCACGACGGGCTGGCGTAGACGTAATTGGCCCGACCCCTGTGTTTCGCGTCCATGCTCGTCTTGTTGTGCTCGTGGCAATCGATGCAACTGAAGATGGAATAACTACTGGCCACACGGTGGCAATCCGAGCACAAGGTCCACTTACCCGCGTGGCTGCCAGAGTAAATCGGGAACTTGTGCGTGAAGGTGGCGCCCTTCCATTGCGTGGTGTTGTGGCACATAGTGCAGGTTGTCGGGAAACCCGCAGTTCGGTGATTGGGATTAGTCACCGTCTCGTAAGCTTTCTGGTGGCACGCATAGCAGTCTGTCGGTGTTCCGGCGAAGCGGCCGCCGACGTGGCAAAGCGCGCACTGTACGGTGGTGTGCTTGCCGGTGAGTGGGAATTTCGTTTTCGAGTGATCGAAAACAGCTCCCAGCCACTGTGAGGTGGAATGGCAGATGGAGCAGTCAGTCGGGAAGCCGGCCGTGACGTGGTTCGGATTCGTCGTCTGCTGGTACTTCGTCAAGTGGCAGGCGGCGCATGTCGTCGGCGTACCCTTGTACACGCCTTTCAAGTGGCACAGGCCGCACGCCACCGTAGTGTGCTTGCCCGTCAGCGGGAATGCCGTCATCGCCGTGTGGTCGAACTTGGCTCCGAGCCACTGCGTTGTCGTGTGGCACGTGGCGCAGGTGACGGGGAAGCCCGAAGCGGCGTGCGGCGGATTGGTCGTCTGCTGGTACTTCGGCAGGTGGCAGCCCTCGCAAGCCGTCGGCGTGCCCTTGTATACCCCGTTGACGTGGCACAGGCCGCACAGCACCGTGGTGTGCTTGCCGGTGAGCGGGAACTTCGTCATCGTCGCGTGATCGAACTTAGCGCCGGTCCACTGCGTTGTCGTGTGGCATGTGGCGCAGGTGACGGGGAAGCCCGAA
>JACRKW010000369.1 GCA_016215215.1 Acidobacteriota bacterium
GAATTCCTTTACCGGCTTACGCCCTTCCGCGTAGACACCCTGGCGATGGGCGCCCTGCTGGCAGTTGGGGTGAGGGATGAACGCTGGCTGAAGCGCCTGGCGCGCTGGTACCGCCCGGTGTGGGTGCTGGCTCTGGCTGGGTTGTGCGCGGTGGTCTGGATGGCCGGGACCTCGCGCAACAACCATCCGCTGGTCGCCACTTGGGGCTTCTCGCTGCTGTCGCTGATCTACGCCTGTACCGTATTCCACGCACACAACGGCTCGGCCGTGCTGCGCTTTCCGCCGTTGAGGACGCTGGGCAAGTACAGCTATGGCGTCTACATGATGCACTTTCCGCTGGTCGGCTACTTCTTCATCTGGATGGCTCCGGTAGGGACGGCGCTTGGCCCGTCTCTGGGCGCGGTGGTTGCCCTGGCGCTGGGCACCTGTGCGTCGCTAGGGCTGGCGCTGATCTCCTGGCATCTGGTCGAGAAGCGCTTCCTGACGCTCAAGGACCGGTTCAAGGCATTCAACGCGGGATAAACTGGTGGGTCCATGCGACTCGCTTTCTGCCTCCTCCTCTGCTGCTCACTTGCCGCTGCGCAGCAACGGTTCGATGTGGTCGTCTACGGCGGTACTTCGGCCGGAGTCATCGCAGCGGTAGCTGCGGCCCGGGAAGGCGCCACAGTGGCCCTCTTGGAGCCCGGACGGTGGATCGGCGGCATGACAACCGGCGGGTTGAGCCGCACCGACCACGGCAGGAAGGAGACCATTGGCGGTTACTCCCTGGAGTTTTACCGGCGCGCCGGAAGGAAGTACGGCGCCGAAGTCGAGTGGTATTTCGAGCCGAGGGTGGCCAGCCAGGTATATGACGAAATGCTGCGGCAGGCCGGCGTGAAAGTGCTGGTGGGCCACAGGCTGAAGGAGAAGGGCGGGGTTCTAAAGAGGGGCGCCCGCGTGGTCGAGATCCAGATGGATAACGGCGCCCGCTTCCGCGGCTCAGTCTTCGTCGACGCCACCTACGAGGGCGACCTGATGGCGCAGTCGAGGGTGAGCTACACCTGGGGGCGGGAATCGTCGGCGCAGTACGGTGAGTCGCTGGCGGGCGTGCGGCCCAAGGACCGCAGCCACCAGTTCGATGTTCAGGTGAGCGCGCGTGCTGATGATGGGCGTCTGTTGCCGGAGATCCAAGCGGGGCCCCGGGGCGAATTGGGCTCCGGCGACCGCAAGGTCCAGGCTTATAACTTCCGGATGATCCTGACCAAGGATCCTGCCAACCGGATTCCGTTCGCCCGCCCGGCTGGCTATGACCCGAGGCGCTTCGAACTCCTGGCGCGCTGGCTGGCCGCTGAAACGCAAAGGCTGCAGCGCGAGCCACGGTTCAACGAGGTGTCTTTGCCCGGTCCGTTGAGAGGCGGCAAGATCGACCTGAACAACCGCGGCGCTTTCTCAACCGACTACATCGGCAAGAGCTGGGACTATCCGGAGGCCAGCTACCGGCGCCGCGCTGAGATTTGGCGCGACCACGCCTCCTACACCGCCGGCTATCTCTACTTCATGTCCACCGACGAGCGCGTGCCCCCGGGGTTGAGGGCGGAGTTCGCGCAGTTGGGCCTGGCGAAAGACGAGTTCCCTGACAACGGCGGCTGGCCGTATCAACTCTACGTGCGCGAGGCCCGGCGCATGGTGGGCGAGTACGTGATGGTCCAGAAGGACCTTCAGACGGAGTTGACGAAGCCGGACGTGGTCGGCATGGGCAGCTACAACTCCGACTCGCACAACGTGCAGCGCTTCGTGCAGGCGGACGGCTCGGCGCAGAACGAAGGCAACATGGAGGTAGCGGTCAAGCCCTATCAGATCCCATACCGTATTCTGACGCCGAAGAAAACGGAGGCGGAGAACCTGCTGGTACCAGTGTGCTTCTCGGCCAGCCACGTGACGTATTCATCGCTGCGCATGGAGCCGGTGTACATGATCATGGGGCACGCCGCGGGGGTGGCGGCCAAGATGGCCATCGACGCCGGCAGCGCCGTGCAGTCGATTGAGGTAGGGGACCTGCAGAAGAAACTGAAGGCCCAGGGCGCTGTGTTGGAGTGGCGGCAGCAGTAGTCGCGCGCCTAAGCGTAGCTCGACACGCCGCCGCGGTTCTTTGCGCCGCGTTCGGCTTCCGCCTTGGCGAGGTAGCCGCTTTCGCGGAAGGCCGCGAGCGGCTCGGCTGCAAGCCCGCGCGCCTTGCGCCATTCGCGCAGCACCGGGCGAACGTCGGTGAAGAAGGCCTCGCGCAGACATTCCTCGGCGTCGACCAAGTCGGCCTTGGCCTGATGGGCAGCGAGTTTGGCGTGATCAACCAGCGCCGCCTTGAGGAACAACTCCTGCGCCGTGCAGGCCGTCTGGATCATCTCCTCGATCTTGTTCTTCAGGTTGTGGCTCTGGTCCACCATGTAGGCGAGGTCGGGGGCCTTGCCGGTCTCCCAGGTGAAGTAGCAGATCTCGTGGAAGATGCGGAAGACCTGGTAGGGGTCGATGGAGCCGAGCGTGAGGTCGTCGTCTGCGTAGCGGCGGTCATTGAAGTGGAAGCCGCCGAGCATATCCTCGCTCAGCAGCCAGGCGACGATCTGCTCAATGTTGACCGCCTGGTAGTGGTGGCCGGTATCGACCAGGACCTTGGCGCGCGGGCCGCAGCTCTTGGAGAGGAGGAAGGACATGCCCCAATCGGCGATGTCGGTGTGATAGAAGGCTGGCTCAAAGGGCTTATACTCCACCAGCATGCGCTGATTCCCGGTGAGCGCGGCGTGAACCGCCCGCAATCCTTCGGTGAACCACTGCTTCCGGGCCCGGATGGAGCCGGAACCGGGGAAGTTGGTCCCGTCTGCGAACCACAAGGAGAGGTCGCGCGAGCCGGAGGCGTTCTGGATTTCCACACAGTCCAGGATGTGCGAAAGAGCGGCCTGGCGGACGGCGGGATCGGGATTACCCAAGGAGCCGTGCTTGTAGCACTGGTCCTGGAAGACGTTTGGGTTGATGGCGCCGATTCCTACGCCGCAGGCTGCTGCGGTTTGGGCTACCTCTGGGATATCAGCCACTCCGCGCGGGAAATCCCACAAGACGTGGACGGCGACAGTGGGACAGCAGCCCGTATAGGCGTGGACCTGGCCCGCGTCGGCGAACTTCTCGGCCGTATTGGTGGCCCCGGCCGGCTGGATGAACTTGCCGAAGCGGGTACCCGTGTTGGCAAAGCCCCAGGAGGGGAGTTCAATGGCGAGGCCGTCCAGTGCCTGGAAGGCGACGCCGGTCCGCTCGGAATTCAGAGTCATGGGTGGGAATCCTGGAGGGCATTATACCAGTGAGAGTTTGAATCGCCTCCGGCCACTAATTGGTCGCGAGGCTAGTTGCATGGACTGGAAGAACGACAACACAACCGAGAGCATCGACCTCAGCGCCTATGACGATGACTACGGCAGGGCGGAAATCCGGAGCGCCCCGGAGTTCGAGGCAGAAGAGATCCC
>JACRKW010000370.1 GCA_016215215.1 Acidobacteriota bacterium
TTCATGCAGATCGTCGGCCCCGCCCTGGCCGCTCTCCTCGTCCAATGGCTCGGCGCCGGCTCCTGCTTCATCCTCGACAGCCTCAGCTTCTTCGTCTCCGCCGGACTTGTCGCTTCCCTCACCATTCACCGCGTCCCCATCACCGCCGAGCACGCCGCCCGCTCCGTCATCGATTCACTCCGCCAGTCCGTGAAGTTCATCTTCACCCACCCCTCCATCTCCTTCGTCGTCATCGCCATGACCGCCGGCATGTTCGCCATCCGGTGCTTCAGCGCCCTGCTCTCCGTCTACGTTCGCGACGTCCTCGCTTCCAACTCCACCGCCTTCGGCCTCCTCAACTCCCTGATCGGCCTCGGCATGATCGTAGCCAGCCAGTTCCTTCCGCGCCTCTCGCGTGCCTTCTCGCCCCAATCGCTCGTCCTCGCTGGACTCGGCGGCATGGGTCTCGCCGTGTTTCTCGCCGCAGCTCTCGGCCTGATGCCCGCCGCCGCCGCCGCCATGCTCTCGCTAGGCTTCTTCGCCGCGTTCGTCATGATCCCCGCTCAAACCCTGCTCCAGCGCGAGACCCCACAGGAAATGCTCGGCCGCGTCAGCAGCAGCCTCTTCTCCCTGCTCTCCTTCTCCCAGGTACTCGCCATGCTCGGCGCCGGCCCCTTCGCCCAGGCCGCCGGCATCCGCAACCTTTACTACGCCAGCGCCGCCATGCTCCTCCTCATTGCCGCCTCCGGCTTCTACTTACTCCATGGCCGGAACCCACACCGGCATGATTCATTAGAGAGAATCAGGCCTGAATAGCATTGACACCGGCGCTCCGATCAGACATGATGCCCATGGTCGGGACCCCAGCAGGGAGTCCCTCATTCGCCCGGAGGAGAAACCCAATGCCTCGAAACCTGCGCCAGGGCGCGTGGCTTGCCGCCTGCGTCCTCGTTCTCATTCCTGTCATTTCATCCACGATGTACGCCGGCCCGATCACCGCTTACCGGTGCGGTGGCAGCATCTTCATGGGACCACAGACCTACGCCATGTGTACCGATGCCGACGGCACCGCCATAGCAACGGTCACCGGCAATCACCTCGGAACTCGAGTCGATCTCAACCCCTCGGGCGCCTACTTCAATGCTGCGGGGGCGAGCTACGCCGAAACGGTCATGTTCCTCGCTCCCCCCGGCGGCTACTACATCAACCTCACCTTCGAGATCACCGGCACTCTCTACCGCAGCAACCCGAGCGTGCCCGTACCGACCGTCGCATTCTCCTGGTGCCCAAAGGGAAATGGCTGTGTCGAGAGCGACAACTGGAACAGCGTGACCGAGGGGTGGGCAATCTCCGGCGTGCAGGAGACTCACACTCTCCTGTCCAGTGTCCACTTCTTCCAGACCGGCGTCTCCTACGATTGGACCTTCACACTCTTTAACTTCAGCAACGGCTCCTACGCAGGACCTGCCGGCACCTCATACGCCAACTTTCTTGGTTCGGCCATCATCACCGACGCCGAAGTCACCGACCAATTCGGCAATCCCATCCAAGGCGTCGTGTACTCCACATCCAGCGGCTTCCCCCTCCCGTTCGATCTCGACGGAGCGCTGTTTGTGCCGGAACCTTCCACCCTGCTCCTGCTGCCCGCCGGCGCCTTGCTCCTGCTCGCAGCCGGGAAGCGGCGGCCTGGACGCGGCTAGCAGGCTGCTGAAATACTCGCGCTGGCCGCGCCACTTGGTCGTGCCTCGTCCAGCGAGGAGGGAGGAGTGATGCGATGCGAGCCTTCGTGAGCGACGACCGACGAAGGTGGAGAGTGCAAGACCAAGTGGCCCGGAGCGTTGCGGCGGCGCCCAGCCGCCGGCTTCGTCGAAGCTCCTCACCGATGTCCGGCATCGCCGTCGTCGCTTCTCCTCGCCCGCGGCTGGACGGCGCTCGCAACACGGCCGCGGGAGTATTTCAGCAGCCTGCTAGTCTTAGAGTCGTGACAAACCCATTGCTCTCGCCCCAATGAGGTGTTAGCATACGCGCAGAAACGATAATCAGGTCTGCTTTTCCTAAATAGGACCTCTGGAGAATACTGTGACCCGACCATTACCCTACTCCTTTGTTCTCGCCGGCGCCGCTGTGTTGCTGTGCCTGGCTATCCCCTCCCCTCTCCAAAGCCAGGCCAAGACCCCGGCCAAGGACCCCATCATACTCAAGGGCGCTCCCATGGGCGGCGTGAAGTTCCAACATAAACTCCACGTCGAACGCGCCGCCAACAAGTGCGAGACCTGCCATCACGCCTCCAAGCCCGAATTGCCCTCCAAGGCGCCGCAGCAGGCTTGTTCCGAATGCCACACCAAGCCGCTCAAGGCCGGCATGAAGACCACCGTCCAAGGCGCGTTCCATGCTCCGACCGCCAAGACCGGGCTCTGCATCGATTGTCATCAGAAGGAGATCGCCAAAGGCAAGAAGGCGCCGTCCAAGTGCGTCGAGTGTCACCGCAAGGATAACCTCTAGAGCCCAAAGGAGGGCGCCATGCGCCGCTATGAGTTCACCCGGCGGGAGTTTTCCAGGTGGGCGGCGGCCGCAACCGCCGTCACCGGCTTTTCTCAGGCTCTTCTTCCCAGGCTCGGCGCCGCCGTCAGCGCCGCAGTCAAGGAGTATCCCCTCATCTGGATGCAGGATGCCGCCTGCAGCGGCTGCTCGGTCTCCGTCATCAACACCATCCACCCCAGCATCAAGAACGTCATTCTCGACCAAATCCTCCCCGGCAGCCAGCTCTATCTCAACTACCACTCCACCCTGATGGCCGCCACCGGCCCACTTTCCACCGGCGCCGCTCTGGAGACTTCCCGCAAGAACAAGGGTAAGTACATCTACATCATCGAGGGCGCCATCCCTGCGTTGGACGGCGGCATCTACGGCACCTTGGGCGAGGAAGACGGCAAACCGGTGACCATGCTCGAGTGGTTCCGCCGGCTGGCCCCGGATGCCCTGGCCATACTTGCCGTCGGCACGTGCGCCGCCTATGGCGGCATCCCGGCCGCCAAACCAAACCCAACCGGTGCAAAAGGCGTGGGCGAACTCCTGAAGGAGTTCAACATCGCCACTCCCGTGGTCAACATCCCGGGCTGCCCGTGTCACCCCGACTGGTTTATCGGTACCGTCGCCCGCGTCCTCCTCTACGGCCTCCCCAAGCCGCAGGAGTTGGATGAACACGGGCGTTTGAAGATCTACTTCGGCAAGAGTGTCCATAATCGTTGCATCAATCGCGACTACCTCGATGACGGCATCTTCGCCAACAAATTCGGCGAGGTCGGCTGCCTTCTTGAAATCGGCTGCAAAGGGCCGTTCACCCACGGCGATTGCCCCGTCCGGCAGTGGAACAGCGGCGTGAATTGGTGCGTCAGTGCCAACGCACCTTGCATGGGATGCACCGAACCGGGCTTCCCCGACGCCCACTCACCCCTGTACCAGAGGAGGTAGCCATGCAGACTCGTGTGATGGTCGATCCGCTCACCCGCATCGAGGGCCACCTGCGCGTCGAAGCCACGGTCGACAATGGCGTCGTAGTCGCCGCTCGCTCGGGCGGCGCCCTCTACCGCTGCTTCGAACAGATCCTCGTCGACCGCGATCCCCTCGACGCCGTCCAGCTTACACAACGCTTCTGCGGCGTCTGCCCCACCGCCCACGCCGTGGCCTCATGCCAGTGTCTGGATCACGCCCTGGGAATCATGCCGCCGGACAACGGCCGCATTATCCGCAACCTGATTCAAGGCGCCAACTACATCCAGTCCCACATCTTGCACTTCTACCACCTGGTCGCGCTCGACTTCGTCCGCGGGCCGGAGTTCCCGCCCTTCGTCCCGCGCTACGAGGCCGACTACCGGCTGCCCAAAGCCGCCAGCGACGAAATCGTCAATCACTATGTCCAGGCGCTTCACATCCGCCTGAAGGCCCACGAGATGTCGGCCGTCTTCTCCGGGAAAATGCCGCACTGCGCCTCGGTCGTCCCCGGCGGCGTCACCGTCACCCCGGCCGTGGACAAGATCACCACCTTCCTCTGGCGCCTCAAGGAGTTGCGCGACTTCATCAACAATACCTATCTTCCCGACGTTCTGAACATCGCCGAAATCTATCGCGACTACGCCGAGCTCGGCGCCGGCTGCAAGAACTTGCTCTCCTACGGCGCCTTCGATCTCGACAATGAACCCGCCGTCACCAA
>JACRKW010000365.1 GCA_016215215.1 Acidobacteriota bacterium
GTGGCTCTGATCGTACTCCGCCTTCTCCCGCTCGTTTCTGGCCGATGTATAGCGGCAATAGAGCAGGAACTTGGCGAGCTGAATGTAGCTGTCGCCCTTCCCGCCGCCCTCCATGTCGTTCACAAACCGGCCGAAGCGCACCAGCGCCTGCTCCATCTCCTGGTGGCCGTCATACCAGGGCTTCTTCGGCGCAGGGCCGAGATTGGCACACCAGCAATCGGCCAGCTTCTTGGCCGCGTTGTACAGCCGCGCGTCCTTCTTCCCCGACATCAGGTAGTGGTTGATCGCCGACTCCAGGAAGTATCCGGCCACGTATCCTTCGTGATCCCCGCGCCGCTCCCAGTGCTTCAACGGCTCAGTGCTCGACGTGCCGCGCTGCGGCTCCTCCCTTTGCAGCGTGAAGGCCGTTTGGAGGTACCCGTCCGGCTCTTGCGCCGCCAGGATCTTCGGGATCCAATCATCCAGCGTGGCTCGCATCTTCGCCTGCGCGGCGACGATCTCCGCATCTCCCTGCGCATCGCACATCAGCGCGATGCTCATCGCCTCCACCGTCTGGTGTACCCAGGCGTTGGAAAACACGTACCCCTTGTGTTTCCCATGCGGCTCGCCGCGTAGCGCTTTGCCTGCCTCGACGAAGTTGTCGATCCCGCCCGGACCCAGATTCAGGTCCGTTCGGTTGATCATGTCGATGCAGTGCGGGATCCAGTTGACGATCTGCGCCTTGACCCGCGCGTTCCAGAATGGGCTGTCGATCTTGAAGTCTTTGGTGTAGACCGCGTCCAGTTGCCGCGCCGGCGGAGGCGTGTCCACCGTTACGTTCAGCGTGGAGGAGGCGCTCGTCCGGCCGTCGCTCACCGTCAGCACGAGCACGTACTCGCCAGGCTTGGAGAAACCGGCCGTGGTGGTCAACGCCTTCGCGTCGGCGAAGGACACCTCCCCCGGTCCGGACCTCTTGCTCCACTCCGCCGTCACCCCGGTGCCGGCCGCAGGCCGTGGCCCCTTCGGCGGCGCACCGTGCCCGCCCCATCCACTCAGGTAAGTTCTTCCGGGCAGCACCGTCACCCGGTCGGCCCCGGCGGCGGCCCGTACCTCGGCCTCCTGCATGAAAGGCGATATCACGGCCGTGGCCACGATCTGCCCGGCCGAGCCGAGCATTTTGCGCCGGCTAAAGTTGGTCTTGGGTGACTCGCTCATGGCGTGACAATGTACCTCAAAACTCCAGCCGCAGTCCCAACTGGAACACCCGCGCACTCTTGGCTTTGCTGATCATTGCACCATTGAGCACGTCCACCTTGGTCTCCGGCAGATTCAGGTTCGTGTGGTTCGGCAGGTTGAACGTCTCCCAACGCACCTGAAATGCCTTGGTCTCGGTGAACACAAAGCGCCGCGACAGCGCCACATCCATCAGGAACGTTCCGGGGCCGTCCAGGATGTTCCGGCCCGAGTTGCCAAACCGGTACGCCCCGCGCGGCACCACGGGGAACATCGTGCGGTCGAACCACGCATCCACCGACGGGCTCACCATCGTGCCCTTGCCAGTCCGGTCGGGCCGAACCGCATCACCCAGGTCCAGAGAGTAGTTGCCCACCTTGGGCGTGAACGGCTGGCCCGTATAAGCACGCGTGGTGCCCGCCAATTGCCAGTTGCGCAGGAACAGGTTCTTCGACAGTTGCGGTTGCCAGATGAAACTGGCGACAAACGAATGGCCGATGTCGAAATCGCTACGCCCGCGCTCGCCCTTCAGATTGCGCGAGTCCTGCGACGATGAAAAGCCGGCCGCAATCGTACCGCCCGTATTGGAACTCTCATCCAGCGACTTGGCAAACACATATGCCGTGCGGATGAACAGTTCTTTGCGGAAGCGCCGCCGCACCGTCACCGAGCCCGAGTTGAAGATGGAGTTCGACCCGTCGGCGAAGAAGTTGATGGTCTGGAATCCCGCGTAAGGCCGTGGGAAGGTTCCGTCGGCCAGCTTGCATTCCGGCACGCGGAACGGCTGGTTGATGTCGTAGCGCCGCGGCAGGTGGGTGCCCTTGGAGCCCGCGTAAGCGATCTCCAGCGCCGTGCCGTGCCAGAATTCGCGCTCCAGCGTGAGGTTCCAGCTCTGGATGTACTGGCTCTTGGTGTCCGGATCCGAGCCGCTCGTCGAGGTGATGCCTGTCACCTTCTTGCGCGCCACCGGATAAGGGTTCGACACTGTCAGCAGCAGCGGGTTGGACGACGATGCCGAGTAGCTCTCGTTGATTGAGAACGGGTAGGTGTCGCTGAACTCGTCCATGCGGTAAATGGAGCTGCTCCCGTAAAACATCCCATACCCGCCGCGGATCACGTTCTTCGTTCCGCCGAACGGCCGCCAGGCGAAGCCAAAGCGAGGGGCGAAGTTGTTGTAGTTGGTCCGGATCAACGTGGACGGCAGCCCTGCCTGCGAGGTCATGGTCACATACTGCGCCATGCCCGAATCCTCGATCTTCTTCGCGAACTCAGCCTGCGACATCGTCCCCGTGCCCGCGATCGCTACCTTTCCCAGGGACGGCACGAACATCGACCATGCGCCGAATTTCTCCATCGGCGGCTTCATCAGCTCGTATCGCAGCCCCAGGTTCAGCGTCAGCGTCGGGGAGATCTTCCAGTCGTCCTGAACGAAACCCGAATAGTTGGAGACCAGGTGGTATGGCCCTGCCCCGTCAAGCTGCCGGCGAGTCGTCTGCGCGTAGCCGAGCAGCAAGTCGGCCATCGGTTCGTTGGTGAAGCGGCCCAAAAACGTCATTCGCCCGCGCGTGTCTCCGTACTGCCGGGAGAAGTACTGCATGCGCAGAAAATCGGCGCCGTACTTCACCGTATGCTTGCCCTTAATCCAGGTCATTGTGCCCGCGTACTGGTAGTTGTTGAAGACCCAGATCTTCGGCAAGTCGTAAGGATGGCCCAGGATGATATAGCCGGTGGCCTCCGTCTGTGGCAGTCCCATGGCGATCGGGTTCTTTGTCCCGCCCACGAAACCCACCTCCGCCGACCAATCTCTTTGGTCGCTACCGAACCCCCAGTTGTACGTCTTGCGCGAAAACGAAGCGCTCAGCTCCAGGAACATGAGCGGCGTGATCGACCGCGTGTACCTTGCGCCGCTCAGCAGGTCGAACGACTCCGTCGTCGCGCCGAAGATCGGGATCGGCGACCGCGTCAGCGGATTGAAGCTCAGGTTCGGACGCCAGAAGACGCTCAGGCTCAACCGGTCCGCCTGGCTGAAGTTGTGGTCCCCCTTCAGACTGAAGTTGTCGTAGTCGCTGGAGGAGTTGGCCTGCACCACATAGTTGTTGGCGCCTGCCAGATTCGGCGCAGGGTAGTACGCCGCCAGCTTGAGCGACACAGGGTCCAGCCTGCTCACCGGGATCTGGTTGTTGGGGAACGGCGCCTTGGCCAGTGGATCGGTGATCTTCAGCGGCTTGCCGAACGCGTCCACCGCCTTGGTGAAGTCTCCCTTCAGGTTCTCCGGCAGCGGCACAATTCCACGCTGGCTCACGTCCGACAGTTGCCGTAGTGACTCCCAGCTCATCAGGAAGAACGTCCTGTCCTTGCCGTTGTATAGTCTGGGGATCACCACCGGCCCGCTCACCGTGGCGCCAAACTGGTGCCGCCGAAGCTTGCCCTTGGCCGGATCGAAGTAACCGCGCGCGTCCAGCATGTCGTTGCGGATGAACTCATACAGCGAGCCCGTCAACCGGTTTCCCCCGCTCTTCATCACCACGCTCAACAGCCCGCCGGCGTAGCGGCCGTACTCGGCTGAGAAGCCGGACGTCACCATCTTGAACTCCCGCACGCCCTCCAGAGGTGGGCTGATCATCGAACTTGTGTTGCGCCGCTGCGTGTTGTTCATGCCCTCCAGAAGAAAGCCCGTGTTGTCGGCGCGTGCGCCGTTCACCGCGTACGATCCGTCGCCATCCTCGCCTCTCGGCATCACGCCGCCCGTCAGGTAAGCCAGGTCGTTGAAGTTGCGCCCCGCCAGCGGCATCTCGCTGATCTCGTCGTTCGTCGTCACGTCGCCGCGCGAGCCGCTCTCGGTGTTCAACACCGGCGGTGTGTCGGTCACCGTGACTACCTCGGACGCTCCGCCCACCTCCATCTGGAAGTCGAGCCGTAACACCTGGTCCACGGCCAGCACGAATTCGGCGCGCCGGTACACCCGGAAACCCTCTCGCTTGGCCTCCATCGAATAGCGCCCCGGCCTCAGTTGCAGCAGGGTGTACTCGCCCGTCTCCCCGCTGGCGGCCTCGGTGTTCTGGTTGGTCTCCAGGTTGGTGACACGGACCGTGGCTCCTGGGATCAGCGCCCCGCTTGCATCTATCACGCGGCCCACCACGTTGGCCGTCGGCGTTTGCGCCGCCGCCACGCCTGCAAACGTCAAGCCGCAAAGCAGTAGCCGAACAAGGTGCATGGGGAACCTCCTGAAGCGCACAGTCATTCTGCCGTTAGCATACGCCTGTTCCGTGGCGCGCGTGTGGTACATTTTGGCTGATTCCGATGCTAGCCAAACTGCTTCCCCTCGCCGTCCTTTTCGCCTCCCGTCCGCCCGAGCTGCTGTTCGACAAAGCGATGCTCGACGCTGGCGCGTCTGAAACCTGCGCCTTCGCTGATATCAACGGCGACAAGCGGTCCGACATCGTCTCCGGCGAGTTCTGGTACGAA
>JACRKW010000366.1 GCA_016215215.1 Acidobacteriota bacterium
CAGACCATCTCCACCGCCATCCCCTCTGACTACCGCGAAGGCTACATCGAATCTTGGAACCTCGCCATTCAGCGTCAGTTGCCCAGGAACTTCACCCTTGACGCCGCCTACGTCGCCAACCACACCGTCCGCGCGCCCGTTGCCTACAATGTCAACGCCGGTAGGGTCCTCAACGGCGGTGCAGCCGGCCGCCCCCTTTACGCCGCCTACGGCAAGAACGCCGACGTCAACCTCCGCTACGCCGGCTTCAGCAACAACTACAACAGTCTCCAGGTCAAGGCCGACCGCCGTTACAGCAACGGCTTCATGCTCACCACCGCCTACACCTACTCCAAGGCCCTCGGCTACTCCCCCGAGGACGGCGGCCTCTGGAACTACATCCAGCCCCGCCGCTCCTACGCGCGCCTCGACTTCGACCGCTCCCACTCCTTCGTTCAGAGCTACCTCTACGAACTGCCCTTCGGCAAGGGCCGCCACTGGCTCAAGGACGGCCCCGGCAACTGGATCCTCGGCGGCTGGCAGGTCAACGGCGTCCTCACCCTGATGACCGGGCGCCCCCTCACCTTCGGCACCACCGTCAGCCCCAACGCCACCGGCAACTCCCTCACCCCCGACCAGACCGGTCCCTTCAACGTCCTCCACAACGTCGCCGGCAGCTCCGGCACGGCCCTCTGGTTCGATACCTCCGCCTTCAAGCAGCCCCTCGACGCCGACGGCAAGACCCCGCACTGGGGCTCCATGGGCCGCAATAACGTCAGCGGCCCCGGCCTCTTCAACATCGACGCCTCCCTCTTCCGCAAGTTCGGCATCACCGAACGCATCAAGGGCGAGCTCCGCGCCGAAGCCACCAACTTCACCAACACCCCCGCCTTCGGCAACCCCAACACCACCGTCGGCAGCGCCGACTTCGGCAAGGTCACCGGCACCCTCGCCGGCCTCATCGCCAACCAGGGCGTCGGCGGTACCGGCTCCCGCGCCATCCAACTCGGCCTGCGCCTGTCCTTCTGACGGCACGCCGGCAGCATTCAACTTGAGCGTTTCTGCGGCTGCCTACCGCCCGCCGGGCTCCGGCCTTGTTCCAGCCACCAGGCGCCGAATCGTTTCGGCACGAATGGCCCACTTCGGGCCGGCAGCAGCGTAAATGGCGGCCGCCCGCTCAAGAGCGCGGGAAGCCTCACGTCGTCTCTTGCCCTCCCGCAACGTCAGGCCGAGTTCCTCCCAGGAATTGCCGAGCCGCGGATCGTTGTCCGCCATCCGCGCGGCCTGCGCCACTGAAAGCGACTCCCGCGCGTAACGCTCGGCTTCCTTCATGCTTCCTGCCAGCCGGAGAACATGCGCGGAATCCCTGGCGGCGTGCCAGAGCTCCAGGGATGGAGATGGATAGCTCTTCTCCAACACCGGCATGGCCTGCGCCACGCTTTCGGCTGCGGCCTGCTTTTCATTGGTCTCCGAAGCACACCGCGCCCAGATGATCCGGTACTGCGCTGTTCGGGGATTGTCAGGTCCCACCGCGCGCGTCGCCACTTCCACCATCTTCGTGGCGGTTTCCGTTGCGGCGCTGTAGTCGCGTCTCGACACTTGGATCACGTTCAGGTTGTACAGCGGCGTCAGTTCCCAAAATCCTCCTGGATCCTCCTGGCGGCCAGTGGCTAGCGCCTTCTGCAGCACGGCCTCAGCCTCGCGATCTTTGCCCTCCGACAGCAGGAGGCCGCCCCGGCCGGCCAGGGCGAGCGCCACCTGGGCTCGGGGAATCGACCGGTCGGGCGCTCTGCTATCCAGCAGCTCACGGTACAGCGCCCTCGCCTCCTCTCTCCGGTTCTGCGGGGACAAGGCCAGTAGTTCGGCGTAAGCGCTCTTCGTAGTAAACAGTTGGGTCGGCTGCGCTCTCCTCCCCAGCCGTTGCAGGTGAGAGAGTGCCTCCTGATAAAGGCGTCCGGCCGAGTCGAAGTTCCCTGCCATGGACTCCATGTTGGCCTGCACATAAAGCGCATCGGCCAGTTCGCGAACATCGCCACGCGCGCGCAGCACCGGGATGGCGCGCAGGAGCTGCGACTTCGCTTTCGCGTCTTGCGACAGCGCAAAATAGCTGGACGCGAGACTCAATCGGAGAAGCGCCTCGGCGTGCAGATCCTTTCTTGGCCCGGCTTCCAACTCGCGATCAGCCGAATCAAGCATCTCCTTCACGGTGTACTTCGCTGGGTCGAAACTGAACCTCCGGGCCGAAGCCAGCATGTTCGTCAGAAACTGATTCGTGATCTGGGCTTTGCGCTCTTCGTCTCGGGCGGCTTTCGCCTCGACAACCGCCACGGTCGTTGCCGCGGTAATCGCCATGACGAACACCGCGGCCGCGCTGGCGGCCAGCCAGTGGCGGCGCAGAAACTTCCCCGTCCGGTAGATGGCGGTCTGCGGCCGCGCCTGCACCGGCCGTCCGCTCAGAAACCTGTCCACATCCTCGGCCAGATGGCCGGCCGTAACGTAACGCCGCGAGGGATCCATCTCCAGTGCCTTCAGCAGCACCGCAGAGAGGTCTCCTTCAATCAGCCGCCGCAGGTTGGGACAGGGCAGTGAGCGAAGTTCCGCCGCCTCCTGTGTAATGCACGCGGAGGGAGCCGCGGGATTCGAATCGCCGATCGCTCTTTCCAGTCCCCGCACCAGGGAGTTTGGATCGCCAAACGGCCAGGCGCCTGTCAGCAACTCGTACAGGATCACGCCCAATGAGAAGACATCGCCGGCGATGGTCGACCTCTCTCCTCGTAACTGCTCCGGACTGGCGTAGCGGGGCGTCAACATCCTGGAGCGCGTCACTGTTGTATCCGGCTGATCGGCTACCAGAGCCGCCGTGCCGAAATCCAGCAACTTGACCGCGCCGCCGGCCGTCACCAGGATATTGGCGGGTTTGAGATCGCGGTGCAAGATCAGATTGCGGTGTGCATATTCCACCGCATCACACAACTGGAGAAAAAGGCGCAAACGCGAGGCCACATCCAGCCTTCGCTCGTCGCAATAACGGTCCAACGGCTCGCCTTCCACCAATTCCGTAATCAGGTACGGGTCGCCGGCCGAAGACACGCCGCCATCCAGAAGCCGGGCGATGTGCGGGTGATTCAGTGAGGCCAGAAGCTGCCGTTCGACTTGAAATCGCCGCAGGAATTCCGGACCGCTCAAGTAGACGGCCATCACCTTCAGTGCCACCGTTTGCTCGAAACCGCCATCGGCACGGCAGGCGCGATAGACCACGCTCATGCCTCCGCGGCCGATCAGCTCCACCGCGCGGAATGGGCCGAACCGGGCTCGTGGAACGTCTTGGGCTGGAGCCGGAGGCGTCGTTGCGCACCGCGTCGCGGCGTGCGCTTCCAGCAGTGAGGCCACCTCATCCACCAGCTCAAGGTCGCCGTGGGAACGCTCTCTCAGCCAGCGCTCGACGTTCATGCCGTCACCCAGTGCCAGCGCCTCGTGGAACAGTGCTTCAATCTCGTCGTGTCTTGGCACGGCTGGTCCTACTTGCTCGGCGCGGAACTGGGAGCTTCTGCATCACGGCCTCCACCGCCGCGTGTGAGGTGGCGATACAGCCATGCTTTGGCAAACTCCAGATCGCGATCGACCGTGGGCCGGGAAACCCCCAGAATCTGCGCGGCCTCCTCATTGGTCGCGCCCAAGAAGAACCGGAGCTCGATGACGCGGACCTTGCGCGGGTCAACGGCCTCCATCCGGTCAAGCGCCCCGTCCAGTGCCATCATCTCCTCGCTCTCTGCGTCAATCCAGGCGATCTCGTCGTGCAATGGGACACGCACGCGGCTCCCAACCCGCTTGACAGCCTTGGTCTGTCGGGCGTGGTCGATCAGAATCATCCGCATCATCTTTGCGGCGAAAGCGAAGAAGTGTCCTCTGTCGGCCAGCTCCACCGACTTGATCCGGGAGAGCCGGAGATACAACTCATTCACCAGGGCCGTGGCCTGAAGGGTGTGGCCGGCCTGCTCCCGGCGCAGGTAGCCTCTGGCGATGGCGTGAAGATCGTCGATTACCAGCGGCACCAGGCGCGCCAGGGCTTCCCGGTCGCCGGACTGCCAGTAACGCAGCAGCCCGGTAATGTCCTTGGGGCTAACGGACTCCGAGGCTATTTCTCGAGGCTCCACGGTCCTACATATCTTAACCTCCCCTGACTTGATGCGTTCTTGCCGCGCTCTGCGCTTGTGTGTGATGAGGAGAACCACCAGAGATGTCCTTTTCCGCCGCCAAACGTGACACCGTTCTGAAACTCGCCATGC
Source organism: Acidobacteriota bacterium (assembly GCA_016215215.1). Taxonomy (GTDB): domain Bacteria; phylum Acidobacteriota; class Terriglobia; order Bryobacterales; family Bryobacteraceae; genus Paludibaculum. Next base: position 4,266 of record JACRKW010000366.1, read on the forward strand.
TGTTGGCTGCTCTGCACTGCCTGTCCGGCACACTGGCGGCGGCGCCGATAGTGCCCGTGGTGCTGTATGGCTCATACGGCGGGAGTTGTGGTTTTGCCTGTCCGGGGGCATTCACATTCTCGACCGCCGAAATCGATACCGTCGTGACCACGCCAGTCACCCAGGAAGTGGATACATGGTCCCTCCAGTTGCGCGCTGGGATGCAGGGAGGCCCGCTCCTGTTCGACCAGACCTACACCGTCCCGTTCCTCGATCCTCAGGTGCAGGCGGGCATCACTCAAGCCGCTGGGTTGCTGACCGCGGCTGGCGCCGTCGCCTTCGTAGGCCCTACGCTTCTCAGTAGTTCGCGAGTCCTGCAAAGTAGCCAAAGCGCCACCGAGGTCACAGGCCGGCAAACGACGCAAACCTACGTCGGAGCGCAGGTGTTCGTTGGTCCGCAGCTCCTCTTCACCGGCGGCCTCGGAGTTTGTCAGAGCTATTCCCTGGACGCGGGCAACTACGCCTCGTTAGGCGGCTGCTCCGGCATGACGCCCTACTCCGACCCGGCTTGCTTTTCCGGATTCTACCCTAGCGTCGGGCTCCAACGTGTGATGACCGTTCAATGCGGCACACAGTTATCTGTGGCTATCGGCGTCGATCTCTTCGACGTGATGACCCTGTCCCTCGTCACCATCTCTCAGACCATCACCACCACCAATATCTACACGAACACCCTGCTCTACGAGATCGAAGGCATCCCGCCTGGCAGCCCCGTTCCCGAACCAGGCTCCACGCCGCTGGTCCTCTGCGGACTGGCCTGCTTGAGCGTCGCAGCGCGAGCCAGGACGCGCGCCATTCGAAGCAATACGCGAGGGCCCTCCAGCACGCCTCGCCGTCACTAAGATCCCGCGCTTTTGAGGTCGGTGGAGTATGAAAATACATCATCCAGCCCCGCTGCCCCTTCCCCCGCATCGACTGCGCTCGTTCCCACACCCTGGCCCACAGTTGCCACTGCGTACTCCCCTGGCCTGATGCGTTCTTGCCGCGCTCTGCGCTTGTGTGTGATGAGGAGAACCACCAGAGATGTCCTTTCCCGCCGCCAAACGTGACACCGTTCTGAAACTCGCCATGCTGTTGACTGCTGTGACCTGCCTGTCCCGCACATTGGCGGCGGCGCCCATCGTGCCGGTAGTCATTGGTGGGAGCGGAGAGACTCTCGCTATGGCCTCGACCGCCGAATTCGATACCATCTTGCCCACGCAGCTCACTCAGGAAGTGGACATTTGGTCCATTCAGTTGATCGCCAGGATGCAGGGAGGTCCGCTCCTGTTCGACCAGACCTACACGGTCCCGTTCCTCGACCCTCAGGTGCAGGCGGGCATCACACAGGCCGGGGGCCTGTTGACTGCGGCGGGTGCTGTCGCCCTCCTGGGCCCTGCGCTTCTCAGTAGCCTGCGATCACTACAAAGCAGCCAAAGTGACACCCAGATCATGGATCGGCAGACGACGCAAACGTACTTGGGTGCGCAGGCGTTTGTCGGACCGCAGGTCATCTTCACCGGTGGCCTCGGAGTGTGCCAGAGTTATTCCCTGGACGCGGGTAACTACGCCTCGTTGAGTGGCTGTTCCGGGTATACCCCGTACGCCGATCCGGTTTGCTTTAGCGCACTTTACACCATTCAATGCGGCACGCAGGTATCGATCGTTCCCGGTTCAATCATCGTTGAGGGCAGGCTCCTCTCCCTCGTCACCATCTTCCAGACCACCACTACGACCGATACGTACCTGAATACCCTACTCTACGAGATCGAAGGTATCCCGCCTGGCAGCCCCGTTCCCGAACCAGGTTCCACGCCGCTGGTCCTCTGCGGACTGGCCGGCTTGAGCGTCGCCGCACGGGCCAGGACGCGCGCCATGCGGAAGAAACTGCGCGAGATCTCCTGCACACTTCCCCGCCTGTAGTTCTGTGCTTCGCTGCTTCGCCGCCGGGTGACCTCCGCCACCAGCTGCCCCCCCATTTGCCCCGGCGCTTCAGCGCCGGGCTGTCCCTTTTTGTCCCGGCGCTTCAGCGCCGGGCCTCAGCCGCATCTTCAGTTTCGCCCGCCCTCCGCACTTTCCCGCCTCTCCGCCATCCTCAGCGCGGAATGTAGCAGACGTTGTTTGTCAGCATCATCATGACGAAGACAAAGCAGGTGACCATCGGCCCCAGGTACACCTTGCCGGTGGCTCTGAAGAAATAACGGTTGAAGTAGGGAAGCACGAACATCATCGGCACAATCCCGAACAGCAGGTTCGCGAACAGCCACTCCGCCGTCCAGAACACCGTGCCAGTGTAGACGAAGCAGGCGTACTGGATCGCCAGGATCAGCGCCAGGCCCACCGAATTGCCCAGCCCCATGATCAGCATGCTCGCCCACTCCGCCTGCCCCTCGAAGCGGCTGGCCGAGTTCACGCGAATCGAATTCGCCAGGTAGAACACGAAGAAGAGCGGGATGTACTCCAGCGCCACCAGCAGCATGTCGTTGGGGAAGGATGCCGCCGCCGAGACAAACAGGAATCTGAAGTCCACGTGGAAGACGCCGTACGAGGTGAACAGCAGCGCGTAGAACGCTCCCAGTACGGAAAGCGCAAGGCACAGCGTTCTGAAGAGTTCTTCCTTCGTGGCCCTGATGCCGGAGATCTGCTGCGCCATGCCGTTGTGCCTGCCATGGTACCGGTAAGTCAGCCAGAAGCTGGCGATGCCGATCACGCCGTTGGCTAAGGCCCACAGCAGCACCGCGTTGTTGATCCGCTGCGGGAACCACCAGGTCTGCTGCGCCTGGCTTGCCGCCGGAAACACGGTGAAAGTCGCCCTCACCATCGGTACAAACAGGTAGCAGGCCAACAGCGCCGACACTGAAAAGTTGATCCAGAACACCAGCCGGCCGCGCCGCGTGAGCTCGGGCAGCGCCGGTGGAACCGGTTGCGCCAGCGGCGAAAACACGGGGAGCTGCAGCAGCAGCGCCGCGCATGGAACAAGAAAGAGCAGTGCGCCCGCCAGAGAAAGCAGCGTGAACAGCTCCTTCCACATCCACGTCTGGTTTGAGCTGGCGATTGCCGGTCTCATCCCGAAAACGCTCGTAAAGAAATCGATCACGTGCCCGATCGAGGTGCGGTCGTAGGGAAGAAACGGATGCAGGTTCGGCGTGTTGTGCACCACCCGCATCGTCCGCCGTGCCGCCTCGCCGTAGACCTTGCCGATCTCCACCGCCGGAACCGCCTCGCTCTTCTCCAGTCCGGAATTGACAAAGCGCAGCGCTTCCGGCGCCGTCCGCATGTCCGCGTTTCGATTCGCATTCCGGAACGCGCCTTCGTCATAGCGGGCATAATCCATGGCCGCGTTTGAGCGGACGGGCCGCAGCACCGCGTCGGTCAACGTCAGCACATACCCGCCCACCCAGATGGCGGCCAGCTTGCTCTGCGTGATCCTCTTTCCGGATGCGCCGCCCGCCGCCTCGCCCTCCTCTCCCGCCCGGGCCCGGCTCTCGGCCGATGCCTTCGACTTCCGTCCGCCGAAGTGCGATGCCGCCTGCAGCACCGCATTCCCTCCCGCTGAGTACCCCGCCGCCCCAATCCGCGACTTGTCCACGTAGTTCAGGTTCGGCGTGCTTGTGATGTACTCCACCATCGGAATCACGCCGTACCCCTCCACCGTGGCCGAGCGCCTTTGCCGGGTCGAACTCGACGCTCCCTGGCTATACGGATCGATGGTAATCACCACCATTCCCCTGCGCGCCAGCTCGATCGAGTAGCTGTCCAGCGCCTCCTTGCTGCGCTCAAAGCCTGGACAGACTACCACCAGCGGCGCTGGATTCTGCTCCGTGGCCGAGCGTGGCCGGAACAGGTCGGCGGCCACCCATTGCCCGTCCTGCGTCGGGATCTTGATCCCGGCAACATCGACCGATCCCGCCCCCGTCTTCACCAGGTAGGCGCCTGCGTCCCCAAGCAGAACGAGTGCCAGCGATAGAACCAGCAGGCGCACACTCTTGGCGCGCGGCATGACCTCGGAATTCGGTTTCATAGGTCGAATCCGCGCTCAGAACCGGAAGCCAACAGAGAAATTGAACTCGCGTGGCGCCTGATAGCTGCTCGGACTCACCGGCTGGCCGAAGCTCGGTCCCTTCTTCCAGTTCACGCCCTCCACCGGCATGCTTGTGAAGGGGTTGAATGCCGCCAGCGTCGTGTCGCCGGTCCTCCCGATGATCGTAGTGTTGAAGCTGTCTACCCGCAGGTTGTTGAACACGTTGTTGACCACCGCTCGCACGAAGATCTGCGAACCGGCCATCTTCGGCAACGGTACTTTGCGATTCCACGAAAGC
>JACRKW010000367.1 GCA_016215215.1 Acidobacteriota bacterium
GCTCTGGAAGGCCCACCGCTTCCGCGACATCGCTTTCCTCAATAACTATGTCGACGACTTCGCCGATCTGGTCGCCGACTTCGACGGCGACGGCCAGCCTGACGTGGTCAGCGTCAGTTGGTTTTCCAAGAGCGTCTCCTGGTGGAAGAACCCAGGGCGCGGCGCCGGGATGTGGAAGATGCAGGACATAGAGACGCGCTTCAATGTCGAGTTCGCCTTCCTGGTCGACCTGAACAACGACGGCAATGCCCTGGAAATCCTGCCTCAGTTCGGCAACAACAACGCCCCGCTGACCTGGTATGAGTTCCGCAACGGCAAGTGGGAGAGCCACGTCGTCAGTGAGAAGAGCTACGGCCACGGCATCGGGGCGGGCGACGTGAACGGCGACAAGCGCGCCGACATCATCACCCCCAAAGGCTGGTTCGAAGCCCCCGCCGACCCGCGCTCCGGCACCTGGATCTTCCACGCCGATTTCGACCTCGGCGCTACCGGCTTCATCCATGTGCTTGACGTCAATGGCGACGGCCGTCCCGACCTGGTCACCTCCCTCGCCCACGACTACGGCATCTTCTGGATGGAGCGCACCGCCGACGGCAAGTGGGTCAAGCGGCTCATCGACGACTCGTGGTCGCAAGCGCACTCCGTCGCCCTCGCAGACCTGAACGGCGACGGCCGGCCCGACCTCGTCACCGGCAAACGCTACATGGCTCACAACGGCAAGGACCCCGGTGAGCGTGAGCCGCTGGGCGTCTACTGGTATGAAAACTCAAAGGACGAAAAGGGCGCCCCCCTGTTCGTTCGCCACATCATCGACTACGGGACCCGCGCCGGCGGCGGCATGCAGGTCGCCGTAGGCGACATCAACGGCGATGGCCGCCCCGATGTCGGCGTCGGCGGAAAGGCTGGCCTGTTCCTCTTCAAGAACCTGGGAGTAAAGAAATGAAATACGGCGTGAACGCGCTCATCTGGACCGCGTCCTTCGAACTGGAGCACCTGCCGCTACTGCCTCGCATCCGCGAACGCGGTTTCGACGGCGTGGAGATCCCCATCTTCCACCCCGCATCCACCCCGGTGGCCGCCATCCGGGCCGGTCTGGAAGCCAGCGGCCTCGAGGTGACCACCTGCTCGGTGATACCCGGCGGGCTGTCGGTCTTCGACGTCGACCCGGGAGTTCGCGCCAAGGCTTTGGACCATCTCAAGCTGTGTATCGAGACCACCGCGGCGCTCGGCGGCGCGCTCCTCGCCGGTCCTGTCTATTCACCCGTCGGCTGGCTACCCGGCCGGCGCCGCACGGCGGACGAATGGGCGCGCGCGGCCGAATCGCTGGCCGCGCTCGACGGAACGCTCGCCGCCTGCGGCGTGAAACTGGCCATCGAGCCGCTCAACCGCTTCGAGACCTTCTTTCTCAATACCGCCGCCGACGCGGCTGAACTCTGCCATGCCATCGGTAGCCCGAACGTCGGCATCCTGTTCGATACCTTCCACGCCAACATCGAGGAGAAGCGTCTCGGCGACGCCCTCCGCGCCTGCGGCCGCCACCTATTCCACGTGCATACCTGCGAGAATGACCGCGGCGCGCCCGGCTCCGGCCACGTGCCTTGGGCGGAAGTCTTTCAGGCCCTGCGGGATCTCAACTACGACGGCTGGCTCACCATAGAGAGCTTCGGCTACAACATAGCCGATATCGCCGCCGCGGCTGCCATCTGGCGGGATCTCGCTCCGCTGCCCGAAGATATTGCCTTTGACGGCCTGCCCTTCCTGAAAAGCGCGATCCGGGGCTAGTTCAACGCCAGCGCCTTCTCCACCGCGCCGCTGAGATCGGAGGCTTGCTTCAGCCCTCCGCTCTTGTGGCGGAGCCGGCCCTGCCGGTCGAGCACGTAGACGTACGGCCGCGTCTTTTCAAGCGTATCGGCCTGCGCCTTCGCCAGCGAGCCGGTTAGAATCTGCAGACCGCCAATGCCCGGGTAGGCGACAATCTCGCTCGGCGCCGACTCGGTCAGCGCCAGAGCCACAAGCCCGTCGGGGCCATAGCGGGTCGCCAGTTCGTTCAACGCCAGCAACTGCCCCGGGCACTCGTCGCATCGAGCCGCCGTCCAGAGCGCCACCACCACCGCGCGTCCCCGGAACGACGAAAGTGAACGTGGCGCGAACTCCCCTGGAACCGTGAACGAGGCTTCCAGCACCTCTCCGGGGCCGCCGAGGTCGAAGAGGCTGATCTTCGGCTTCAGCATCGCCACCAGCATGATCACCAGTGCCCCCACGACAAGCAGGGCGGCCCCTGTCCGGAACGCTGGTGAAATCGGTTGGGGTTCTGAAGGTTCTTCCATCTTGGCTCCCTAGTGCAGTCGCGCCTTGTCGCGTTCGCGGTCTACCAACTCTTCGAAGACCGCAAGCACCTGCCGCCGGAAACTGTAGACGCGCTTCACGTTTTCCCTGAAAGCGCCGTCATAGTGCGGGTGGGAGAGCCACTTGTCGAAGATCTCCTTTGGAATCAATATATCGCGGCGTAGCTCCTCCGGCGCGTGCCCGCGCAGAAAGAGCCCGTAAAACATCGCGGCCTCCTTCTGCACCGCCAGAGGATCGAAGTCCTCCAGGACTTGTCTCACTGCCGGTTCTGTCGGCCGGATTTGCGTAGCTGGGGGCATTGACTCCAGGAAGACGCAGTATAAACGCCTTCTGCGTCCCTCCGCAAGGACTGTGATCCCCTATACAGATGTCGCCCGCGTGCCGATAGATTCCTGAGTGACTTGGAGACCCCCTATGCGCCCATCCACCATTGTCGCGGCCGTTGCCGCGCTGATCGCCATCCTGCTGTTGTGTCCGAGCGTTCAGGCGCAAACGCCGCCCCCTGCGGCCGTGGATCTCTGGCGTTACGTCCACCCCGATGCTCAGTTCCTCGCCGGTTTGGACTGGAACAAGGCGAAGAATTCGGCCACCGGCCGCATGTTCTCCCGCCAACTCAACACCCAGGCGGCACAATTCAAGGCCTCCGGGCCCGCCTTTGCCATGTTCGAGCGGTGCGACCGTATTCTGGTCTCCGGCGTCGGTCGTCCGGGTGAAACGCCCGGCCGTCAGCCGCCCATGGTGGTGGCGGTGGAAGGACGCATCGATCGCGCCGAAATCAAGAAGTTGATGCCCCAAGGGACCGCTATTGAGCGATTCAAGGGTGTCGACCTGCTCGTCCCGCCGAAATCCCCGGACACCGATTTGCTTGTGGCCGTCGTCAACGACAGGACCGCCCTTTTCGGCGACCGCCAGTCGCTCGGCCTTGTGCTGGACGCCCGCTCAAGCGCCGCGCCTTCGGTCAAGGACACGGCACTGCTCGACCGCGCCCTCCAGCTTTCGGCCAACTGCGAGGTCTGGTTGGTCTCCTCCGCGCCCGCCTCGACCGCATCCGGCGCCGTCTCCGGTCCCATGAAACAACTGGAGGACATCGAATCCATGGACTTGGGCGTCTCCATGCAGAAAGGCCTTGGCCTTCGCGTCAACTTGATCACCAAGTCCGAGGACGCCGCCCGGGGTTTTGCCACATTGGCCCAACTCATCTCCTCTATGGCCGTCCAGGACAAGAGCACCTCACCGGAGGTCGCCGCGATCGTGAAGAGCCTCAACGTAAAGATCGACGGCGTCATCGTCCACATGGCGATGGACGTCCCACTCGCCCAGCTTGAACGTGGAGTGGCCTCCGTGAAGACCTCCGCCGCCAGCGCAGGCCAGAAATCGCTGGAGTCCCTCCTCGGCATCGGCGGCGCCACCGGCGTGCCTCCCGGACTCCGGCCGGCGGTGAAGGGCATCTCTCCGGCCGCCCAAAGCGCCGGAATCCTGCTGCCCCAGGCTCCTCCCCAACCGCCACCCCCCCCGCAGAATCGAACCATCCGGATCGTCGGCGCGGATGGCGGCGACAAGGAAATCACCTACAAGAAGTAGCTTCCTGCTTGCTGGCCCCGGGGGGACCCTGCCGGACCGGTTGCCTGCGTCCTCCTCTCAGTCAGGCGGGCCCTGAACCAACTACGTGCCAGTTTCATCAACTTGTAACTGACATGTTAGAAAAAAAAGTGTAGAATTGTGAGCCAAGGGGATGCCCGGTTGGGTGTTCGGCCGTCCACGTGGATCGCCAGCCATAGCCGGCGCTTCTCCTAAACCACTGAATTCAGGGGTGAGAATGAGTATTCGTCATCGAGGTTCCCGGCCAGGTGCAGCGTGTCTGTTCACCGCCATGGTGCTTTCGCTCGTGCTCGGCGCGCCCACCCAGGCGCAGATTCTATACGGTTCCATCGTCGGAAACGTCTCCGATCCGAGCAATGCACCGATTGTGAACGCCACCGTCACCATCAAGCAACTATCCACCAACCAGACCCGGCAAATGGCAACCACCGATACCGGGCAGTACACGTTTCCCACTGTTCCAGGCGGCTCATACGAGGTATCCGTCACTGCACAAGGCTTCCGCCCGTTCACGCGCAAGGATGTCGCTGTGTCCACCAACGCCGTCACCCGCCTGGATTTCACCCTTCAGATCGGCGCGGTCACCGAGAGCATCGTAGTCTCTGGGTCGGCGGCCTTGCTGCAAACCGACCGAGCCGAGGTACGTTCTGAAGTCGGCAGCGAGACGTTGCAAAACGTACCGGTGCCTCCAGGCCGGAACTACCAGCAGTTGTTCAACGCGCTGCCCGGCTTTACCCCGCCGCGCAACGCCCACTCCATCCCCTCCAATCCTTCACGCTCGCTTCAATATGAGGTGAACGGCGTGGTGGCCGCCTCCAACAACATTCGGCTGGACGGCGCCACACAGTTCAACGTCTGGCTGCCTCACGTCACCGCCTACGTACCGGCGCTGGAGTCCATCGAAACCGTCAACGTGGTCACCAACGCCTTCGATGCCGAGCAGGGCCTGGCCGGCGGTGCCGCCATCAACGTCCAGATCAAGAGCGGCACCAACGCA
>JACRKW010000368.1 GCA_016215215.1 Acidobacteriota bacterium
CAGGAGTTTCGGCAGGAAGTGGCCGTCCAGGTTGGGCCGGAAGCGCATGCCGGCGCCTTTGGCGGCAGCGGCCTGCACCTGCTCGGCCGTCGTGGCGCGTAGGGCCTTCAAAGAGTCCGCTCCGGCGGAGGACGCGAACTGCTCGCCGTCCTTTTACGTTTCAGCCAAAGCCCTCGGGGGCAGGGTGGAGATCAGCGCGCCGCCCTCACCGATGGCGCCGTTGATCAGACCCTTCGACATGGGCGAGGCCATCAGCGCGCTTACCGAGATGGAGCCGACCGATTCTCCCGCGATGGTCACCTTCTTCGGATCGCCCCCGAATGCGGCGATGTTCTTCCGCACCCACTCCAGCGCCGCCGCCTGGTCCATCAAGCCGTAGTTGCCCGAAGCGCGATTGGGCGATTCCCTGGTGAGTTCCGGATGGGAGAAGAAGCCGAAGATGTTGAGGCGGTAGTTGATCGACACCGCGACGATGCCCTTGGAGGCCATGTTGGCCCCGTCATAGCGCGGCTCCGAGCCGTCGCCGTTCTGAAAGCCGCCGCCGAAGACGTAGACCAGCACGGGCAGGCGCTCCTTGCGCGACTTGGCGGGCGTCCAGACGTTCAGGTAGAGGCAATCCTCGCTCATGCCGTTGCTGCGGAACCAGTAGTCCGCGCCCGGCCCGGTGCGCTGCATGCAGCGCGGCCCGAACTCGTCCGCCTTGCGCACGCCGGACCACTTCTTCGCCGGCTGCGGCTCCCGCCAGCGCAAGTCGCCGACAGGCGGCTGAGCGAACGGGATTCCCTTGAAGCTGCGCACACCGTTCACCGGCGGCGTGGTGGATTCGAGCTTGCCGTTGGCGGTCTTTACACGGTCGGCGGCGAAGGCCTGGCCGGCGAGAATGATCGCGAAGAGTGATGTGAGGGTGCGGAATAGGGATTTCATGGGGTCCTTCTACCTGCCAACATCGTGTCAGCTTCTGAATGCCCACCATTCTATGCCCTGCCGGTAGAGGCGGGGCCAAGAGGCGGGCGGCGCCAGGTTGTCCCGCGTTTGTGCGGATCAGCCCGCGAACCGGTTTGCGACCCTGCCCTTTACGCCGGGCCGGATCCGAAACAGCCCGCCCGCCTGCGGCTGGGAGTCCAACTGCGCGGCGGAAAGGCCGCCACGAGCGGTCGTGATGTAAAGGTCGGAGAGATCCGCGCCGCCGAACGCGCAACTGGTCACCTGGGATGCGGGCACGGGGACCGTCGTCTGCAGACGGCCGTTCGGGTCGAAACACTGCACGCAACTCCCGCCCCACAAAGCCACCCAGACATTGCCCTCAGCGTCCACGCACAGGCCGTCGGGCACGGCGCCCTCCAAGGTGATCTCCGCGAAGGTGCGGCGGCCGCTGATGCCGCCGCTGGATGGGTCGTAGTCGAATACGTCGATGCCCCTGGTGGGGCTGTCGACAAAGTACATGCGGCTCGCATCCGGCGACCAGTCGATGCCGTTGGAGATGGTGAGGTCTTGTAGAATCACAACCGGAGGCCGACCGGCCTCCAGCCGGTACAGCGAGCCGGCGCCTTGCTGGAAGTTGTAAGCCATCGTGCCAATCCAAAATCGTCCCGCTACGTCGCATTTGCCATCGTTCATGCGGACTGCCGGCGTAACGCCGGGCAGCTCGCACAATCTGTTGAGTTCTTCGGATTCCAGGCTGAGAAGGGCTAACCCGTCGGCCAGCGCAATCAGCAAGCCGTCCGATGCGCGCATCGCCACCGCGCCAACGGGGGCGCCCACGTCGATGGACCTGACTGCTTTCGTGGACGGCTCGAAAAGGTTCACCCTGTTCGCCATGATGTCCACCCAGATCAGGCGGCCTGTCTGGTCGTCCCAGACCGGCCCTTCCCCCAGATCAGCCTTCGCATCGAGCGCGAGTTCCATTTGTTCGCCTGACATATTGGCATCCTCCTGATCGCGCCGCATGGCGGGAGTTCAAGTTCTCAGAGTACTCAATTCCGCTCGCGCAGGCCGGAATCATAACCGCAATCGCTCGTTTCGATGCGCCGATCCGTTGACACCGCACGCAACTGCGCTCAGTATTGCAAGAGCATCACTTCAACGAGGGCAAATACCCGATGCGCAATCTGGTGTTGGCATTGAGCGTGGTGGCGGCAGGGTTGTCTTCGCGGCTCGGACTGCTCGATGTGGCCGTTCCGGCGTCGCCCGCTCCAAAGGCCGCCGCGCAAAAGCAACCGGCGGAAAAGTCCAAGAGCCTGCCGGAAGATCACCCGATTTCTGTTCTGTATGAGTACTTTGATCCGACCTACGACGACGCCAAGAGCCCTGAGGTGCGGGCCGATCTCAGCGTCCACATCGGCGACCGGGGCAAGTTCCAGTGGCAAGGAAAGCTGACCGAACAAGGGGACGATTCCGGCGGCGCTTGCGAAGATATCGGAGGCTGGCCGCATCCTGGGCACGTGCGCTATCTGGTTGCCACTCTGCCGGATCCGGACACGACGCATCTTTCGCAGGAGTTCGATCGCGGTCTGGAGAGCATCATTGCCGCCGCGACGGCCGCCGGATACGTCTACGACCGCTACTGGCTACCCTGGCGCCGTCAGAGCGAGGCGTCCGCCGGACCTGACGCGGCTTCCGGAGAGGATCGTGCCGCGGCCAGGCAGAAGCGGCCAGGGCTGTTGTTGTTCCGGGACGGCACGGACGGCAAGGCAAAGACCCTGGCGGTGTTTCTGGTGGGCGAGCAACCCACGGCCGGAATCGACCGCTATCAGTTTCGAAACGCGCTTTGCTACATCGGCCGGCTGTCCGCGGGAGGGACGGCAAGCCCGTGGGAGATCCTGGGCCCGTTTTCGTCCGGGTCTCTAGACTCGCTTGTCAGCGCAGTGCAAGAGGCCCGAGGCCGGCCGGAAACACCCGCGCCGAAGGGGATCTGGATCATCTCCGGTACGGCTACCAGCGGGGATGCCATCAACGCCGCCAGGGAGAGGGTGAAGGGGATGGCGAAACTGGACGTTGTGCAGCAGCCGGACAAGCACGTCATGGAGGCTGCGCTCAAGCACCTGCGGGCTCGAAGAGTCGCGATTCTCTCGGAGGGCAACACGGTCTACGGGGATCAATTCAGTGGGGAGCGGAGGTATGTCTGGATCAGCTACCCGCGGGACATCTCGTATCTTCGTAACGCCTATCAGGAATCTGAAGCGGCAGCCGGCGAAGCGAGTGCTCGCGGCGTGGGGCTGGCCTCCAAGCAGTTGCCGCTCAGCCTGAAGGACCGCCGGGAAGGCGGCGACTCCGTGCCGCAGTTCGACACCGCTCATCTGCCCGTGGTCCAGGAAACCGTCCTGTTGCGCATTGCGGACCGCCTGAAACGCCGCGCCATCGATACCGCGGTGCTCACCGGGACGAATGTGTTCGATCTGCTCTTTCTCAGCAAGTTCCTCAAGGAGGCATGTCCGGATGTCCGGCTGGTGCTGCTGGACTGGCACCTGCTCTTTGTCCACGGCGCGGATACAAGGGAATTCACCGGTGTCGTCGTGGCCAGCACATTTCCGCCGTTCTACCAGACCGGGGAGAGGATCGCCGCGCCGGCACCGCGCATCTTCCTCAGCCAGTTGAGCCGCGGTGTCTTTGAGGGGATGCTTCGCTTTGTCGCTCCCGGTCTTGCGGCTCCGCCCGGCGACGCATGGCTGTCCGTCATCGGACGCGACGACTTCTGGCCCGTGAGCCGGATGAATAGCTGGACGCTTCCGTACTTCCCACGCCCGCCCCGGGCCGCCTGGGTTGTGCACTCGGCCATCCAGTTCTGTTTTCTCGTTTTCGGCGCGCTCTGCATTCTGGCGGGCTGGCGGAACCAGCCAGTGCGGCGCTGGGCCGCGGATCTCCACCCGGCTCCCGACGGGGAACGGACCCCCCACGGGAGGACCTACTATCTGCTCCTGATGCTCGCCTTTCTGCTGGCTGTGCAGGTGGTGTTTGCGGCCGGAATCCTTGTCGCGACCTGGGACATGTTCTCCGCCGGCGAGTTAGGTTTCTGGATGGGCCGCGGCCTGCCTCTCCTGGCGACGCTTACGCTGTGCGCGGCAATCGTCGTCTACCTGCGCGCGCGCGATTGGCATCCGGCCTGGCTCCTGGTTGGCTGTGTGCCGGCGCTCGTGGCGGCGAGCGCCATTCTCGCGGGCGGTAGCGGGGAACTGTACCTGCGCGCTTACAGGTCCGCGCACATCACCAGCGGCGCAGGAGCGGCATTGGCGCCTGCTCTCTTGTTGCTTGCGCTGGCGTGGTGGAGTTGGACTCAAGCGCTCCGCTTTGTAATCGCCGAAGACCGGCGGCACAGTTGCCCGGACTTCGGCGAGCCCGCCGCGGGCGCCGCGTTCGAGCATCTCAAAGCCGCCTGGCCGGGGTGGTGGCGATCCGAACATCGAAAGGTGCTCTCGAAGCTCGGAGCCATCGTCCAGGGTGTCGTGTTCATTCTGGTCATTCTCATGGCGGCCGGTGTGGTTCGTTCGTTCGAAACCTCGGCTTTTGATTGGCTCTTCATCGTCCTGCTCGCTCTTGTAAGCGCTTGTCTGGCCGGCACGACCTTTGAGTTTCTGCTCGGCTGGCTCAATCTGCGGCGCTACCTGGAATCCCTGGACCTGCATCCAACGCGGAAGGATCTGCAAAACCTGCCGCAGGTCCCATTGTGGAGCCTGATGTGGCAGGCTAGCGCGCGTAAGCGGAGCCACACCCTTCAGAAAAGAACCGCGGAATGCCTTCTGAAACTGCGTACCTTCAAAGAGTCCTACGGCTTCCCCGGTCTCGACTCCAAGATCGAGAGTTTCCGCAACGGGGTGGAGTCCGTGTTGGCTCAGGTTTCCGCCGGTGACCGGGAGAGCAGGGCCGACGTCGAACAGCTCAGGGAGGACGAGCTAAGTCTCGACAAGGGAATCATTGAACGTTTGCGCATTGAGGTTTGGGAGGAGGGCAGTTCGGAATCGTTGGAACGATGTGCGGAGCACGCCAGCAATTGGTGTGAGGACGAGAGCCCAGGCGAGATCGCTCGCGACAAGGTGCATGTGCTCGCCGGCGAATACCTGGCCCTTCGCATCACAGCCTTCATTCGGTACATCCTGCTTCATCTGCGCAACCTCTTCTCAGTTCTGACGGTGGTATTCATCCTGCTGACGATGGGGATGCTCGCCTATCCGTTCCAAGGCGACAGCCTGTTCCGCGGGCTGACGTTCACTCTGTTCATTGTGGAGGCCGTCGTCACCCTCACCGTCTTCCTCCAAATGGAGAGGGACGCCACGCTGAGGCGCCTCACCACCACCCCGGAAGGAAAGCTGCAACGCGACTTCCTGCTGCCCGTGCTGAGCGCCGGTGCGATGCCCGTGCTGGCCATGCTGGCATCCCTGTTCCCGGCCCTGCGCGGGTTCCTGCTGGGTTGGGTACAGCCGGCGCTGGCGGCGCTTCACTAACCCGTTGCGTTGCCCTTCCTACCCCCCCTGCGGTACAAACAAGTTGTCCCAATGGATCCATCCGCACAGTCCCTCTCGGTGAAGCGCGCCCAGGTCGATTTCCATAACTTCGCCTCTCTCGGCGAGCCCGACCGCGCCCTGGCTGCCTACGCTGACGAGAACTTTCGCCGAGGGTCTATCCTGAAGAATAATCAGGACTTCTGCCCCGTCTTGGCGCCCTTCCTGGAGGTCGGCGCCAACGCTGGACACACCTCCTATCTGCTCGCCAACGACTTTCAGGCCGACGGTTTCGCGCTCGATCTTTCGGCCGACGCGCTCCGCCACGGCCAGTTCCTTCGACAGGCCTGGAGTCTATCCCGCTCTCCGGTCCTGACCGCCGGCGATGCCACCCGCCTGCCCTTCCGCGACAACTCACTGGCCTTCGTCATGTCCTTCCAGACTCTTTCCCAGTTCCTGGACATGGAGACCGTCATCCGCGAGGTGCACCGCGTACTCGCCCCCGGGGGCGTGTACTACTTCGCCGAGGAGCCCGTGCGCCGCCAGCTCTCGCTTCGCCTTCACCGCGCTCCCTACCCCGAGCGGATGAAGCCCTGGGAGAAGCGTCTGTACGACAACGGACTCCTCGACTTCATCGCCATGGATGTCATCGGCGCCCACCAGGAGGAGTCGTTCGGAATCCGCCAGAACCACCGCTTCGGATTGCGCGAGTGGTCCGGACTCCTCAACCGCTACTTCTCTGAAACCCGCTTCATCACCTTCCCGCGCGAGCGCGGCTGGTCCAACCAGTTCGTCCAATCGGTCTCTCGCCTGCTCCCAGGCAACCACGACGCCCGAGTCGCCGGACTGCTTGGCGCTACCCTGGCCGCCTTCTGCCGCAAGCCCGGCACGCTGCCGTCCAGCCTTCCTCTGATGGATGCCCTGGCCTGCCCGGATTGCTCCGCGCCACTCCCCTTTGAAACTCCGGACCGGCTTGCCTGCGCCGCCTGCGGCTACGCCGCCGCCCGCGAGGACGGCGTCTACAACCTGCTCAGTTCCGCCCTCAAGGCCGAGCTTTACCCCGGCGCCCGCCCCGATACCATCGACTTCTCCAAGCCCGGCCACGAGGCTGCGCTCCTCGAAGGCTTCCACCAGCTTGAGGGAGACTTCGGCAACAAGTTCCGCTGGATCGGTGAGCGCGCCGCCGTCAAGCTGGTCAAAGTCCGCCCCGGCGCGCCCGTCCTGCGGGTTCAGGGCTTTGCCCCAAGCCAGGCGGAAGTCGCCATCCGCGCCAACGGCCTGCCAGCCGGGTCATGGAAGCTCGACCGCCCCGGCCTGTTCATCCTCGAAGCACCCCTGCCCGAGGCTCCGGAATACACCGTCGAGATCCTCGCCTCACCCACCTTCCTGGAGCCCGGCGAGGGCCCACGTACTCTCTCGGTCAATCTCTCCCTGCTGCGGCTACAGTCAGCTTCTGACGAACAATCCGAGTAATCTTGACAGGCAACAGGTAGATTGGATACCCTGCAAGTACTCCGGTGATCGAAATCCTGCCCGCACCCTGGGAAGTCATTCTTGGCCACGCCCGCGCCTGCTACCCGCGTGAATGCTGCGGCATTTTACTGGGCGAGGTAGGGGCCGATGGAGGCCGCCGGGTCACCATCGCCGTCGCCTGTGTCAATGCCTATGACGGCGACCAGGCGGACCGCTTCGAACTCGCCCCAGCCGACCAGTTTGAGGCCCAGCGGCTGGCCCGCAGGGAAGGACTGGAAGTGCTCGGCTTCTTCCACTCCCACCCCGACTGCGACGCCTACTTTTCGGCCACCGACCTGGCGCACTCCTGGCCCTGGTACTCGAACCTGGTGGTTTGCGTCCGCCAAGGTGAGTTCGACCACGCCCGCGCCTTCCGAGCCAACGAAACGCAGACCGAATCCACACCCGAAGAGCTGATATGCCCCAAATCCTGATCCCCGCGCCGCTGCGCCAGTACGCTGCCGGCCAAAGTTCCGTGGAGGCGCCCGGCGCCACCGTCGCCGAGGTCCTTACCGCTCTCACCAGCAAGTACCCGGACCTGAGAAAGCACCTCTTCAACGACCAGGGCGCGCTACGTAGCTTCGTCAACGTCTATGTCGCCGACGAGGACATCCGCTACCTCCAGAAGGAGCAGACCGCGGTCAGCGCGAACGAGACGCTCACCATCGTGCCCTCCATCGCCGGGGGAGCCCGATGAACCTGACTCCGGAAGAGCTGCATCGCTACTCGCGCCACACGCTGTTGCCCGAGGTTGGCGTCGCCGGCCAGGAGAAGCTGAAGCAGGCCAAAGTGCTCCTGGTGGGTACCGGCGGTCTCGGCTCGCCGCTAGCCCTGTATCTGGCCGCCGCCGGTGTGGGCACGCTGGGACTGGTGGATTATGACACCGTCGACGCCTCCAATCTCCAGCGCCAGGTGATTCACGGCACCTCCGACATCGGCCGCAGAAAGCTGGACTCAGCCGCCGACGCCATCGCGGAGCTCAATCCCAATGTCGCCGTGGTCCGGCACGAGATGGCCCTGAACAGCGCCAACGCGCTCGACATCGTCCGTGAATACGACGTGGTGGCCGACGGCACCGACAACTTCCCCACCCGCTACCTGGTCAACGACGCCTGCGTTCTGCTGGGTAAACCCAACGCCTACGGCTCCATCTTCCGCTTTGAGGGCCAGGCGTCAGTCTTTGCGTACGAGGACGGCCCCTGCTACCGCTGCCTCTACCCGGAGCCACCGCCGCCGGGCCTGGTCCCCTCCTGCGCCGAGGGCGGCGTGCTCGGCATCCTGCCAGGCGTGGTCGGCCTCATCCAGGCCACCGAGGTGGTGAAGCTGATCCTCGGCATCGGTGAGACGCTGAAGGGCCGGCTGCTGCTCTACGATGCCCTGAACATGCGCTTCCGCGAGCTGAAACTACGCCGCAACCCGGAGTGCCCCGTCTGCGGCGACAATCCGTCTGTCACCAAACTCGTCGATTATCATCAGTTCTGTGGAATGCCCACTGAAATCGCCCCCTCCGAAGTGCGCGCCAAGCTGTCGCGCGGCGACGACTTCGTACTGATTGACGTCCGCGAGCCCCACGAGCACCAGGCCCGCAATATCCCGCAAGCTCTTCTGATTCCGCTCGGCACGCTGCCGCGGCGCGTAGCCGAGCTGGACCGCTCCAAGCAGATCATCATCCACTGCAAGTCCGGGATGCGCTCGGCCACCGCCTGCAACCTCTTGCGTGAAAGCGGCTTCCCCAACGTCCTCAACATGCGTGGCGGTATCGACTCCTGGTTATAGCCGGTCAGACCGCTGGGATGCCCCGCGGGCGAACACTGTATAATCTGACCTTCATCCTATGATCAGATCACTCGTTCTCCCACTCTTCCTGTTGGTCTCAGGCCCCTATAGCGAGCCCGGCGCGCGCTCGCACCTGGACCTCATGCGCAAGGACGCTCGCCGGAACATGAGCGTCGACCCGCCGGACGGCGAATATTTCTATAAGGTCGCGCTTGATCTCAAGGCGCGCCGGGTTCTGGAGATCGGCACGTCCACGGGGTACTCGGGTGCTTGGTTTGCCATGGCACTGAAGAAGACCGGAGGCCGCCTCATCACATTGGAGATCGATCCAGACCGTCACGCGGAAGCGAAGAAGAACTTCGAAGCCATGAGCCTGGCCGATGTCGTCGATGCCCGTTTGTGCAACGCTTTGATTGAGCTGCCCAAAGTGGAAGCGCCGCTCGACATCGTCTTCATCGACGCCTGGAAGCCGGACTACCTGAAGTACTACGAACTGGTGTTACCCAAGGTCCGTGCGGGTGGCGTCATTTTGGCACACAACACGAAGAACGCCGCCGGACCGATGAAGGACTTCCTCGACCGCATCCAGAAGGACCCGGCTGTCAGGACAGAGTTTCTGCCCGAGTCCGCACAGGGCCTCTCGATCTCCTGGAAGAAGTAGCGCGGCAGCTTACATGACTCTTGCATAACCTGGCGCCGCTGCCGCGATAAGACTTTCCAATAACCCTTTCCTCTCCGCGGCAAGGTGCTATCCTTTTGGCGATCCCTGCCATGACCACCGGCCTTCAGCGTTCGGCCATGCCGGCCGCCGACCAGGAACAACTGTTGCGGCATCTCGCCCATGAGATCCGCCAGCCACTGAGCGGTATCGAGTCCATTGCCTACTACCTGGACATGGTGCTTGGCGACGCCGAGCCTGAAGTCCAGCAGCAGTGTGAGCGGCTGCGGCGCATGGTGCAGCAGGCCCACTGGCTGTTGGAGGATGCATCGCTGGCGATGCGCGCGGCGGGTCAACCGGCGGCTCCGGCCGGCTTGACGACCATTCTCACGTGCATCGGCGGCCAGTTGGCCCTTCACGAGGAGCGCAACATCGAATTGACGCTCGCGCCCGGCCTGCCACCTGCCAATGTGCCCAGCGGCCTGGCGTACTCCTTCTGCGAGCACCTGCTTTCGTTTTTCCGCCTTGTGGCCCAGGCGCAGGACCCCATCCAGGTGGAACTTGTCGGAGAAGGGCAGGGGATGAGGCTTACCGTCGGCGCCGAAGTTCTTGCCGACGCCGATGAGCTGGAACGTGTGGTCTGCCCTCAGCAGCCGGGCAGCGGCATCGGGCGTGTCGTGGAGGCTGCCGGTGGCCGGCTTGCGACCGTCGCGGCAGGCACCCGCTTCAGCCTGTCAATCTTCCTGCCCGCCGCCGTCGAGTAGCCGCAGCAGCTTCCGGTCGTCGACTCTTTCGGGATCCACCACCAGAAAGGCAGCGTCATGCTCCAGGAGCTTCGCCGCCCGGCCCGACTCGACAATCCAGTTCTCGGCCGTGTCCAGCAGCGCCTTCAACTCCGCGAGACCCGCCTGCAGGTCTCCACGCAGCCAGTATGCCCGCTTCGCCCCGGCCGACAGATAGCGCTTCGTGTCGCCGCTCTCGCCGGGGGCCTGTTCCTCTTCCAGCGTGTAGGCCTGTCCGGGCCGTGGCGCGTGATGGGAGACCTTGACCGCCGTCCAGCCGCGTTCCGGCGTCAGGGCGATCATGCGGCATACCAGCGCGGTCTTGCCGGTCTTTCTGCCCAGTCCACCGACCACGATCCTCACTTCAGCTTCTTCTCCAACTCCGCCAGCTTCAGCTTCAACTCGTTGATGCCTTCCCGCAGGTCCGGGATGCGATTCACGTTTGCCAGGGATTCCAGGTACTGCTTCAAAGGCCTCGCCGGAGTGCCCCAATAGACTTCGCCGTCGCCCTTGAGCACCTTGGAGGAGAGAATCCCCGCCCCGGAGCCTACCACGGCGCGGGCTTTCACCGTCACGTTGTCGCCCATGCCAACCTGGCCGCCGATGATGGCGTTGTCCTCGATTACGGTGCCCCCGGCCATGCCTGTCTGTGCCGCGATCACCACGTGCCGCCCAACCCTGCAGTTGTGCCCGACGTGCACCAAGTCGTCGAGCTTCGTCCCGTCGCCGACGCTGGTGACGCCGAGCGCAGCGCGGTCGACGGTGGAGTTGGCCCCAATCTCGACGTCATCTCCGATGACCACGGTGCCCACCTGAGGGAACTTCACGTAGCGCCCGTTTTCGAACACGAAGCCGAAGCCGTCGGCGCCGATCACCGCCCCGGCGTGGATCAGCGCCCGTGCGCCGATGGTGACGTCGGAGTACACCGTCACGTTGGCATGGAGCCGGCTGCCCGGCCCGATGGTGACGCGGTCGCCCACCACGCAGCAGGGTCCGATGGTCACGCCTTCGCCGATCACGCAGTTTCTGCCCACTACCGCTGTCGGATGCACTCCCGGAGCAGGCTCATCCGGTGGCCGCAGCAGCCCGACGATGTGGGCGAACGAGTTCCGGGGATCGGGGCGCCGGATCACCGTCCGGCCGCCGCTGTTGTCGAAGTCCGGCCGCACAATGAGGCAGCCGGCAGACGATGCTTGCGCGTCGCGCTGCGCGCGGCGGCTGCCTACGAACGAAATCTGCGTCGAACCGGCGGCCTCCAGCGAGGCAACGCCGTCAATGGCGCGCTCGCCGTCGCCCTCGAATGTGGCGCCAAGGAAATCGGCAATCTCGCGAACCAGCACTGTCTCGGCCTCCTTGCCGCCGGCCTCGAACCCCAGGCGGCTTGTATCATACAGTTTATGCCGGTTGATCCCTCGGCCTACGTCGCCCCCACCGCGCGCGTGCATCCGGATGCGGTGATCGGGCCCGGCACGCGCATCGGCGAATTCTGCGTCATCGAGCAGGATGTCATCATTGGCGCCCAGTGCCTGCTGGAGCCCTACGTTTACATCAAGCGCTGGACCACCATCGGCGATCAAAACGAATTCAGCGCCGGAGCGGTGATGGGCACTGACCCCTTCGACAAGGGCTTCACCGGAGAACGCAGTTACCTCACAATCGGCAGCCGCAACAAGTTCCGCGAACACTGGACCATCTCGCGCGGCACCGCGCCGGAAAGCGTCACCATCGTCGGCGACGCCAACTTCGTCATGGGTTCCGGCCACATCGCCCACAACTGCCGCGTCGGCTCCAATAACGTCATCGCCAGCAATACCCTGCTGGCCGGCTATGTCGAGGTGGAGGACGGCGCCTTCATCAGCGGCGGCGTAGTGGTCCACCAGTTCTCAAAGATCGGCACGCTCGCCATGATCGCCGGCAACGTCCGCGTGAACAGCGACGTGCCGCCCTACTTCATGTACTCGGACTTCAACATCGCCGCCAAGGGGTTGAACATCGTCGGCCTGAAGCGCGCCGGCTTCTCGATGGCCGAAGTGAGCGCCCTGAAGACCGCTTACAAGCTGATCTATCGTTCTGGCTTGAAACTGGAAGAGGCGCTGGCGCAGATTGAGGCTGAGTCGGCGACGCCGCATACCCTCCATCTGGTAGAGTTCATTCGAAGCAGCAAGAGGGGCATTTGCCGCGAGTAGGAGGCTAAGTGCGGTCCTGGGTCTTGACCGTTCTTTCGTCCGCGTTACTGTCGCCGCTGTGTGGTCAATGGTCGATCGATGAGGTGGTTCGCCGCGCCGGCCAGAAGTACGCCGGTGTGGAGGTTTCGCTCGAGCAGGCCGCATCCGCCGCCGCCGCGGTCCAGCTCGCCCGCACAGCCTATCTGCCCCGGGGCGACTTCTACGCGCAGGTGAACCGCGCCACCCGCAACAACGTCTTCGGAATGACGTTGCCCAACCCGGTGATCCCATCCATCTCCGGACCTCCGCTGGCCGCCAACGCCGGAACAAACGTCTGGGGCTCGTCCACGGGGTTCCTGGTCCAGTGGGAGCCGTTCGACCTGGGCCAGCGCGCCGCCACGGTGGGAACCGCGGACGCCGCCCGCCGGCGCGCCGAGCGCGCCTTCGCCCGCACGCGCTTCGAAGTGGAAGCCGCGGCGGCCGACGCCTTCCTCACCACACTGGCCGCCGATGAAACCGTTTCCGCCGCCCGCGCTTCCGTGGAGCGCGCCGCGCACTTGGAGAAGCTCATCACCGCGCAAACTGAAGCCGGTCTGAAGCCCGGCGCCGACCTGGCACGCGCCACAGCCGAAGCCGCGGCCGCCGAGGCCCAATTGATCCAGGCCGAGCAGGCCGCCCGCCTGGCGCGCATCGCCGTCGCCCAACTGGCCGGCGGTTCTTGGCAAGATGTGAAGCTCGCCGCAGCCTTCACCGCGCGTCCGGACGCGCCCATCCCAACCGCCGCGGTTTCTCATCCCGCCCTCAGCGAGCAACAGGCCGCAGCCAAGGAAGCTGAGGCGCGCCAGCACGAAGCCGCCATTGCCTGGCGCCCGCGCTTCAATAGCCAAACCGCTCTCTACGCCCGCGGTACCGGCGCTAACCCCGACGGCAGCACGGGCGGCGCGGCCGCCGGCCTTGGACCCAACATCTACAACTGGGGCATCGGCTTCAGCGTCCTGTTTCCACTCCTGGACCTGCCTGCCATCCGCGCCAAGCAGACAGCCGCCCACCACCAGGCATTGGCCGAATCGGCCCGTCTCAAGAAACTCGAGACCGACCTGAACGCAAGTCTGGAACGTGCCAATGCCGCTCTCGACGCAGCCCTGCGGATCGCCCGCATCGTGCCGGTACAGCTCGAATCGGCCCGCGCCGCCTTTGACCAGGCCCGCGCCCGCTACCAGGCCGGCCTCGCCGCCATCAGCGAAGTCACCGATGCCCAACGCCTGCTGGCTCAGGCTGAAGCCGACGCCAGCATCGCCCGGCTCAACATCTGGCGCAGCCGTCTGGCCGTGGCAGCCGCCGCCGGCGACCTCGCCCCATTCCTGGAAAGAGCGGCCAGGTAGGCAATATGTGGCTGGTTCACTTCGCCCTCCGCCGCCCGGTCACCATCGTCGTGCTGGTTCTGGCCATCGCGCTGCTCGCCGGTCTCGCCATCGTGCGCATGCCCGTTGACATCTTCCCCAGTCTCGGCGCGCCCGCCGTGTATGTCGCCCAGCCCTACGGCGGCATGGACCCTTCGCAGATGGAAGGGTTCCTCACCTACTACTACGAGTATCACTTCCTCTACTTGACCGGCATCGAACACGTGGAGAGCAAGAACATCCAGGGCGCCTCCCTGATGAAGCTCGTCTTCCACCCCGGCACCGACATGAGCCAGGCGATGGCCGAAGTGGTCGGCTACGTCAACCGTGCCCGCGCTTTCATGCCGCCGGGTACGGTCGGCCCCTTCATCACGCGCTTCGACGCCGGCAGCGTGCCGGTGGGCCAA
>JACRKW010000389.1 GCA_016215215.1 Acidobacteriota bacterium
CCCAGGATGTAGAAGTTGTGGCCCCCGCGTCCGCCCGGCCGCGCAGGATCCAGTTGCAGCGGCGTCCAAAGCTCCGGCGGCTCCGTCTCTCCCGGCGGGAATTGGAAACCCGCCGGCATCACCCCGACCACGTTGGTCTTCTGCCCATCCAGCCGCACCTCGCGCGTTAGCACGCCCGCGTCTCCGCCAAACGCTCGCATCCACAACTCGGAGCTGATCACCGCCACCCTCGGCGCGCCCGGCACGTCATCCTCCTGCGTCAGCAACCGTCCCATTTGCGGCTTCACGCCCAGCGTCTTCAACAGCGTTCCGCTCACAAACCCGGCCGTCGCCCGCACCGGCTCCCCCGTCCCCGCCAGGTTCACACCGCTCAGCCGCCACGCGTCCAGCGTCTGCCACTGCTTCAGGTCCCGCCTCAGTTCGAAGAACTCCGGCCCCGACGTCCAGAACTTCTTCAGACCACCGCCCGGGAACGTCGGGAACTCCGTGTACAGCCGCACCAACCCCTCCGGCTTCCCGTAGGCCAGTGGCTGCAGCAGCACCCCGTTCACCACGCTGAAGATCGCCGTCATCGCCCCAATCCCCAGCCCCAGACACGCAACCGCGGCGGCAGTGAACCCAGGGTTTCTCCCAAGCGACCGCCCCGCTTGGCGCACTTCCCGTAGTACCGATTGCATGATACCTTCTTACGCCGCAATCCTCTCTGGCGAGCCCCCAACCGCTTAAATTTACATCGTTTGCCCCACGGTGCCTATCGAAAGATTGGCATAACAGCAGTGCATCAACGCTGATTCTTCACTCAATCTGTACTAAGCCGTCATATACTGGAGGCAACTGTCTCTGGACCAGTCCAGAGCCTGAACCCGCCTGAGGAGGCAATCAAGGATGTTTTTGAAGTCGACCACTTTCCGCGCCGTCGCGCTGTTCTGCGCCGCCGCTACCACCGCTCTGGCCCAGCAGCCCCAACTTATGCGTCTGAGCTACACCAAGGTCAATCCAGGCATGAGCCACGACTACGAGGAGGCCGCCAAGCTTGTCTCCGCCGCTCAAAAGAAGGCCGGTGCACCCTGGCGCGAAGTCTGGGCCACGGGCATCGCGGGCGAGTTCATGTATGTCGGCGTCAGCCCCATCAAGAACATGGCCCAGTTCGACAGCCCCAGCCCCGTCAACAGCCAGCTCACCCCCGAGCAGCGCACCCAGTACGCCACACTGAGCCGCAACGCCGTCCGCGAAACCCGCTACGTGATCGTGCAGCACCTGCCCGACCTCAGCATCAGCAGCGGCCGCACCTCGCCGCCCGCTCTGGCGCGCGTCACCACCGTCCGCACCAAGGCTGGGAGGGCTTTGGACTTCGAGGCGCTTGTGAAGAATGTGCTTCTGCCCGCATGGAAGAAGGCCGGCATCAAGGATGTCGTCGTCCACCGCATGGTCGCCGGCGGAGTCAGCGGCGAATACCAGTTCGTCCAGTTCTTCGACAAGTACGCCGAGGTAGACGCTTGGCCCTCCGGCGACAAGATGTTCGGAGGCGCTGATGGCTACAAGAAGTTCCTCGACGGCGTCGCCACCACCGCCGAGTCGGCCGAATCCATGTTCGCCCGCCAGCTCACTGAGCTGGGCTTCCGCAACGCGCAGTAGCCCGCACGCCCGCGGCGCGCTCTGGGGCCGCGCCGCGGGCATCCCGTTCGACGTGGCTTACCCCATTCGAGAGATGCGGATCCTGAGCCACTCCGTTCTTGTTTCGAGCGAGAATGAGAGACGTGCAGGAGCATTGGGAAAAGGTGTACGGATCGAAGGCCCCAAACCAGGTGAGCTGGTTTCGGCCTCACCTGGAGACATCGATCAGACTGATTGAGAGAGCCACCAGAGGCAATCTGTCCTATTCGATCGTCGACGTGGGCGGCGGCACTTCGACTTTGGTGGACGATCTGCTGGCTCGTGGATACCAGAGCATTTCGGTCCTCGACATTTCCCTGGCTGCACTCGACCTGGCCCGGAACCGTCTCGGCCAGAGGGCCGGGTCCGTTCAGTGGATTGGTGCGGACGTGACACAGGCGGCGCTTCCAGGCGCCTCCTTCGACGTCTGGCACGATCGCGCGGTCTTCCACTTCTTGACAAAGCCGGAGGAACGGCTGGCCTACGTGCGGAACGTTGCCTTGGCCCTCAAGCCTGGAGGGCACGTGATCGTCAGCACCTTTGGTCCTGAGGGCCCCACGAAATGCAGTGGCCTCGACGTAGTGCGGTACGACGCGGATTCACTCCATGGGGAGTTTGGGCCGAGGTTCCAGTTGGTGGAAAGTTCCAAAGAGATCCACGAAACACCTTTTGGCACGACCCAGCAGTTCGTCTACTGCTTGTGCACTTTGGAATCCCGCAAGCCGTAAGCCTCGAAGAGTATTTGACCCGCAAGAGCTTTCCATGTCTGAGCCCTCATTTGCCCCGCTACTGAATCACCCGACCGATGAACCCTCCGTATTCACCGCCAGCAGTTTGATGGACGATGTGAGGCGGTCCCGGCGAATCCCGCATGGCGACCTGCCCCCGCTTTGCGTGCTTGAATTCGACGGCGATCTCACCGATTGGCTGGTCGCCGAGGGGCTCGCCGATCCTTGTCCAGCTTGGCCGTGTTTTCACACGACCATGTATGCCTTGGATTTGGAAGGCATCACGTGCGGCATCATCCCGCGGACCATCGGAGGGCCGTACGCTGTCCTGATCGCCGAGCAACTCGCCGCCGCCGGTGTGAGGCTGATCCTCGGATTGACGTCCGCCGGACGCGTTTCTCCTGAACTGCCCGTTCCATGCCTGGTCGTGGCATCCGCCGCCATCCGGGACGAAGGCACTTCACTGCACTACTTGCCTGCGGGAAAGCAAATCGACTGTCCTACTCAGGTGACTTCGTTTCTGGAGCGGGAACTGGTTGCGACGAACTGGCCCGTACGATGCGGAACAGTCTGGACGACGGACGCCCCATACCGGGAGACCAGCTCACAACTGCAAGCCTGGGCTCGGGAGGGCGTTGTTGCCGTGGAGATGCAGGCGGCATCCCTATTCGCCTTTGCCGCTGCCAGGAGTGTCTCGGTCGGTGTCGTCGCCATGGTGAGCAACGCCGTGGATCACGCGGGTCAGCAGTTCGACACTGGGACACAGGAAGATGGCCTGCGCATTCTCAAAGCCTGCGCGCGGGCCGCGCGTGCATTCCTCGCAACGCCGGAAAGGTGAACGGC
Organism: Acidobacteriota bacterium; assembly: GCA_016215215.1. GTDB lineage: Bacteria > Acidobacteriota > Terriglobia > Bryobacterales > Bryobacteraceae > Paludibaculum. Next base: position 3,225 of record JACRKW010000389.1, read on the forward strand.
AGCCGCCGCCACCGGCGGCGCTCTCTGGGTCCGCGCCGCGGGCATTCATGTAGAATGGCAACGGTTCCAGCCCCATGATCACCCGCCGCACAGCCGCCCAAGGCGCAGCGCTTAGCGCCCTCTCTTACTCACGAATCCTCGGAGCCAATGACCGCATCGGCCTCGGTGTCATCGGCACCGGCGGGCGCGGGACCTACGTCATGACGGTCTTCCAGAAGAACTCGGACCTCGAGGTCCGCGCACTCTGCGACGTCTACCCCAAGCGCATCGACGACGCTCAGGCCAAGGCGCCCGGTACGAAGACCTTCGGCGACCACCGCCAATTGCTTGCGCTGAAGGAAGTCGACGCCGTCCTCATCGGCTCGCCCGACCACTGGCACAAGCAGCACGCCTGCGACGCCATGGAGGCCGGCAAAGATGTCTACGTCGAGAAGCCCATGTGCCGCACGCGCGACGAGGCGCCCATCATGGTCAAGACCGCGCGCGTCACCGGCCGCATCTGCCAGGTCGGCGTTCAGCAACGGTCAGGACCCATCTACATCCAGCCTCTCGAGAAGTTCGTCAGGACCGGCATGCTCGGCAGGATCTCCCACATCGATGCCGTCTGGCACGGCGGCGTGCCCCGCCCCATGCGCAAGGAGCCCGCGGAGAGACCATCCAATCTCGACTGGGCCCGCTTCCTCGGCCCCGTCGCCTATCGAGACTGGGACCCCGGCCAGTATTTCAACTTCCGCGCCTACCTCGACTTCAACGGCGGCAAGATGACCGACTTCGGCCACCACTGGCTCGACGTCGTCCATATGTACATGGGCGAACGCGCCCCGCACTCAGCCGTTTTCGCCGGCGGCATCTACTTCGACTTCAAAGACGGCCGCACCGCGCCCGACACCTGCAACGCGTTGTTTGAGTACGACGGATTCTCCGTCCTCTTCCAGTCCAATGCCTACGGCAACGGTCCCGAGTACGGCATCACCTTCTACGGCGACAAGGGCCGCCTCTACGTCAATCGCAACCGCTATGAGTTTGTGGCCGCCGAAAAGGGCTCGACGCCGGTCACCCAGCGCATCCCCGGCGACATCACCTCCGATCACGTCCGCAACTTCCTGGACTGCTCGAAGTCCCGCGCCCTGCCCAACGGCGACGTCGGCAAGGCTTCCATCTCCGTCCTCCCGCCGCTTCTCGCCGTTCAGAGCTACGTCGAAAAGCGCCGCCTGAAGTTCGACCCGGACCGCCTCGAAGTGCTGCCGCTTTAGGTGCCCCTTTGGGGTTGCCTTGAGCCCGCTCCCCGCCGTCCGCTATCATCGTGGGTAGGCTAAGAAGAAGGAGCTTGCACGATGGGTCCTCTCGGCTGGCAAGAGACCCTTGTCATTTTTGTCTTGATCCTCGTGCTCTTCGGGCCCAAAGAACTGCCTAAAGTCGGCAAGACGCTGGCCAAGGCAATCGGCGAGTTCCGTAGAGCATCTGGCGAACTCAAGGACACCTGGCATCGCGAGATGGCCAACCTGGAGCGCGAGACCGAGGACATCAAGAAAGAGTCGGAATCGTTGGCTAAGGTCACCAGCGACTACTCCACCGATTCCAGCTACAACTACGACTCCTCGTACGACTACGGCGCCTATGGCTACCCGGACTCGTACGATTCATCCACCACGTCAACGACGGACTCTTCCACGGTAAGCGCATCCGCAACTCAGGACGCTGACAGCACCGGTATGGCCGCCTCCGAGGTGGCCGCAGGAGCCCCGATCCCCGTCGCCGCTGAAGGCGCGGTGCCCACCAGCACCTCCGCCTCCGCTGCCGCTCCCGCCGAGGGCCTTTCGACGGAACCATCGGCCGCTCACTGATCCATCGACCGGTTACTACCCAGAGACACAGCAGTACCGCAGATGCCGGAACACAACGACCCGCAGGATCCGCGCCCGGAGCTTGACCCGGAACACGATGGCCGCCTCGTCCCCGAAGGCGACCCCTTCGCCGCCGACGATCATCCCGTGCCCCTCTCCAGCCCCGAGCCCGCTGATCCTGCGCCCGTCGTTGCCGTAACGCCCGCACCGCCCCCCGCGCCGCCCGCCATCGCCCCTCCCGCCGCCAAGGAACCCGAGGACGACCCGGAGGAAGAAGGCATGCTCCGCATGTCCTTCCTAGAACATCTCGAAGAACTGCGCACGCGAATCATCCGCGCACTATTCGGCCTCGGCATCGCTTTCGCCGGCTGCATCTTCTTCACCGACCAGTTGTGGAACGCCGTTCGCCAGCCCGCCGTCACCGCTCTCACCAACCTCGGTTATAAGCCCGAACTCGCTCAGTTGACGCCAACCGAGGCCTTCACCATCATCTGGGTCCGCATCCCCATCCTCGTCTCGCTCTTCGTGGCTTCTCCCTGGGTCCTCTACCAGGTCTGGGCCTTCATCGCCCCCGGTCTATACAAGAAGGAACGCCGCCTCGCCACGCCCTTCATCCTCACCACCGCCGGCCTCTTCATCATCGGCGGCGCATTCGCCTACTTCGTCGCCCTCCGTTTCGGCCTCACCTTCCTGCTCGGCATTGGCGCCACCATGGGCGTCCATCCCTACATCTCCCTCACCGAGTACTTCGACCTCTTCGTCAACGTCATCCTCGGCGTCGCCCTCGTCTTTGAACTCCCCGTCCTCATCTTCTTCCTCACGCTCCTGCGAGTCGCTTCTCCCCGCTTCCTCCTCCGCCACTCGCGCTACGCCATCCTGCTGATCGTCATCGCCGCCGCCATCATCACGCCCACGCCCGACGTGGTCAACCTCACCATCTTCGCCGCGCCGATGATCCTGCTCTACTTCGCCGGCGTCTTCGCCAGCTACCTGCTGGTTCTCAAGCGTGAGGGCGAGAAGTTCCCGTGGCGAGTCGTGCTCTACCCGGCCTTCGTCCTGGCCGTCGCCATTGCCGGCCTCCTCTGGCTGGCGACCACCAAGTACGGCTACCACTGGATCTGGACCTGGCCCTTCCTCACCAGGTAGGGCCTCCACGCCTCCTGCGGTGGCTAACGTATTGAGGAATCGAGA
>JACRKW010000390.1 GCA_016215215.1 Acidobacteriota bacterium
AATGATCCTCGCCGCCTGACCGCCCCTATCCCCGCCGCCGGCGCGGCTTCCCCAGCCGCTTTTTGCAACTGATTTGCATATCTACTTGTATTGCAACTGAGTTGCATCTATACTGTGAATGAAAGCGATCTCCGCCATGCTCTCATTCACACTCCGTTTCATTCTCTTCGCGCTTCTGGCAGGTGCTCTAAACGCTCAGAAGTCCCCTGTGTTTCAAGGCTTGGTAGTGGATACCTCCGGCGCCTCCATACCCAATGCCGCGGTCGTTGCGCGCTCCGCCGCTACCAGCGCCTCTGTTGGCGCAATCTCCACTGTCGCAGGTGAGTTTCATCTGGCTTTGCCCGCGGCCGGGCGCTGGACCCTCTCCGCTCAAGCCTCCGGCTTCGCCCGGGCGGAGGTCTCCGTTGAGATTCCGGCGGCCGGACTCGCCGGTTTCACCGTCACGTTGCAGCCCGCCATCCTGGCCCAGGAACTGCTCGTCTCGGCCAACTCCGTCACCGGCACGCCCGAAATCGTCAGCCGCACGCCGGGCTCGGTCTCCCTGGTGGACAGCGCCACCCTGAGCCAGTCCCAGGTCTTCGGCTTCGAAGAGGCTCTGCGCAAGGCCCCTGGACTCTTCGCCCGGCCGGAGGAGGGCTTCAGCCTGCGCCCCAACATCGGCATTCGCGGCCTGAATCCCACGCGCTCTACCAAGGTTCTACTGCTGGAGGACGGCGTGCCTCTTGCCTACGCGCCCTACGGAGACAACGCCTCCTACTATCACCCGCCCGTGGAGCGCTTTGATTCCATCGAGGTAGTGAAGGGCTCGGGGCAGATCGCCTGGGGCCCCAACACCGTGGGCGGCGTCGTGAACTACGTCACCCCCGCCATCCCCGACAGGCCCGTCGGCACGCTCTCGCTCACCGGCGGCAACCGGGACTTTTTCAATGGACACTTCCGCTACGGTGGCACGTGGCGCGGCACGGGACTTCTGGCCGACGCCGTCCGCAAGCAGGGCGCCGGCGCGCGCGACAACGTGCGCAGCGGCCTCAGCGACTTCAACTTCAAGAGCCTCACCCCCCTCTCGCCGAAACACGCTCTCGCCTTCAAGGCCAACCGCTACGCCGAGGACTCCCGCCTCACCTACTCCGGCCTGCGCCTCGCTGAATGGCAGATGGACCCGCGTTGGAACCCCTTCCGCAACGATCATTTCTACGGCACGCGCTGGGGCGCCTCCGCCGTCTACTCCGCCGCGCTGCAACCCAACCTCATTCTCACCACCACCGTCTACGGCTCCGTGTTCCTTCGCGACTGGTGGCGCCAGTCCTCCAACTCCGCTCAACGGCCCAACCGCTCCGCCGATCCCGCCTGCCTCGGCATGGCCAATCTCAACACCACCTGCGGCAATGAGGGCCGTCTGCGCCGCTACTACACCTGGGGCGTAGACCCGCGCGTCCGCTGGAGCTACTCGCTCTTCGGCGTCCGCTCTGAGTTGGACGCCGGTCTCCGCGCGCACTTCGAAACACAGGAGCGCGTGCAGATGAACGGCGCCTCCCCCACTGCCCGCACGGGCGTCATCGTGGAAGACAATCAGCGCCGAAATCAGGCCTACTCCGGTTATCTCCAAAACCGCTTCTTCTTCGGCGGCCTCACCATCACTCCCGGCGTGCGCCTTGAGCACGTCCGCTATCAACGCACCAACCGGCTGTTCAACTCAGGCATGGGCGTCACCGGCGACACGTCGCTCACCCGCGCCATCCCCGGCATCGGCGCGGCCTGGACGCCCAAGAGCGGCGCCGTCACTGTCTTTGCCGGCGTGCACCGGGGCTTTGCGCCGCCGCGCACCGAGGACATCATCGGCAACAACGGCGGCTTCGTGGAACTCGAGCCCGAGTTGAGCTGGAACTTCGAGGCCGGCGTCCGCGCCCGCCTCACGCGCCGGCTCAGCCTGGAATCCACCTTCTTCCGCATGGACTACCAGAACCAGATCATCGCCGCCTCGCTCGCCGGTGGCGTCGGCTCCGCTCTCACCAGCGCCGGCCAAACCCTCCACCAGGGCGGCGAGTTCTCCGGACGCTACGACCTGCGCAACTTCCTCGGCGCCGGCCACTCGCTCCAACTGCGCGGCGCCTGGACCTGGATCCCGACTTCCCGCTTCGAGGGCCTGCGTTACTCCAATGTCGCCGGCGCCGGAGCCATCCGCATCACCGGGAATCGCCTGCCCTACGCCCCGGCCTCGCTGCTGAACGCCAGCGCCGGCTTCACCCACCGCACCGGTCTCAACGTCCTGCTGGAACTCGTCCAGACCTCCCGGCAGTTCGGCGACGACCTCAACTCCATCAATCCGTCCGCCGACGGCCAGCGCGGCGCCATCCCCGGCAGCGTCACCTGGAACGGCACGCTGAACGTCCCCCTGGAAACGCTCCACACCACCGCCTTCGTCACCGTGAAGAACGCCCTCGACCGCCTCGTCCTGGTGGACCGCTCTCGCGGCATGCTCCCCGGCTCGCCCCGCCTGGTCCAACTCGGCTTCCGCTGGCGCTTCTAGCCCAGGGCCGCGAACCGCCCGCGCTACGATGGACTTGTCCGCCGGCGCGGCGGAGTCGGCACGACCCTCGCTATGACCCAAGCAAAACCCATCCCCGTCAAAGTGCCGCAATTCGGCATGGCCGCCGAACCGCCGGACTGGCGCGTTCCGCTGGCTGAGTATGAGCGCCGGCTGGTCGCCGTGGAGGCGGCCATGGAGCGCGAGGGCCTGTCGCACCTGGCCGTCTACGGCGACAGGGAGCACTTCGCCAACCTCGCATGGCTTACCGGGCTCGACCCCCGCTTCGAGGAGGCGCTGTGCCTGATGACGCCCGGACGAAAGCCCGCCTTACTCCTTGGGAATGAATGCCTTGGCTACGTCCCGGCGGCGCCTCTGGCACAGGCTGGCAGGCTCGAAATCGTCCGCTTCACAGACTTCTCACTGCCCGGTCAGGTTCGACACAATTCGACACTTTTCGACACTTTGTCCGATTTCGGCGTCGAAGCCCACTCCCGCGTGGGAGTCGCCGGCTGGAAGACCTACCGGACACCCCAGGAGATCGACGCGCCCTCCTACATCGTGGACGCGCTGCGCTTCCGGGCCGGTTGGGAAAACGTCGTCAACGCCGTCAACCTGTTCATCGACAACGACCTCGGCTTCCGAACCGTGGCCAGCCCCGAGGAGATCGCCTACTTCGAGTGGACCAACACGCTGGCCAGCGAGGGAATGAAGCGCGTGATCGCCGCCATCAAGCCCGGCGCCAGGGACTTCGACCTGTTGGAGCAGGCTCGCTACAACGGGGTCCCGCTGGCCGCCCACATGACGCTCAAGTGCGGCGCAAACCGGGTGAGCCTGGCCTCGGCGCGCGGCGAGCGGGTAGTCCAGGGCGGGCGCTTCTCCTGCGGCATCGCCTACTGGGGCGCCAACTGCTGCCGCTGCGGCTGGGTGGCCGAGGGTCCGGCGGATCTGCCTGCCGCGGCGATGGACTATGTCGAGGCCTTTGCCGGGCCTTACTTCGCCGCCATGGCCGCCTGGTTCGAGGCGTTGCGCATCGGCGGGACGGGGGACGACCTGGACCGGGCGATCCGCTCGCGGCTGCCCTGGGAGACCTTCCACGTCCTGCTGAACGCGGGCCACCTGATCCATCTGGACGAGTGGGTGAACGCCCCGGCCTACGAGGGCTCCCAGGTGCGCCTGCGCTCCGGCATGGTGATGCAGGCCGACGTGATCCCATCGCATCCGGACTACTATTCCTCCCGCATGGAGGATGGCTACGTGCTGGCCGACGCCGCCCTGCAGGCAGCGCTGCCGGAGGGCGTGCTGGCACGGTGCAAGGCTCGCCGCGAGTTCATGCGGCAGGCGCTGGGCCTGCCGGTGGGAGACGACGTGCTGCCGCTCGGCAACCTGTGCGGTGTGGTCCAGCCATTCCTGCTGAAACCGGAGCTCGCATTTGCGCTATGCTGAGGCCCATGCGGAAGACAACTTGGGCTCTGGCCCTGATGCTGGCTTTAGGCGTCGCCTCGGCCGCCGACAAACCGGACTTCTCCGGTTTCTGGAAGATCAACAATTCGAAGAGCGATTTCGGCCCCATGCCGTCAGGACCGGACAAGTTCGAGCGCAAGATCGAACACAAAGACCCGGAACTGAAGATGACGACGGTGCAGTCGTTCCAGGGCAACGAGCGGACCAGCGATGTGGCCTACACCATCGACGGCGCCCAGCACACGGTGAAGATGGGGCAGGGCGAGGCCAAGGTGACCGCCACGTGGAAGGGCAAGGTTCTGGAGATCTCCGCGATCCGTGAGATCCAGGGCAACGAGATCAAGTCACTGGAGAAGTGGACGCTGTCTGAAGACGGCAAGACGCTGACCTCGGAGAACAACATCTCGACTCCGCAAGGCGACTTCGCCATGAAGTGGGTCCTGGATAAGCAATGATCGAGCGGCCGAAGCACCCATTCAGGTACTTCGACTCGCTGGTGGTGGTCTTCGTCACGGTCCTGCTGATCTCGAACCTGTTCGGGCCCAAAATCTGCGCGGTGGGGCCGTTCAGGATCAGCGGGGCTCAACTGCTGTTCCCGATCACCTACATCTTTGGCGACATCTTCACGGAAGTCTACGGCTACGCCGGTTCGCGGCGGGCCATCTGGCTGGGCTTCTTCGGGTCGGTGCTGATGGCGGTGATGGGGATGGTAGTGGTGTGGCTGCCCGCGGCGCCGGACTTCAAGGACCAGGCGGCGTTTGCCACCGTGTTCGATTTCGTGCCGAGGATGGTGGCGGCGAGCATGGCGGCCTACTGGGCCGGGGAGTTCGCTAACTCTTACGTGCTGGCGCGGATGAAGGTTTGGACCGGCGGCAAACAGTTGTGGTCGCGCACGATCGGTTCGACCGTGGTGGGGCAGCTGGTGGACTCCGCCGTGGTGATGACGCTGGCCTTCGCCGGCAAGGAGAGCTGGGCAACCATCCTGAACCTGATCTTCTCCGGCTACGTGGGCAAGGTGGCCTACGAGGCGCTGGCGACGCCGGTGACCTACTTTGTGGTGAACCGGTTGAAGCGCGCGGAAGGCGTGGATGTATTTGATATCAAGACGGATTTCAACCCCTTTGGAAGGGGCAGTGAGGGGGAGGAGTTCGTCGAACTGGGCGAGGGCGAAACCGGCGGCCATTGATCTGCGTCAAACCCTCTGACTTGGGTTACACTGAAGATGGCGTGTTGTCTGCGTACGCCCTGCCGGGCGGCAGCTTAAGCATATGAAAAGAAAAGATTTGATTTCCGTCTTCACAGTCGCGGTCCTGGCCGCCGCCATGGCATTGCCGGCCCCGGGGCAGCAGAAGAAGCAACCGAAGCAGGACAACGGCCCGCGCGAAACCGTAGCCAAGCCTCTGACGGAAAAAGAGCGCAAGCGGCAGGAAGCCAAACTCAAGAAAGAGCTGGAAACGCCTTACCGCAAATGGCTGAACGAGGACGTGGTCTACATCATCACCGATGAGGAGCGCAAGGCGTTCAAGAACATGTCGGCTGACGAAGAGCGCGAGCAGTTCATCGAAGGCTTCTGGCTGCGCAGGGACCCGTCACCGGACACCCAGGAAAACGAGTACAAGGAAGAGCACTACCGCCGCATCGCCTTCGCCAATGAACGCTACGCCTCGGGCATCCCGGGGTGGAAGACCGACCGCGGCATGATCTACATCACGTTCGGACCGCCGGACGAGATCGAGTCCCACCCTTCGGGCGGCACCTACGAGCGGCCATGGGAAGAGGGCGGCGGGACCACCTCCACCTACCCCTTTGAGAAGTGGCGGTACCGCTACCTGCAGGGCGTTGGCACGCAGCAGGACATCATGATCGAGTTCGTGGACAAAACGATGACGGGCGAATTCCGGATGACGATGGACCCGTCTGAAAAGGACGCGCTGCTGATGGTGCCGGGCGCCGGCCTCACCATGATGGAACAGATGGGCATGGCGGACAAGGCGGACCGCTTCAACCGCACCGACGGCACACGGCTGGGCACCGGCACGCAGCCGCTGCCTTCGCGCATGAACCAGTTCGACCGGTTGCAGCAGTACGCCGACCTGCAGAAGGCCCCGCAGATCAAGTTCAAGGACCTGGAAGCGCAGGTGAACTCGCGCATCATCTTCAACCTGCTGCCGATGCAGGTGCGGGCGGACTACTTCCCGGCCACGGCGTCCACTGTTCTGACCAACATCACGCTGCAATTCAACCGCAAGGACATGCAGTTCAAGAACGAGCAGGGGCTCTCCAAGGCCGTGGTGAACATCTACGCTCGCATCACATCGCAGGCGCGCCGGGTGGTGAGCGTGTTCGAGGAGGTGGCCTCGGTGGACGTGGCCTCCGAGCTGCTGCAAGAGGCCAGCAAAGGAGCGTCGATCTACCAGAAGTCCATCCCGCTGGCGCCTGGGATGTACCGGTTGAACGTGGTTGCCAAGGACGTGATCGGCGGCAACATGAACAACTACGAGATGGCGCTGAACGTGCCGCGGATGGACGAGGAAAAGTTGTTCGCCAGCTCGTTGATCCTGGCCGATCTGCTGGAAAAGGTGCCGACCAAGAGCATCGGGATGGGGCAGTTCGTGATCGGCAGCTCGAAGGTCCGGCCGAGGCTGGGAGACAGCTTCCGGCGCAACGAGAAGATGGGCATCTACCTGAAGCTCTACAACTTCCAGCCGGAGGAGAAGACCAACAAGCCATCGGGCACGGTGGAATACGAGATCATCAAGACCAGCGACAACTCGAAGGTGATCGAGTTCAGCGAGGATGTGGCGGCCATTGACGGCGCCTCGGCCTCGCAGGTGACCATCGAGAAACTGCTGCCCCTGTCGACGATGGAGCCGGGGCAGTACACCCTGAAGCTAAAAGTTACCGACAAGCTCAAGAATCAGACCTTGACCCAGTCGGCGCAGTTCTCTATAACATAGAAGGAATGTCCGGACGTCGAAGTCCGGGCGCCGAGAGGACGCCGAGTCCAGCCGATGATGCGTACCACGGGCGTTGTACTGATGGCCACCCTTTTGGGTGGATCGGTGGCAGGCGCCGAGCTGAGGTTGTTCGGCTCGATTGCGGGACAGGTGCGCAACGCCTCGGGGACCAGCCAGATGGGGGCGGTGGTCTACCTGATGAACCGCTACGAAAAGGTGGTTCAGCGGGCGCTGACGAGCCCGGACGGGCGCTTCCGGTTCGACAGCCTGTCGCCTGACAACTACAGCGTCAGGGTCAGCCTGGCGAGCTTCGTTCCGGCCATGCGCACCAACATTCCGGTGCGCGCAGGCCTCGAAAGCATCCTAAACATCCAGTTGGCGAACCTGTTCAGCTCGATCGAGCTGGTCTACGCCTCGCCGGTGCAGACGGGGTTGCTGAGCGACGACTGGAAGTGGGTGTTGCGGAGTTCAACGGCGACGCGGCCGGTGCTGAGGCTGCGGGACCAGGGTTGGGGGACGGCGGGGACGTCGTCGTCATCTTCATCTTCATCGGCACAGGCCTCGGTATTTGGGCCGTCCAACGGGGTGGTGCGGGTATCGGCGGGCGACCAGGGGCTGTCGACGGCGCTGGGGAGCGAGCCGGACCTGGGGACCGCCTTCGCGCTGGCGACCACGCTTTTCGGCAGCCGGGAGATCGCGGTGAGCGGCAACGTGGGCTACGCGTCGAGTTCCGGAGTGCCGACGGCGGGCTTCCGGACTCGCTACTCGGGAGGGCAGGAGGGGCTGGCGACACCGGACGTGGAACTGACGGTGCGGCAG
>JACRKW010000016.1 GCA_016215215.1 Acidobacteriota bacterium
CCATGTCGATGTTGCCCACCGCCACGCCCAGGTCCACCCGCGCCGCCTTCTGCCGGCAAACCGCCTGGACGTTCTCTTCCCGCGCACGCGCCACCCGCGTCTGCGCCTCGGTGACCTCCAGCCCGCTCGACACTCCGGCTTCATACCGGCGCTGCGCATGTGCTAGTTCTTTCTCTGACTGCGCCAGCGCCTCCAGCGCCACCGCCACCTGGCTTTCGGCCGACTTGAGCGCCTCCAGAGCCAGCCGGATTTCCAATTCCACTTGCTGCGCGGTGTCGCGGACCCGGATGCCTTCCTGCCTCATCAGGGCGGCGCTTTCCGTCCTCCGCGCGTCCCTTCTCCCCCCATCCCACAGAGGAATCCTGACTTGTACCCCGGCCGTGCGCGTCGGCAGCATTTGTTCGCCTGACTTGCCGATGGTCCCGTAGTCCCCGAATGCGTGCGCCGACGGCAGCCGCTCGTACTTCACAGACTCGTAGTTCAGTTTCGCCGCCCGCTCTCGTTCCGCCTGCGCCTTCAATTCCGGACGCAGCTCCCTGGCCGCTTCCAACGCCTTCTTCGCCTCCGGCATCTCCGCCGGCGTGTACTTCAGCGGATCGGTCAGCTCCAGATCGGCGTCCATGCCGATGTTCATGGCCCGCATCAGGTTCAGCCGCGCCGCGCTTCGCTCCTCGGCGGCACGGATCATTCTCTGTCTTTCGTTCGCCAGCACCACTTCACTGCGCGTCACCTCGATTCCCGTTCCCGCCCCAGCGTCCTTCTGCGACTTCGCCTGCCTCAGCACTCGTTCCGCCAGCGCCACGTTCGCCTTCGCCGTCTCCAGCGCCGCGTCGGCCCGCACTGCGTTCAGATATGCCTTGGCGACTGCGCCTTTCACCATGTTCTTCGTGCCGCCCTCGTCGGCCTTGGCCGCCGACACCTGTGCCCTGGCGGCCTGGTAGCGCCGGATCGCCGCAAGGTCGAAGATGCTCTGCGACGCCGTCGCCCGCCAGTCGTTCACCGCGATCGGCCCTACCAGCGTTGGGAACTGGAAGTTGAGCCCGGGGATCGCCGGGATCTGGATGCCGAACGCCTGCATGTTCTGCGTGAAGTCCCGGAACGTATAGCTGCCGTCCACGTTCGGCAGCAGCGCTCCCAGCGCCTGCCGGCCGCGCGCGTCGGCCACGTGAACCTGTTCCAGCGCCAGCCTCGCCCGCGTCGCCCCGTCCGGCGACACGGCGATCTCCACCGCCCGGCTCAAGCTGAGCGGCACCACCTGCTTTTCCTGCCCGCTGGCCAGGCAGGCAGCCAGAATCGTCAGTCCAGCCGCGTTTCTCATCCCGCTGTCTCCTTGTTCCTCCAAACCATCGCCCTCATTCCGCTCGCGGTGAAGACCACCAGCCGTTCCAGCGCCCCGGCCGCGTCGGATTCATCCGCTGCTCCCATCGAGATCAACTCCAGCAGCTTTCCCGCCGCCAGGAAGTGCGCCATCGATCCGATAGCGAAGTGGATTCTCCAGGCCACTTCCACGGGCTCCGCGCCCGGCAACGCGGCGGCGAACGCCGCCTTGAATCGCCCCATCACTTCACCAAACACCCTGGGTATCAGCTTCTCAATCCACGCCCCCGGTTCGGTGTAGATCCGCCCCAGCAGCCTCGGGAACGCTGCCAGTTCCACGCCCGCCGCCTTGGCCTCCAGCACCGGCTGAAGAAACGCCCGCAGCACTTCCTCCAGACTCGCCGCCGAATCCCCTTGCCGCGCCTCCAGCTCGTCCAGCAACTCCAGCCTGCGCCTGTTGACCGGCTCCAGCTTGCGGATCAGCACGGCCAGAATCAGCGATTCCTTCGATTGGAAGTGATAGTTCACCGCCGCCAGGTTCACCCCGGCGTCAGCCGTGATGTGGCGCAGGGAGGTCGCCTGGAAGCCATGCTCAGCAAACAGCCTCTCCGCCGCATCCAGGATCCGGTCCTTGGTCACCCCGGCTCCGCCGGCGCTGGTCATCTGGTCGCTTGAGACAATCATACGGTCGTTTTAAGCGTACGACCGTTTCAGCCCGCAGTCAAGTCACGATTCGACACTTTTCGACACTTTCGACACTGTCGACGGCTACTCAGGCCGAGCCGCTGCGAGCAGGTCCTTTGCCCGTTTGAGGTTGTCCTCCACCAGTTCCCATGCCTCTGCGCAGAAGCAAAGGTCGGCGCACCACCACTCCACGTGCGGCACGGCAAGCAGCCTGGGAGCCAGGAAGGCCCAGGGGATGCGCCCGATCCCTATCGGCACGTGGGTACTGGTCTCGTCGCCCACCAGCGAGCCGTCGGAATCGATGACATGGACGGCGCCGATCGCGCCGTGCAGCATCTCCAAGAACTCGGCTACCCCACCTTCCAGCACCTCGCGCTTGCCGTGCTGCCGGGAGCCTGCCACCGAGCACATGTAGGCGTGGGCGGTGTCGAACAGGACCCGGAACCATGGATGGCCCACCCGCTCATGCAATTCGAGAACCTCGCTCGGCTTATTGAAAACGAAGCCCGGCTCGAACTCCCAAACTATCGGCACCTGCGCCTGCCGGGCCGCGTCGGCGCAGTCCCGCCAGAGGTCGGCCAGGCGATAGAACGTCGGGTGGTATTCATCGTCGGCGATCGATCCTGGAGCGCCGCAGGTATCCACCCGGATCGACGGGCTGCCAATCTCGGCGCAGAGTTCCACGTTACGCCTGAACAGGTCCAGGTAGGCGGTCCGGTCCTGCACTGCAAGGGGATTGGCCCCGGTGAGGTCGGCCGAGAAGCCTGAGATCCCCAGGCCAAGATCGCTGAGCAGCCGGCGCAATTGCGCCCGGGACTCGGCGGTGGAATACCGGTCCAGGGTCACGTGGGGAGGGTGCCCGCTCAATTCGATACCGTCGAATCCGGCCGCGGCCAATCGCCGGGCGATCTCATCCAGTGGTTTGGGATTGGCCGCAAACGGCCCAAAACTAAACGACCAGGCGCCCATCGACAGCTTCATGTTCCGGCTTGTGCTCCGTTTCCCATTCTGCCGCAAAACGGGCGGTCCCGGACCAGGCTCAATCCAGACCGGTTCGGGGTGGTTCAGAGGCTTGACGCAGCCCCCGCCGGTACAACAGA
>JACRKW010000391.1 GCA_016215215.1 Acidobacteriota bacterium
CGCGTTGCCGGAACCCCCAACGCCACCGCGCGCTCCGCGATGGACTGCCCGAAGGCGAACGAATAATTCACCATGGGCGCCATCCATCCGCACACCACTGCCATCAGCAGCGCGGCCGCATAAGCGCTCCCTCCCTGCCGCGGCTGCCCGCTCTCGCGCTGCCCGCCGGCGCGCGCCAGCACCACGATGCCCGCCACCATCACCGCCAGCCCGCAAAGGATCACCGCGCCGCGCCCCGTCCCGAGCACCGCGCGATTCTGGAAGAACAGCGGCACCAGCGTCCCGAAGAGCGAACCCAGCCCGACGATGATGGCGCATCCCAACGCCAGCCCGAGCCGAGCGATCGAGAGTCCGAACAGCACCTGCGCCACGCCCCAGCCCGCGCCAAACAGAAAGGGGGCCAGCCAGTCGGCGGCCGTCATGGAACCGTAGATCTCCGCCAGATGTCCGGTGAACGCCGCGGCGATCGCCCACGGCAACACCAACAGCGACACCAGGCTGAACACCAGCCAGGTATTCTCCCAGCGCCAATTTCGCGAGAACTTCATCGGCAACATGCAGTTGCCGGCCGCGATGCCCGCCGCCAGCGTCAGCGCCAGCCCCACGAAGAGATTCATCTGCCGCCTTTCACTCCGCGCGCAGGGCGTACTATATCACCATGCAACGCTACGGAATGGTCCTGAAGCTGCGCTCTGAAGCCGAAGAGTCATACAAGGCCTACCACGCCGCCGTCTGGCCCGACATCCTGTCGATGATCCGCCAGTGCAATATCCGCAATTACTCCATCTACCTCAAGGACGGCTTCCTGTTCAGCTACTTCGAGTACACCGGCCCGGATTTCGCCGCCGACATGGCCCGCATGGCAGCCGACCCCAGAACTCAGGAGTGGTGGGCCATCATGAAGCCCATGCAGGAGCCGCTCCCCACGCGCGCCGATGGCGAATGGTGGGCCGCCATGGAGGAGGTCTTTCACACGGACTGACGGCCGGTTCCAGTGGTGGCATCATGATGCTATCCTGATGTCATCATGAGCATCAGAACCACGTTGACGCTGGATGACGATATCGCTCGCCGCCTGCGCGAGGAGAGCCGCCGCGCCTCTGCGCCCCTCCGCCAGATTGTCAATGAGACCCTGCGCACGGGTCTTGATTCCGCCAAACACTCTCGCGGCCGTCCAAAGCTGGCCATCAAGCCAAGAAAGATGGGAGTCCGCCCGGGCATCAACTACGACAGTATCCCGCAGCTTCTGGAACTGGGCGAGGGCCCCTTACACAAATGATCGTCCTGGACGCCAACGTCCTGCTCTACGCCCACGACGCCGATTCGCCCCACCACCGGCAGACGCGCGCCTGGCTGGAGAAGGCTGCCTCTGGGAGAGAACTTCTGGGTCTGACTTGGTTTACGATCGCCGCCTTCCTTCGAATCTCAACCAACGGACGGCTATACCCTTCTCCCCTCTCCGCGGGCGAAGCCGGCAGCGTCATCTCGACGCTGCTGCGACATCCCGCTTTCCGGCTCATCGAGCCGGGCGAATCATTCTGGGATATCTTGCTGGAACTGCTGGAAGAGGCCCGTGTATCCGGTCCGCTCGTCACCGATGCCATCCTCGCAGCAATCGCGCTGGAGCGCGGCGCCACGCTGGCCAGCAGTGACCGGGACTTTCGCCGTTTCAAGGGGCTGCGCCTGATCGACCCGCTACAACTCTGAGCCCTGCCCGCAGTACTCCCGCACCGCGCCGTACATCGCGATCACATTCTCAGCCGGCACGTTCGCCAGGATGTTGTGGACTTGCTGGAACACAAATCCTCCGCCGGGCGCCATGGTGGCGCACTGATGGAGCACGTGCTCGCGCACCTCGGCCGGAGTCCCCTCCGGCAGCACCCGCTGCGTGTCGCAGCCGCCGCCCCAGAACGTCAGCTCCCTGCCGAAGTCGCGCTTCAGCCCGCCGGCCTCCATGCCACGGCAACTGATCTGCACTGGGTTGATGGCCTCCAGACCCGCGTCGATCAGGTCCGCCAGCAGCGGCCGCACCGCGCCGCAGCAGTGCAACATGACCTTTGCCTTCGACAGTTGCTTCGACCGCGCAAACATCGCCGCGTGCCTCGGCTTGAAGAACTCCCTGTACATTTTCGGCGAGATCTGCGGGCAGTTCTGCGCGCCCAGATCGTCGCCGAACACGATGATGTCGATCACATCGCCCACCGCGCCCAGGTACCTCTCCAGGTTCCGAAGGTGGATCTCCACCAGAGCGTCCAAGAAACGGTGCGCCCGCTCCGGTTCGCCGGCCAGCATCATCAGGAAGTGGTCCATCCGGTAGTAGAACTGGCCCATCTCCAGCAGATTCCCGCCGAACAGTCCGACGATGGCCCTGCCCGTTCTGGCACGCAACGCCCGCGCGCCCGCCGCCAGTTCATCCGGTCCTGAAATGGAAGGCCCCGGCGGCGAGGCCACGCCGGTCCACATGTGTTCCGGATAGAGTTCGGCGATCCGCGGCAAGTCTTCTTGGCCGTCAAGGAACGGCCAGTAGACCTGGTCGAAGTGCAAGGACCCCTCCGGCATCCGCGCCATCACGCGCCCGCTCGGCGCCCGCAGCACCCATTCACGGCCCGCTTTCTCCGGCAGCGCCCACGCCGGCATCAGGCAGGGCGAGCCATCAGGCAGCGTCCATTCCTTCCACCACTTGTCGTCCAGGCAGAAGCCGCGTCCCAGTTCGATCGTGTCCACGCCGAACCGGTCCAGCACGTCCTCGTCGACAATGGCCAGTTGCTGCACGGGGTCATAGACATACACCGGCCGCGGCGGCAGCCCCAACGCCGCACGCAACTTCGGATAGGCGACCGCCGAA
>JACRKW010000372.1 GCA_016215215.1 Acidobacteriota bacterium
CGCGCAGATCGGCAACGCGGCGCCTTCAGACAAGGCGGGACAGGGGATGACGGGTGCGTCGGGATTCGAGGCGATCGCGATGCCGGTGGCGCTCAAGAAGAAGATGGGCTTGACGGCGATGAAGATCTTCGCGCAGGAGAAACTGCTGGGCAAGGCGGCACCGGAGATGCTGTTGCGCTACTCGATGACGCTGCCGGTGGCGGCGACGACGGTGGGGATGCCACAACTGGAGCACGTCGATTTCAACCTGAACGTGGCGAAGTCCTTCAAGCCGCTGACCGAGGAAGAGATGAAGACGCTACCGGCCGGGGTATCCGCGCAGATGCGTGCATCGATTGACCGGTTCTTCTCAGATCATGTGGATTGCTGAGGAAACGGTGCGGGCGCTGGACCGGCCCGAGGGCCGGGCGGAACTGGCGCGTCTGGCCACCGATGCGGCACGACGGGCGAGCGGCGACGCCGAGATCGAGATTGTGTGGGACGGAATGTGGATGCGGCGGGCGGAGGGCATACTGTTCCCGGACCCGGAACTGCTCCAGACGGCGAATCCCCGCTGGGACCGTTGGAGCCGCATGGCGACCAAGTACCTGAACGACGCGGAGGACTACTGGTATCACGTTTACAAGCCTCAAGCCGGCGATGTGATTGTGGACATCGGCGCAGGGCGGGGCGAGGACGTATTCGCGTTTTCAAAGAGCGTGGGCGCAAGCGGATGCGTGTGGGCGATTGAGGCGCACCCGGTGAGTTTTGCAGTGCTCACGAAGTTCTGCGAGGTGAACGGGCTGGCGAACGTGCGTCGCCGGAACCTGGCATGCGTGGAAGAGGCGGCGCAACTGCACATTGAGACGCTGCCGGTATGGGAGTCGAACTTCGTGCGCGGGGGAGAGGCGACGGCGACGAGCCACGAGGTGGAGGGCGTGACGTTCGACAGCCTGGCGGAGTCCGAGGGGATTGGCCGGATCGACTTTCTGAAGATGAACATCGAGGGCGCGGAGAGAACCGCGCTGCCGGGTTGCCGTGAAGCGCTGGCCCGGACCAGGCACGTGTGCATCGCAGCGCATGACTTCCGGGCGGCGCGGGGCGAGGGGGAAGAGTTCCGCACGTTGGGATTTGTCAGAGAGTTCCTGAGCGGGTGCGGATTCGAACTGGTGACGCGAGACGATGACCCGCGGTACTACGTGCCGTACCACGTGCACGGGCGGCGCGCCTAGCGGCTACTCAATGATCTCGGCGCCGAGGGCCAGCAGCTTGGGCACGAGGTTTTCGTAGCCTCGCTCAATCAGGCCGGTATTGGTGAGGGTGGAGACTCCTTCGGCGACGAGAGCGGCGATCACGTAAGAGAAGCCGGCGCGCAGATCGGGGATGTTGATCTCAGCGCCATGGAGGGGAGTGGGGCCCACAATGACTGCGGAGTGCTTCCAATTCCGCTGGCCGAAGCGGCAGGCGAGGCCGCCGAGGCACTCGCGGTAGAGCTGGATCTTGGCGCCCATGCGATTGAGAGCGTCGACATAACCGAAACGCTGCTCGTAGACGGTTTCATGGACGATGGAGACGCCGTCCGCCTGGGTGAGCGCGATCACGAATGGCTGCTGGTAGTCGGTAGTAAAGCCGGGGTGGACGTCGGTTTCCAGGGCAGTGGAGCGGAGCTTCTCGCCGGCGCGCCAGAACTCGATGCCGTCGTTGGTGACACTGAAATCGCCGCCGATCTGGCGGTAGCGATTCAGGAAGGTCATCATGTGGAACTGCTTGGCGTTGCGGACGAAGATGCGGCCTCCGGTGGCGATGGCGGCGCAGGCCCAGGAGGCGGCTTCGAGGCGATCCGGGATGGCGGCGTGGTCGAAGCCGCGGAGCTCGCGTACTCCGGAGATGGTGATGACGCGGTCGACGTCGACGCTGATGATGGCGCCCATTTTCTGAAGGACCATGATGAGGTCCATGATCTCGGGCTCCATGGCGGCGTTGGAAAGCTCGGTGACGCCTTCGGCGCAGACCGCGGCGAGGATGACCTGCTCGGTGGCGCCGACGCTGGGGTAGTCGAGGCGAATCTTGTTGCCGTGCAGGCGCTCACATGTGAGGTGAGCGTTGCCGGTCTCGTCGTGGAGTTGGGCGCCGAGGTTCTGCAGGGCGCGGACGTGGAAGTCCACGGGGCGGGAGCCGATGCGGCAGCCGCCGAGAGAGGGGACGGGAGCTTCACCGAAGCGGGCCAGGAGCGGGCCGCAGGTGAGGATCGGGATACGGCTCTTACCGGAGAACTCCTTCAGGACGCTACGCTCCATGGGATGGAGGTTGGCGGCGCAGATTTCCAGGACGCCAGGCTCGGGCGAGGAAACCTCGCCGCCGAGAGCGCGGATGAGGTCGCTGACGATGAGGACATCGACAATTCCGGCGACGTTGCGAAGTGTGCAGCGCCGGTCAGTGAGCAGCGCGGCGACCATGATCTTGGGCAGGGCGTTCTTCGCGCCCCGGAGGGCGACCTCGCCGTTGAGCGGTTTACCACCACGAAGGACCATGGAATCAGCCTTGAGTGCCGGAGCGGTTGCAGACATCACTGGAACAGTTTTCGCTCACGCCGCAGGAAAGCGGGCGTGTCGAGATCGTCAAGAGAGAAGGCGTCGTCGTCACCGGCGGATACGGGCGCCGGGCCCGGCGGGGGAGCGTAGTGCGTCTCGTATTCGGGGGCGGATTCGGGCTGCAGGTCGATGGTCATGCCGTCATCGGCGGGCAGTTCCTGCGCCTGGAGAGTGAACACAGGCTCCTGGGCGAGCGGCTCCGGCTCCGGTTCGCGCACCACGGGCTCCGGAACGACGGAGGCGACGGGCGGCGGAGGCGCCGCACGGTGGACTGAGACATGAGGCGGCTCGACTTCAGGCAGCCCGCCACGGCTGAAGCCGGTTGCGATGACGGTAATCCTGACCTCGTCTCCGAGGGATTCGTCGGGCACGAGTCCGAAGTTGATCTGAACGTCCTCGTTGCCCGCGGCTTCACGAATGAGGTTGCACGCCTGGTGCATTTCGTGCAGCGAGAGAGTACCCGGAGCGGTGATGTTGAGTAGAATGGCGCGGGCGCCTTTGAGCCCGCCTTCTTCGAGCAAGGGGCACTGGATGGCGGCGCGCGCGGCTTCCACAGCGGCGTTCTGGCCGTGGGCCGAGGCGGTGCCCATGATGGCGAAGCCCATGCCGAGCATGATGGCGCGGACGTCGGCGAAGTCGCGGTTGATGAGGCCGGGCGTGGTGATGATGTCGCTGATGCCCTGAACGCCCTGGCGCAGAACGTCGTCGGCCATGCGAAAGGCCTCGAAGAAGCTGGTGCCCTGGGGGACGAGATCGACGAGGCGGTCGTTGGGAATGGAGAGGACGCAGTCCACGGTGGCGTGGAGTTCGGCGAGGCCCTTCTCAGCCTGGCGCATGCGGCGCGGGCCCTCGAAGCTAAAGGGCCGTGTGACGACGGCGACGGTGAGGCAGTTCAACTCCTTGGCAAGGGCGGCGATGACTGGAGCGGCGCCGGTGCCGGTACCGCCACCGAGACCGGCGGCGACGAAGACCATGTCGGCGCCTTCGAGAACCTCGATGATGCGATCAGTGTCTTCGAGAGCGGCCTGGCGGCCGATTTCGGGATCTGAGCCAGCGCCAAGGCCGTGCGTGATGCGGGTACCCAGAGCGACCTTGTTGGGGACCTTGGAGACGCGCAGAGCCTGGGCGTCCGTATTCATGACGAAGAACTCGACCCCGTTGACGCCGGCGGCGAGCATGCGGTTGACGGCGTTGGATCCGCCACCGCCGACACCGACGACCTTGATGCGAGTGCCGCCAAGGGTCTCGTCCTGGATTTCAAATTTCAGCGCGTCAAACTCTCCCATGAAGGGTCCTTTCCATTCAGGCGATTGTGCCCCAAGACCGATGGCGCGGGTCCAGCCATTCTATTTTCCCGTAAACAGGCTCCAGATGCTTGGTCCGCCGCCCCGTTCGCGGCGGGCCTGCAAGCGGGCGGAATACATGGCCAGTCCCGCGCAGATAGTCCAGACGGGAGACATCAACTCCTCAGGGAAGTCGATGACTCCGCGCGGGAAACCAAGCCGGGCGGGACAGCCGAGAACTTTCTCAGCCAGCTCAACCATGCCTTCAAGCTGGGCGCCGCCGCCACAAAGGACAATGCCTTCTCGCAGAGCGATGTCGCGCGCATAGCGAACACGGCACTTGTCGACGAGGTCGAAGATCTGGGCGGCGCGAGCTTCCAGAATCTCAATCAACTCGCGGCGGTTGATCTCACGGCCAGGTCTGCCCGGCTCGGGCGGCAATTCAATGACGATGTTGTCGGCCGTGAGCCCAACCAGGGCGCAGCCATGGGCGAACTTGAGGCGTTCCGCCTCTTCAAACGAGAGGGCCTTTAGCTCGCCGAGGTCGCGGGTGAAGTGGTCGCCTGAGACTGGCAGGCCTGCGGCGAACAGCATGGAGTCGCCGTCGTAGACACAGACGTTGGTGGAGTGGGCGCCGATGTCGACCAGCGCGACTCCGCCGGATCGCTCGTCCGAGAGCACGCTGGCGTAGGCGGCGGCCATGGCCTCGAAGACTGTTTCCTCGACGCGAAGGTGGGCCTGATGGACAGCGCTGATGAGGGCCTGGTGTTCCTGAGCGGAAGCGGTGACGAGAAGAGCATGCGCTTCCAGGCGCTGGCACTCAAGATTGAGAGGATGCGGGATGGGCGGGCGGCCGTCGACGGTGAAGTCCTGGGGGAGTACCTGCAGGAGCAGCCGGTCTTCGTCGAGGCGGGCGCGGGCGGCCAGGTCGATGGCGTAGACGAGATCGCCTCGATCGATCGGGCGGCGATGGCCGAACTCGTAGAGACCGCGGCCCTGCTGAGAGCGAACGGAGGGGCCGCCAACGCCGAGAACGGCGGAACCGATCTGCTGCTGCGAGCGGGCCTCGGCCTCCTGCACGGCTTGGCGCACGGAATCCGCGACCGCGGACTGATCGGCGATCTGTCCGCGGTGCCAACCGTGGGAGATGACGGCCGAGTTCCCGAGGAAACGCAAGCATCCGCCGTCGACAGCGAGGACGACGACGCGAGTCCAGGCGCTTCCGATATCGAGGCCGACGGCGAGTTGGAACTTGTTGGCCACAGGTCTATCTGGCCGCCGATTCCAGCGGTCCGATGGCGGTGATGCGTCCTTCCAGACTCACATCGAGGATCGCGCGTTGGGGCAACCGCTCGCGGATGCCATCGTAGTGTCTCAAGAAGGTGTTGAGTCGTTCCAGAAAGCGCTCATTGCCCAGGATGAGAATGACTTGCTGATCCTGCGTCTGGTAGGTGATGCGGAGGCTTTCGGAGTCCGAGACGTCCACTTCGGGGATGCGGTCGCGATGCTCCTTGAGCTCATCGAGAAGACGGAGCATGGCGAGCACGCGGGTGCGGCGCTTTTCGATGTCGTCGCTTTCCCGAATGCCCATGAGCAAGGGGAGGTTCTGGGGCATGGGGCCGCGCATGCGGAGGATGACGCCGTCGGCGTCCACGAGCATGGGTTTGAAGGTAACGGGGTTATTGAAGTTGCCAGTCATGGCGGCGGCGACCTGGATGAATGCCACGGGCTGGCGCTCGTGGACGTCCACCTCAAGGCGGTCCGGCCAGACGCGGCGGACGCCGGCGTCGCGAACCCAGTCGATGCGCCTGAGCTGTGTACGGCGTTGCTCGAGGTTGATGTCGAGTAGGCCGCGGCCGCGATCGGCGGCGAAGACCTGGAGAACGGCGGCGCGGGAGGCGTTCTTGAGGCCGCGCACGGTGATGGCGCCATCGCGCGCCGTCGCGCCTTCGCGCGAGAGCTGGAAACGCGGATCGGTGGAGAAGAAGCGTTCCCCTTCCATGAGGGACCAGGCGATGACGAAGACGACGGAGACCGAGCTCAGGGTCCACCCGGTGAAGCGCAAGGCTTTGCGGATGGAGCGGCCGGTGGCGGCGCGTTCCTCAAGGCGCGCCTGGTCGAGTTCTTCGTCACTCTGCTGTCTGGACTTGCGGGCCATGGGCGGCCTCCTTTCCGAGACGTTCAAGAATCGTGGGGCCGGCCTGCGTGACGCTGCCCGCGCCGAGAGTCAGGACGAGGTCGCCGGGGCGCAACTCACCAAGCAGCTCGTCCACGGCGCCGGGGAGAGCGCCGATGTGGCGGCAATCGGGATGGCCGGCGGCGGTAATGCGCGTGGCGAGGACCTCAGCGGTGACGCCGGGAATCGGCTCCTCGCTCGCGGAGTAGATGTCGAGTACGCGCACCACGTCGGCGGCGGCGAATGCGCCGGCGAACTCATCCATGAGATTCTGCGTGCGCGTATAGCGATGGGGCTGAAAGATCACGAAGAGCCGGCGAGGGATGGCCAGGCGCAACGCGTCGAGGGTGGCGCGGACTTCGGTGGGATGGTGGCCGTAGTCGTCCACCACCGTGATGCCGGCGGCGGCGCCTTTGAGTTCCATGCGGCGGCCTGTTCCGGCATAGGCGGCAAGACCGGCGCGCGCCGCCTCCAACGAGACGCCCAGTTCCAGGCAGGCTGCAATTGCGGCCGTGGCATTGAGGATGTTGTGAGCTCCGGGAACGCCGACTGAGAAGCGGCCAAGCAACTGGCCGTGGCGGTGGAGCGTGAATTCGCTGCCGGCTGGGCCGGGGTTCGCCTGAGAGATGTGGAGTGCGGCGCCGGCAGAGTGCCCGTAGGTAATGACGCGGCGCCTGACGGCAGGCAGAAGTGCGCGCACCACTTCGTCGTCGATGCAGGCGATGACGGCGCCCTCAAATGAGGTGCGGTTGGCGAACTTCACGAAGGCTGCGCGGACGTTTTCGAAAGAGCCGTAGAAATCGAGGTGCTCCCGATCGACGTTGGTGATGATGGCGAGAAGGGGGGAAAGCTCGAGGAACGAGCCGTCGCTCTCGTCGCATTCGGTGATGAAGACGTCTCCGCCGAGCCTGACGTTGGAGCCGCCCAGGAACGGGGCGAGTGTTCCCACAAAGACCGTGGGATCGATTCCCGCTTGGAGGGCGATACAGGCGGCCATGGAGGAGGTGGTGGTCTTGCCGTGGCTGCCGCCGACGGCCACACCGCGCCGGCCGCGCATGAATTCGGCCAGCAGCTCGCCGCGGGAGACGATTGGCAGGCCGCGGCGGCGCGCCTCTGCGACTTCAGGATTGGCCGGATTGAGCGCTGAGGTGGCGATGAGCGCGGCAGCACCAGGCGGGAGGTTGGCGGCGCAATGGCCCTCAGACACAGAGATGCCCAGGCGCGCGAGCCGGCCGGTGACCGGCGAGAGCTTCGCGTCGGAGCCGGTGACGGGCCAGCCCAAGGCGTGGAAGAGCTCAGCCAGCCCGCTCATGCCGATTCCTCCGATTCCGGTGAAGTGCAGCGGCTGGGGTCTAAGAAACATTCCGATACCCTATTGTTTCGGGCCTCCGGCGCGCTGTCAACGCGCGGAGGCCAATTCAACCAACAATTGCGCGGCCCTGTGCGCCGCGCCGGGCCTGGCCAAAGCGCGGGCGGCCAGGCTCATTTCCCGCAGGCGTGGCCTGTGCCGCATCAATTCGCATACCGATTCGAATAGCGTCCTGCCGCTCCAGTCGCGCTGGAGGATCATGCACGCGGCGCCGGCGCGCTGCAGAGCCTCCGCGTTGTGACGCTGGTGGTCGTCGGCGGCCTGGGGAAACGGAACCAGCAGGGAGGGGCGGCCGGCGGCGGCCAGTTCGCTGACCGCTCCGGCGCCGGAGCGGCTGACGACAAGGTCGGCGGCAGCGTAGGCGGCGGCCATGTCGTCGATGAAGGGCAGCACCTCGCCTTCAAGACCTGATTCGCCGAAGGCGCGCGATAACTCCGGATGCGCGGCGGCTCCGCATTGCAACGTGAAGCGGAGCGGCAGCGCGGCGGCACGAAACAGCGGCCAACTTTCCTCAGCGGCGCGATTCAGGGCCTCCGAGCCGCGGCTGCCGCCGGTGAGGAGCACGCTGAATTGAGCCTCCGCGGGGCGAGGCGGAACATCGAAGAACGCCTGGCGTACGGGCAGGCCGGTGATCTCAGCGCGACCGGGAGGGAAGAAGGCCAGCGCCTGTTCGAAGCTCACCAGGGCGCGGCTCACTCTGGAGGCGAAGCGCCGGGCGACAAGTCCGGGCATGGCGTTGGGCTCCATCAGCACCATGGGCGTGCCGGCGAGCACGGCGGCGAACATGACCGGCGCGGCGACATAGCCGCCCATGGAGAAGACGGCGGCCGCCCGGTGGCGGCGAAGGACCGAGAGGCTTCTGTAGACGCTCAATGGCAGTTGAGCGATCGTCCTGACGGACTGGGCGAGCCCTACGTTCTGCAAGCCGCCGATTTCGATCCACTCGATAGGAAAGCCGGCACGTGGAACGATGGCGGCTTCCAGACCGCGGTGCGTGCCAACGAATACGGAGGAGTGGCCGAGGGCGCGCAGTTGTTCGGCGACGGCCACGGCGGGGATGACGTGGCCTCCGGTTCCGCCTCCTGCCATCACGAAAAGCAGTTGAAAATCTCCTTTGTCATCAGGACGCGCGGTCGCTGACGCTCATCAGCAGGCCGAATGTGGCGAGAGTGCAGATGAGCGCCGTGCCGCCGAAGCTGATCAGGGGTAACGGAATGCCCTTGGTGGGAGCCATGTCGAGAACCACGCTCATATTGAAAAGCGCCTGGGCAGTAACAAGGGCCACGCAACCGAGGGCGATGTAGCGGCCGAAAGGGTCCGCCGTGAGCCAGAAGAGGCGGAGTCCGCGCCAGAAGATGAACATGTACGTGCTGAGCAGCAGGACGCAGCCCACGAGGCCGGTCTCCTCGCTGATGACGCTGAAGATGAAGTCGGTGTGGGCCTCGGGCAGAAAGCCGAGCTTCTGATTGGACTGTCCAAGACCGGCGCCTGTGAGGCCGCCGCTGCCGACAGCGATCTTGGATTGCCTGGGCTGATGGTCAGCATCGCGGTTGGCTTTGGTGGAAGCAAGTTGGACAGCCAGCCAGTGGTACTTGGGAGTGGTGTTGATCACCTCTTCGGTAAGTCCGAAGAACGAGGTAACGCGAATGATGCGGTAGGGCTTCTGGAAGACAAAGCAGATACCGAGGAGGAAGACGAGAGCCAGGGTGAAGTAGAAATAGCGGCGCTCAATGCCGGCGACGAAGAAGACGACGATTGCGGGGGTGAGGAGCACGGCTGCGGTGCCGAGGTCGCCCAATCCGATGAGCATCGTAAGGCCGCCGACGACGAGTGCGGTGGGGATGATGGTGTAGCGGCTGTTGATCAGCGACTCGCGCCGGGCGACAAACCAGGCAAGGAAAAGGATGAGGACGGGCTTGGCGAGCTCACTCGGTTGGAACTGGCCCAGGCCAGGGACTCGGTACCAGCGATGGGCCTTGGCGTCGGCGAAGAGCACGCCGATGAGGAGCATGATGGTGATGCCGATGGGCACGAAGACCCACAGGGGATGCTGCAGCTTGCGGTAGTCGAGCCGCTTCAGCAGCAGCATGAGCGTGATCCCGATCAGCGCGGCGATCAACTGGCGGGCGGCAAACTCCCACGTCTGCTTGTTGTACCTCACCTCGGCGACGACGGATGATGCGCTGTAGACCATGACGAGACCAAAGGCGAGAACAAGCATGGCTGCGCCGAAGAGTGCCCAATCGGTTCTGATCCGTGTCGACATGATGATCTATTCCTCAAGAGCGCGGACAAGTTCCTTAAACGTGCTGCCGCGATGTTCGTAGCTGGTGAACTGGTCGAGACTGGCGCACGCGGGAGCCAGCAGGACGGTCTCCCCGGCGCGAGCGTGGGCCACGGCGAAGCCGACGGCATTTGCGAGGTCGCCGCAGTGGTGGAGTCCGGCTAAGCCTGGCAGGCGCGACTCGATCTTGGAGGCGGCGGCGCCGATGAGCAGTACCGCCCGGGCTCTGGCCTCCAGCAGGGGGCGGAGAACAGTGTAATCGCTGTCCTTGTCCTTTCCGCCAAGGATGACCCAAAGGCCGCCGTCGAAGGACTCGATTGCTTTCATGGTGGCATCCACGTTGGTGGCCTTGGAGTCGTTGTAGTAGTCGACGCCCCTGACGGTGCGGACAAACTCGATGCGATGTTGGACTCCTCCAAAGGACACAACCCCGGAGCGGATGGCCTCCAGCGGCGCGCCCGCGAGGTGAGCGCAGCACGCCGCGGCAAGGACGTTTTCGATGTTGTGGCGGCCCCGGAGACGGACTTCGGATGCGGGCATGAAGGCCTGGCCATTGGCGAAGAGCTGATCCGACTCAAGCCAGAACCCGGACTGAACGGGACCACCGGCGTCGAACCAGTGGACGCGGCCGGCGGCGTGGCCTGCAAGCGCAGCGGCGGCCGGATTGCCGGCGTTGAGCACGGCGGAGTCGTCCGGCGTTTGGTTGAGGAGGATGCGGGCTTTGGCCGCGGCATAGTTGGCGAAATCGCCGTGACGGTCGAGATGGTCCGGGGTGATATTCAGCACCGCGGCGATGCGCACGCGCAGGGTGTGGCTGGTTTCGAGCTGGAAGCTGGACAGTTCGAGGACATTCCACTGGTCCGGGCGGGAAGCATCCACCATGGCCGCCAGCGGAAGGCCGATGTTGCCTCCGACCTGGCACGGAATTCCAGCGGCGTTGAGAAGATGGCCGGCAAGAGCCGTGGTAGTGGTCTTCCCGTTCGATCCGGTGATACCGAGGATCGGGCCCTGGAGGAACCAACTGGCTGCTTCGACATCGCCCACGATGCGGACTCCGCGGGACGCTGCTTCTTGGAAGATAGGCAGCCCGGGAGGCACGCCCGGGGAGAGAACGGCGATGTCGCAATCGTCGAGCGCCTCAGGAGACTGAGGGACGAAGTCCACGCCGGGGGGCAAGTTCTGATCCAGCGCCCGGCAATCGGAGGCGCGCAGCACAGCGCCCTGCCGTTTGAGCAGGTGGATGACGGCCAAGCCGGACCTGGCCATGCCGAAGACGGTGATGCGGGCGCCGCAAACGTCCATGATCGGTTACCGCAGCTTGAGTGTGGTCAGCGCGAACAGCGCGGTGACCAGGCCCAGAATCCAAAACCGAACGACGACCTTGGTCTCATCCCAGCCCAACTTTTCGAAGTGGTGGTGGAGAGGCGCCATCAGGAACACGCGCCGGCCCGTGGACTTGAAGCTGACCACCTGGATCACGACGCTAAGCAACTCTACGACGTAGACTCCGCCGATGAACACAAGCAGGATTTCCTGCTTGAGGAGAACGGCGATCACACCCATGCTGCCGCCGAGGGCGAGGGAGCCGACATCGCCCATGAACATCTCGGCCGGGTGGGCATTGTACCAGAGGAAGCCGAGCGAGGCGCCGGTGATTGAAGCGCAGAAGATGGTGAGCTCGGCGGTGCCGGGCAGCCGGGCGAGTCCGAGGTAGTTGGCGAACTGCGCATGGCCGCTGACGTAGCTCAGGATGGTCATGGCGCCGGCGGCGATGATCATGAGCCCCGCGGCAAGGCCGTCGAGACCGTCGGTGAGGTTGACGGCATTGGACGAACCCACGATGACGAAGAGCAGGAAGAGGAAGAAGAAGATGAAAGCCAGCGGGTATGTGAGGGGGTCTTTCAGCAGGGAGTCGATGAGCAGATTGGGGCGGACATTCTTGAAGAACGGCACGTTTATGGCCGTGTCGTAGAGGCCCTTGCTGTGGAGGATCAGCAACCATGTGCCGAGAACCAGCATCATCGCCACCTGGAGTATCATCTTCTGCCGGGCAGTGAGCCCGAGATTGCGGGACTTCCTCACCTTGAGGTAGTCGTCGATGAAGCCGATGAGGCCGTAGCCGACAAGCCCGAAGAGAGCCACCCAGACGTAAGGGTTTCGCAGATTCGAGAACAGGAGCGTGGGGATGAGGACGGAGGTCAGGATCAGCAAGCCGCCCATTGTGGGAGTGCCGGCCTTCTTCTGATGGGACTCCGGCCCCTCTTCGCGGATATGCTGGCTGATTTGCAGGCGGCGGAGGTGGCGAATGAACCAGGGCCCAAGGAGGATGGAGAGCAGCAGCGCGGTGAGGCTGGCAGCGAGCGTGCGGAATGTGATGTATCCGAAAATGCGGAGCGGAGTAAACCGGGGAAAGAGCTGTTCGAAGAGGAGCCAGTAGAGCATGGCTAGTTCAGAAACGCCTCCAGGGCGAGTTCGACGCGGGTACCGCGGGAACCCTTGAAGAGGAGAGCATCGCCCTCACGGGCGAACGACTTGAGGAAGCGGCCGGCTTCGGGGGGCTCGTGAAAAAAATGCGCGGCGCCGGGGGCGAGCCCGGCGTCCAGTCCTGCGTCGACCAGCTGCCTTGCGGCGCCGCGAATCCCTACGAGCACATTAATCCCGCAACGGGCGGCGAAACGGCCAACCTCCCGGTGCAGGTCCTCGGACCAGCGTCCAAGTTCGAGCATCTCGCCCAAAACCGCGATGCGGCGGGATGCGGGCGTCGAGGCCAGCAGGTCCAGCATCATCATGGCGGCTTCCGGGTTCGAGTTATAGCAATCGTTCCAGATCACCATTCCGCCGTGGCGGAGGCGGGTGAGGCGCATGTTGGGCGGCTCGAGCCCGGCGATGGCGTCTTTCAAACCGGAGAGATTCAGGCCGAACGCTTTGGCGGTGGCCAGTGCGGCAAGTGCGGCCATCAGGCCGCCGCGTCCGGGTAGCGGGCAGAAAAAAGAGCCCACGTCCGCGACGGCGAATCTCGAGCCTTCCTCGAAGTACTCGACATTCTCCGCCCGGACGTGGGCTACCTCAGATAAACCGGACGAAGTGGAACCGAAGAAGATGGTCCTGCCGGGATGAGCGGCAGCGAAAGCACGGACGCGGGCGTCGTCCGCATTCAGAACCGCCGTGCCTCCCGGAGGCAGGGCTTCGACCAACTCCCGCTTGGCGAGAGCAATGGCGTCGATGGAACCCAGGTGCTCGATGTGAGCGGTGCCGACGTTGGTCACCACGGCCACGTCGGGGGCGGCGAGCGCGGCCAGCGAGCGGATTTCACCAGCGTGGTTCATGCCGAACTCGAGCACGGCTGCGTTTGCGTCGTCAGCGACGTTGAGGAAGGAGACGGGGACGCCGATGTGGTTATTGAGATTGCCGGTCGACTTGCCGGTTTTGAAGGACGTGGACAGCACGGCGGCAACGGCGTCCTTGGTGGTGGTCTTGCCGGCGCTGCCGGTGACTCCGACCAGCTTCCCATGCCAGCGCAGGCGGGCCTCGCGGGCGGTGCGCTGGAGCCAGTGGAGCGTATCGCCGACGACGAGCTGCGGGCCGGCGCCGGGGACTTCCCGACTCACCACCGCGGCTGCGGCCCCACGCTGAAACGCCGCGGGGACGAAATCGTGGGCGTCGTGGTTAGGTCCGGCAAGCGCGACAAACAGCGCCCCGGGCTGAAGAGTTCGCGTGTCGGTGCTCACGGAGGTGCAATGAGCTCCGGCGACCAGGAGGTTCATAACCCCTCCTCTGGCGCTGCGAATCCGTCGGCGCGCAGAATGCGCCGGACAGTCTCGCGGTCGTCGAAGTCGATAACGCGGTCCTTCAGCACCTGATAGGTTTCGTGGCCTTTGCCGGCGATCAAAACGACGTCGCCGGGACCAGCCTCTGCGACAGCGCGCCGGATGGCCTTTTCACGATCCGGCTCC
Organism: Acidobacteriota bacterium; assembly: GCA_016215215.1. GTDB lineage: Bacteria > Acidobacteriota > Terriglobia > Bryobacterales > Bryobacteraceae > Paludibaculum. The sequence goes on from JACRKW010000372.1 coordinate 13,636, forward strand.
ACGGCGTGAGGCGTGTCGGTGCGGCGTACGCCGACCAGAGCATCGTTGATGATGCCGAGCTGATCTTCACTGCGCGGGTTGTCGCTGGTGACAACGACAAAGTCGCTCAACTGGGCCGCGGCTTGTCCCATCAGAGGGCGCTTGGCCCGGTCGCGATCGCCGCCGCAGCCGAACAGAGTGATGACACGTTTGGAGGTCAGCGAGCGGGCTGTGGCGATGGTATTGCGCAGAGCGTCGTCTGTGTGGGCATAGTCGACGATGACGAGAAAAGGCTGCCCTTCGTCGACGCGCTCGAATCGGCCGGGAACAGCCTCGCAGGACCGCAATCCGGCTGCCACGGTTTCCGGCGGCAAGCCGAGGCTGAGTCCCGTGCCGAATGCCGCCAGCAGATTGTAGACGTTGATGAGACCGCACAACCTGGATTCGACATGCTGGCGGCCGCCGGGGTGCCGGATATCGAAACGCAGTCCGTGAAAGCCAGCGTCGACGTTCTCGGCGCGCAGATCGCAGCCGTTCTTGAGCCCGTAGGAAAGACGCGCAGTCTGGGGCGAAAGTGCGATGCGCACGCCCCACTCATCGTCGGCATTGATGATCGCGAACCGCGGCGGCGGTCCGCCCGCGCCCTCAAACAGGGACTGCTTGGCGGCGAAGTAGTCCTCCATACTCCCGTGGAAGTCGAGGTGGTCGCGGGTGAGATTGGTGAAGACTGCGGTGTGGAAGGTGAAGCCGTCCACCCTGCCCAGGGTGAGGGCGTGAGAGGAAACTTCGAAGGTGAAGTGGGAACCGCCGACATCGCAGACCTGGCGCATCAGGCGGGTGAGATCTAGGGAATCCGGGGTGGTGTTGACCGCGGGCAACTCGCGGTCCGCGATCCGGTACAGGATGGTGCCGGCCATGCCGGTGACGAAGCCGGCGTGGCGGAGCATGGCGTCGATGCAGTAGGCGGTGGTGGTCTTGCCGTTGGTGCCGGTGACGCCGGTGAGCGCCAGCCGGCGCTCCGGGTAGCCGTAGAAACGGCGGCTCATCTCCGACATTGCGCGGCGGCCGTGCTGGACCTGGATCCAGCGGCCGGCGAAGCCTTCAGGCGCAGGCGATTCGGAAACGACGGCCAGAGCGCCTTTCTCCACAGCCTGTGCGGCAAATCGGCGACCGTCTGCGTGCTGACCTTCGAAGGCGAAGAAGAGGAAGCCGGGTTGAATGCGGCGCGAGTCGTATTCGATGCCAAGGACATCGAGGGTGTCCCACCCAGGGAGGAGGTTCAGGACAAGCGGGACACCCTCGATGAGGTCGTACAAGTTCATTGCGCGGCGGCAAACTCCACGTGAATTCTGCCGCCCTGCGGCAGGATGCTGCCGGGGGCGGGCTTCTGCAAACGGGCGGTTCCGTGGCCGACCACCTCGACGGGCAGGCCGAGGGCGGCAGACTGACGCAGGACCGCAGGAACCGGCTTGCCGCGGAAGTCGGGCACGAGCGGACCTACCAGATTCGGGCTGAGTGCCGGCGTGGCGGGCTCAGCAGGCGGCTGGGGCTTCACGGACTCTGCCTTGGCGATGCGGTTGGCGGGCAGTTCATTGACTTCCAACTGGGTCTCAACCGGGGGCGCCACGTCGGTTTCGGGACGGTCCTTGGGCACCTGAAGAACGCGCAAAGCTGTCAAGGCGACATTTTTGAAGACGGGAGCGGCGGCCACGCCGCCCAGTTTTGGCGTACGGTTCAAGGTCACCACGACGACCACTCGCGGGTTGGTGACCGGCGCAAAGCCGATGAAGGAGGAGTTGTGCCAGTTCTGCCACGCGCCGTTTTCGAAGATCTCAGCCGAGCCTGTCTTGCCGCCTGAGGAGTAACCCGGAATGGCGGCAAGCTTGCCAGTACCCTCCATCACCACCCGCTCCATGATCCGGCGGATGGTGAAACAGGTTTCGGCGCGCAACACACGGCCCGGCTTGTCGCGCAAGATGGGGAGGTTCTCCAACTTGCCGTCAGGCATCGGACGCGCTTTGCGCAATATGAGGTGAGGCTGAACCAGCAAGCCGCCGTTGGCGATCACCGCCACGGCGCGGGCCAGTTGAAGAGCGGTGGCGCTTACTTCGTGGCCGAATGCGATGTACTCGTGCGAGGCCGGCGTCCAGCAATTGGAGTCTCTGGTCGAGTCACAGGCCTGCTTGCGCAGCATGCCACGGGACTCCGCCGGCAGTTCGACTCCGGTGCGGTCCCCAATGCCGAACTTCTTCAGGTACTCGTACAGCATCTTCGGACCAGCGCCGATGGCGATTTGGGCGACGCCGATGTTGGAGGACTTGACCAGAACCCCGGCCACGTCGAGAGCGCCATAGGAATGAACGTCGTGGATGGGCTTGCGATTCGGCCTGGGGAAAGCGCCGTTGTAACAGTTCAGAACCCTATCGGGCGGGAACAACCCCGAATCGATGCCCATGGTCACTGTGATCATCTTCATCACGCTGCCGGGCTCGCAGGGGATCTGCGCGGCGATGTTGGTGTGCCGGGCTGCGACTTCGGCCGGCCCCGGCTTCTCAGCGCCGGGGTCGAATGAAGGATAGTTGGACAAAGCGAGAATCTCGCCCGTTTGCGGATCGAGCACGGTGACGGTTCCGCCGACGGCGCCCGACTCCTTCACCCCCTGAGCCAGGAACTGCTCAGCGTCGTGCTGGATGACGCGGTGAATCGACAGAGTGAGGTTCACGCCTTGCAGGCTGTCCTCTCTCACCCAGCTCACGTAGCTGTCCTGCCGGGAGCCGGTGAGAACCATCATCTTGCCTGGTTTGCCCTTCAGCTCATCATTCAGCTTCTGCTCGATTCCGGAGTTGCCGTTGCCCTCCGCGTCGAGGCTCCCGATCACATGCGCGCCGGTGCGGCCGTTGGGATACTGGCGGCGCTGATCGCGCGTGATTTCCAGAGGGAACGTCCGGCTGATGTAGAGCAACCGGTCCTTCTCTTCGGCTGAGATGTGGCGCTTGAGGAGCAGGAAGCCGCGGCCGCTGGACTTCCGCGAGCCACGATCCTGGTACTCGCGCAATGTGCTGGCCAGCTCGGCGCGATCCAAGGCAAGGGCGGGGGCGACCACCGATGCGAAGAAGTCCGGATCCTTGACGCGCTGGGGGTTGACCGCCACCGATTCGGTGCGGACGCTGATGGCCAGAGGCGTTCCGGAACGGTCGAGGATCTCGCCGCGGTCGGCCGGGATCTCCATCCTGTGCTGCTGCTGGGCCCGGGCGGCCTTGAGGAACTCGTCGTGTTTGACCACCTGCAGAAAGAAGAGCCGGGCGGATATGGCAAGCGCCCAGAAGAAGGCGATACGGCCGACGAGTATGACTCGACGGGCCGCCCGCTCGTCCACCGGATGTTCCATGTCAGCCTCTCTCCTCCGTCAATCTCACGGCCGGCCCATCGCGGCCGTCCTGTCCTCTGGCGCCGTTCCTATCGCTTGTCGAGCGCGGCCACAGTGCCCTTGGCAGGGGGAGCGAACACGACGCTGGCGGCAGTGGGGTTGTGGAATTGCCGCCCGGCCCACTGCTCCAACTGGCGCGGACTCAGCAAGGAAGCCTCCTTGCTTCGCAATACTCGAAGTTCGTTGGTCAACTGCTCGCGCTCGGCTCTCAATTGCTCCACACGGCGGCTGGCCAGCAGGCTGTAACCGCCCGGCAGCAGCAGCGCGATGAGCAGGAGGCTGGCCATGATGACGCCTCC
>JACRKW010000373.1 GCA_016215215.1 Acidobacteriota bacterium
CGGCGGCGCAGGCGGCAACGGATCCGGAGTCGCAGCGGCGCCAGGTGGGTGAACTGGTGGAGTTCACACAGCGGCTGGTGAGGCGGTCAGAGAAGACACGCGCCGACCTGTGGACCGCCATCGGCCCGCGCGGTGTGTCGGAGGTGTTCCTGAAAGAAGTGATCGGCGTGCTGCCTGGACCCCCGGCGGCGCCTGCCGTGCGAAGCCGCAAAGCCATGCAGAGCGCACGGTGGCAAGCGTGGGAGGTGGAGTTCGATGTCCGCGAGGGCGTCTTCGGCCAGGGCTTCCTGCTTCTGCCGGGGGACCAGAAGCCCGGGGAGAGGCGCCCGCTCGTCGTGGTGCAACATGGGCTGAACGGCCGCCCGCAGATGTTGATCGACGCCTCCGAGCCGCGTGACAAAGAGGTCTATCGCAACTTCGCCGCGCAACTGGCTGACTTTGGCTACGTGGTCTATGTCCCGCAGAATCCGTACACGGGTGAATTCCGCCATCTGGTGCGCATGGCGAACCCGCTGGGGCTATCACTGTACTCGCTCATCCGGGCGCAGTACGACGTCATGCTGGACTGGCTGGTCGCTCTGCCGCAGGTGGACCCGGAGCGGATCGGCTTCTACGGACTGAGTTACGGCGGTAAGACGGCGCTTCGCATCCCGCCGTTCGACCAACGATACAAGGTGGCCATCTGCGCCGGCGATTTCAACGAGTGGATTCGCAAACTGACCAGCGTCGAAGCGCCGTACAGTTACATGTTCACGCACGAGTACGAGCTTCTGGAATGGAACATGGCCTCGGTGGCCAACCATGCTGAGCTCGCCCAGTTGATGGCGCCTCGTGGCCTTATGGTCGAACGCGGACACCGCGACGGTGTGGGCGTGGACGAGTGGGTCTCCTATGAGTACGCCAAGGTGCGCCGCTTCTACGACGAGGCTGGACTTGGGGACCGCGCCTCCATCGCCTTCTTCAACGGACCTCATCGCGTCGACGGCCCGGCGGCGATAGAATTCCTGCGGAAGTTCCTGGGACGATGAAACGGGCCTGGTTCGCACTCTCGCTGGCGCTGGCGCTGCATGTGGCCGATGAGGCGGCAAACGACTTCCTGGGCTTCTACAACCCCTTCGTGATGATGCTGCGCGACGTGACACTGATCCAGTGGCTGCCCACCTTTGAGTTCGGGCCCTGGCTGGCCGGCCTCATCGCGGCCGTGGTGGTGCTTCTGGCGCTCGGCCGTTTCGTGACGGAGCGAGGCCTGGCCTGGCTGGCGATCCCACTGGGTGCGCTGATGCTGTTGAACGGGTGCGGGCACATCGGAATGTCGCTCTATACGCAGCGTCTGATTCCTGGCGTGCTGTCTTCGCCTGTACTGGCGGCGTGTAGTGTGTGGCTGCTGGCACGGGCTATCGCAAAGTTACGACGGTAGCGCCCCAGCCGCCCGCCTCCCCCGGCGCGTCGTGAAACTCAACAACCGCTGGGTTCCTGGCCAGGATCCGCCGCACCATCTCGCGCTGTGCGCCGATGCCCCGTCCGTGGATGATGCGCAGGGCCCTCATGCCGCGGGCTTCGGCCTCTTCCAGATAGGCTTCCACCGCCGCAGCGGCATCGCGCGGCGCGAAGGCGTGGAGGTCGAAGACGTCGGTGATGGGAACCCGGACCGATTCCGGCTCACTTTCGGAATTCATGGACTTCGAAGATCGGCACCCCGTGCCGGTCGTGGATTACGTTCAGGAGTTCGTGACGGTAGCCGCGGGCGGCGGCAAAGTCGAGCATCTTCTGGCGGACCCCGATGAATGCCTCGCGCCCTTCGGTATGAGTGACGAAAAGAGTAGACGGATCGGCCAAATAGGTCTCCAGCGGGCGGACGCTCAGTTCGTCCGGCAGGCCAAGCACGATGCCGTCGCTGGAGCGATGGTAGCCGATGCGGCCGTTGCTGTAGAACTCCACCTGCTGCGTGATGCCCCAATCGACCGCGAAGACCAAGCGGCCCTGACGCGCGCCGATGTCTGCCACCAGCGGGCGCGCGGCATCCGACCAGACCTCCGTCGGGCCGCATGCGATGAAGTGCGCCAGGTAGCTGTTCAGCACGGCCAGATTGGAGAGCACGCAAATCAGGACGGCGGCGGCGGTAACGGCCTGCCCGCGGCCCGCCCACCGGCGCATGGCTTCACCGGTGGCGAGCCCAAGAGCCATCTGAGGCAAGGGCCACAACAAGACCGTGTGATGCACTGAACCACCTGCGCTGCGCGTGAACATCATCATCAGGTAAGCCATAGCGCCGGCTGCGACAAACAGCAGCGCGGCGCGGCGGTTGGGCCCAAACCAGCAAAGTAGGGGCGCAGCCAACAAAGCGAGCACCAGCAGAAGATGCTGGACGCTCTGCCGCGGATTGCGGAGCGCTCCGTTCAGGAACAGCGGGCCTTTCTCCCAAGTCTTCAGGTTCCGGGGGGGGCCTTCGGGATTCTCGCGCACCAGGTAGCCCAGCAGTCCGCTGCCATCGAGCGTCCGGTCGAGGTTGACGAGCTTGGAGAGGGGGTTGGGCTCGTCCACCTGGGTGTTGGCGGTGAACGTCTTCATGCGCTGCTGGGTGTTGTAGTAGATCAGTGGCGCGGCGCCGAGTACGAATCCCAGCAGTAGCGCGGCCGCCTGACGGCGGTTGCGTGCGATTTCCCACAAGCGGCGCGGAAACAGGATCAACAGGGCAGCGCCGAAGGCGGCAAGCATCCAGATGAAGAGCGCCTTGTCCCAGAGCGCCAGACCAGCGGCAAACGCCCCCGCGAAGAGCCAGCGCGCGCGCGGCTCCTGGGCGAAGCGAACGAAGAAGTAGATGGCCCCGGTGAAGAGAAGGTGCTGCAAGGCCACCGGACCCCAGTCGAAGACGCAGGTGAGCAGATAGAGAACGTCGGTGGCCAGCAGGAGCGACGCCAGCGCGGCTGCTTGGACTCCAGCCAGCCGTTTCAGGCTCAGATAGAAGAGCCAGACCGATACTGCGCCAAAGAAGAGAACCGGCAAACGTAGGGTGGCGTGTGTGGCGCCAAGGAGGTGGAAGATGGGCGCATAGATCGCAGCCTTCAGTGTGCCGAGGTAGGTCATCAGCATCAACGGCACAATGCCAAAGCGTGTGGGAACCGAGTACTCGACGTAAGCCGGGTTGTGGATGGCGGAGACAAAAAGTACCTCGTCGTACTGCGCTCCCGCGTAAGGGATGAAGACGACGCCCAGGAGAAGGAACAGCAGGCAAGCGAGGATGCCGGGGAGATAGGTGCGTGCTGAACCTGGCATTACTATCCGCCGATCGCGTACATCGGCCGCGGCGGCGCCACGAACCGGGCCGTGTTGATCTCATGCCCCAGCCACTTGCGTTCCACCACGCCGCGGACCAGTTGCCGGATGTCTTCATCAGACGCTCCGCCACGCAGCAATCCCTTCACGTCCGTCTCTTCCATGGCGAAAAGACAGTAGCGAAGCTGGCCGTCAGAGGTCAGCCGGATCCGGTTGCAGTTCAGGCAGAAGGGCCGGCTGACCGAAGCGATGAAGCCGATGGACCCTTTGCCGTCGACGAAGCGGTACTGAAGCGCCGGCGCCCGGGGGTCCGGGTCGGGCACGGCTTCCAGCGGGCCGATCCCTTCCCCCAGCATCTCCAGAATGCCGCCGGCCAGCAGCACTTTGCCCTTGTCCCATAGCCCCTGCGCGTCCAGCGGCATGAACTCGATGTAGCGGACCTCCACGCCGCGTTCCCGCGCGAAGCGGGCCAGCGGTACGATGTCCGGCTCCACCAGGTCCTTCACAGCCACCGCGTTGATCTTCAGCGGCCCGAAACCGAGCTCCAGTGCTTTGTCGATACCAGCCAGCACGCGATGAAGCTCGTCCCGCCGTGTGATCAGCCGGAAGCGCTCGCGATCCAGGGTGTCGAGGTGCACGTTCAGCCGGCGCAGCCCGGCGTCGTACAGCGCCTGCGCCTGTTCGGCCAGCAGGACCCCGTTGGTGGTGACGGCGATGTCGCTGATGCCCTCGATGGCGCCGAGTTTGCGCACCAGCACGTGCAGGTCCCGGCGAACCAGCGGCTCGCCGCCGGTGACGCGAATCTTGGTGACGCCTAGCGAAGCTGCGATCCTGGCGAACCGCTCAATCTCCTCGTAGCGCAGGATCTCGGCGTGGGGTACATACTGCGCATCCTTCTCGGGCATGCAGTAGTAGCAGCGGATGTTGCAGCGGTCGGTGACACTGACGCGCAGGTTGTCATGCAGGCGCCCGAAGGTATCCAAGAGCTTGGCTGGGGGCGCATTCATGCGTCGGATCCAATCAGCGCAGGGCGAGCATCCGTTCCACTGGGCGCCGCGCACGTTCCATCAACTCCTCGGGAAGTTCAACCCGCGGCGTCAGATGCTGGAGACAGTCCCGGAGCTTCTCCAAGGTGTTCTTGCGCATGTACGGGCACTCGCTGCAATTGCACTGTTCGTTGGCCACGAAGTGGAACTTCTTCCGGGGCGCCAGCCGGCTGAGGGTGTGGCTCACCCCGCTCTCCGTCATGATGATGAACTCTTGAGCCGGATGGGTCACGCACCAGTCGATGATGGCCGACGTCGACCCGATGAAGTCCGCCAGCCGCAGTACGTCGCCCGGGCATTCCGGATGGGCTGCAACCAGGGCCGTGGGATATGTCATCTTGGCCTGCGTCAGGCGGCGCGCCGGGAAGGTCGCGTGGACAATACAGGCGCCCTGCCAGATGGACATGTTCTGCCGCCCGGTCTGTTGCTTGACGTAGTTGCCCAGGTTGATGTCCGGCAGGAACAAAATCGGCTGGTCCGGCGGAATGGAATTGACCACTTGCACCGCGTTGCGCGAGGTGCAGAGGATGTCGCTCTCTGCCTTCACCTCCACCGAAGTATTGATGTAGCTCACCACCACGTGATCCGGGTGGACTCGCTTCCAGGCGCGCAACTGATCTACCGGACATGCGTCCACCAGGCTGCAACCGGCTTCGGCGTCGGGGACCACCACTACCCGCTGAGGATTGAGCACTTTGGCCGTCTCTGCCATGAACCAGACCCCGCAAAATGCGATCACCTCGCCTTCGAACTGCTGGGCTTTGCGGGCCAACTCCAAACTGTCGCCGACCGCGTCGGCCAGTTCCTGCACCTCGGCTTCCTGATAGTGATGAGCAAGAAGGATGGCCTTCCGGTCACGCTTGAGCGCAAGTATCTCGTCCGCGAGGGTAAGGATAGCGGGCATGGGGCAAGTTCTGCACATATTGTATCAGCAGGCGCCAGCGCCGTTGCCGGCGGGACACTTCTTCACCCAGACAGGGGACATACTGTCTCAATGCTGATGGGGAGTAGGCTGTTCACTGTGGTCGCCCACGTGTTTCCTGTAAGTTACAGGCGATTGCTATGTGGACCTGGAGGTGCATCTACAGTATCGCGATGAGTGGGTTCCGATTGCGCACGGTACTGGTGGCGCCAACTGGTCAATTGGCGTCGGAAATCCGCTCGCGCCTGGAAGAGGAGGGGGGATTCGAGATCGTAGCCGATCTCGAGTCCCTGCCAGGCGCCGAGCGGCTCGCCGCGATCCGGGTGCAAGCTCGCCCGGATTGCGTGCTGCTGGACGCGACCGATACAACCCTGGTGGTCAGGTGGCTGAAGGAGATGGAGGAGGCGGCGGCGAACTGCCCGCTGGTGGCGTTCGCCGCCGAAAACCGACCGGAAGAGGTACTTGCGCTCTTGCGGGCGGGAGCTTTCGACTGCCTGACCAGTCCGTTCCCGGGAGAGACGCTGAAAACGGTATATGAGCGGCTCAGGCGGCACTGTCTGGTGCAAACGTGCGGACCGGCGCACGCCTTGGGCCAGGTGCTGGGGTTCGCCAGCAGCAAACCGGGTTCCGGCACGTCGACACTGGTGGCTCAGACGGCCTTCGCCGCCAGGCGGCATACCGGCAAGCGCGTGCTGCTGATGGATCTGAACCTCCAGTCGGGCACTTCGGCCGCGTGGGCAGGTGTCAAGCAGCAACCCTGGAGCGTGGTGGATGCCATGGCCGCACTCTCGCGGGGCGAGGAACCTTCGAGTTGGGATTCCCGTCTGATTCATGCCGGCGGAATCTCCATCCTGCCGGCCCCGGCCCGGCCGATTGAGGGCCTTGTTCAAACGGCGGAATTGTTACGGCTGGTGGAGACCATGCGGCGCGAATTCGACTGGGTGCTGCTGGACCTGCCTTGCACGGCTGACATCGTCACGCTCTCGATCATTCCGGAATTGGACGGCCTGGTTACCATCACGACTCCGGAATTGGCCAGCCTGCATCTGGCCGGGCGGAGTGTTCAGTGGTTGATCGGTCTCGGGCTGGATTCCGGGAGCCTCCACCTGGTCTTGAACCGGGTCACCAATCACGATGCGCTACAGGTGCAGGAGGTGGAAAAGGTCCTCAAGCGCAAGGTCGCCTGGACTATTCCAAACGACTACTTCACTCTGCACAACACTGGGCTGAAGGCTTTGGCAAGCGACACCACGCTGGCGTCCGCGATCCGCAAGATGGCGCTTGAACTGACGGGTCCTGTGCAGCCGCAGCAGGACCGGGCCCTGGGAGAGACGCATCTGGACCTGCTCAGGACCGCCGCCGCGCACTAACTCAGGCTCTTCTCGATGTCGCGGTGGGACGTCTTCACGGTGTGGCCGGCCTTTCGTAGCCGCCGCCCGATCTCTTCCGCCATCATGACCGAGCGGTGGTGACCGCCGGTGCAGCCAACTGCGATGGTCAAGTAGGTCTTCCCCTCAGTCACGTAGTGCGGAATCAGATAGAGGAGCAGGCTGGTGAGCCGTTCGATGAACTCGCCCGTCTGGGGGAAGCTGCGGATGTAGCGGGAAACCCCTGGATTCTTGCCGGTCTGATCGCGGAACTCGGGGATGTAGTGTGGATTGGGCAGAAAACGCACGTCGAAGACGAGGTCGCTCTCCGCGGGCACACCGTGGCGGAAGCCGAAACTGACCAGATAGACGTGGAGGCTGGAGTCCTCCCTGCCGCCGAAGTTTTCGACAATGCGCTTGCGGAGTTGGTGAACGCTCATCTCCGAAGTCACCATCACGTGGTCGGCCAGGGCGCGAATGGGGTCCAGGCGGCGCCTCTCGTCGCGCACGCTGCGCAGGACGCTGCGGTCGGCGCCGAGCGGGTGCGGCCGGCGGGTCTCGCTGAAGCGGCGGACCAGCGTGTCGTCGTCCGCATCCAAGAAGAGAAGTCGCGCGTTGGCGCGCCGCTTGAGCCGGGCGAAGACCTCAGGGAAGCGCTGCAGGTTGTCTCCCTCGCGAATGTCCACCACCAGCGCAGCGCGGCGGATGGTGGGGGAGTCCTTGGTGATCTCGGCGAACTTGGGGATGAGTTCGAGCGGGAGGTTGTCGACGGCGTAATAGCCGTTGTCCTCCAGCGCCTTGAGCACGGTCCCCTTGCCCGAACCGCTCAGTCCGGTGATGATGACCAGTTCGGGCTTGGGTACGCCTCCAGGCATGATCAGGCTTCCACTAGGTCCACTTTGCCATCCCGGCGGCGAATGAGAACGTTTACTTTGTCAGTTCCGGCGTCCCGGTAGACCATATAATCGCGATTGTCTTCCATCGCGAGCAGCGCCTCGTCCACGGTCATGGGCTTGCCGGACTGCTTGGCGTCAGCGCGCACTACTTTGGCCGGCTTGGACTTGGCCGCCTTGCGGGCCGGCGGCGCCTGGGCGGCCGGCGCGGGAGCGGCGGCAACCCGTTTGCCGCTGTCGCGCTTGGCGTCGCGCCACTTCTCGCGGGTCTTGAGCGCCCGCTTTTCCACCTTTTCCACGGCGTCCATCATGGCCGTGAACTGGTCGGTGGCCGCGCCCGCTCCAACCAGGGTGTTGTCGTAACAATTGACGTGTACCTCCGCGTGCTTGAGGTGGCGCTCCGAGCCTAAGATGACTTGGGCTCCCTTCTCACCGCGGCGCTCCAGCAGTTTGGAGAGCCGGGCGAAAGCCATCGCAAGCTTGCGTTCCTGCGACGGGTTCAGCTTGTCCTGTTTTCCGCTAAAGGTGATTTTCATGGACTTGCCTTTCTCTTCCACTAATCGGATGGGTGGCCCGGAACTTCAGTTCCGGACCCGGCGGTGGTGCGTGGAGGGAATCTTCATGTCCTCGCGGTACTTGGCTACCGTGCGACGCGTGACTTCAATGCCCTGACCCTGGAGGAGGGCGGCGATGTGATCGTCGGTGAGGGGCTTGGCCGGATCTTCTTCATCGATCATTTTCTTCACCATGCGCTTGAGGGTCTGCAGCGGGATACCGCCGCCGGACGGACCCTGAACGGCCTCCGAGAAGAAGAATCTCAGCTCGAAAACGCCCTGGGGGGTGTGAGCGTACTTGCTGGACACTGCCCGGCTCACCGTGGAGGGGTGGACTCCGATCTCCTCGGCAACATCTTTGATCATCATTGGGCGGAGATGGTCGACTCCGTGCTCGAAGAACTCGGCCTGCCGGCCGATGATGGCCTGGCAGACCTTGACGATGGTTTGCTTGCGCTGCTCGATGTTTCGGATGAGTTGCAGGGCGGACTGGAAGCGCTCCTTGATGTAGTTGCGCGTCTCCTTGTCGGGTTCCTGTTCGCGGTCCAGCAAGCGCCGGTAGCTGCCGTTCAGGCGAAGCTGGGGCAGATCCTCGTCGCTGATCTGGATGATGTAGTCATCACCGTCCTTGGAGATGTAGACGTCGGGAGCCACCTGGCGGGCACCTGGGCCGGAGTAGCGAATACCGGGCTTGGGGTCGAGATGCCGGATGACTTCGAGCGCCGTCAGAATGTGCTCCGCTGGACGGCCCAGGAGCCGGCAGAGGTCCTTGACGCTCTTGGATTCCACCAGTTTAAGGTGGTTCTCGACGATCTGCCAGGCCACGCTGCCACGAGCGTTACGGCTCTCGAGTTGGAGAAGAAGGCACTCTTGCAGCGACCGGGCGCCAACACCGGCCGGTTCGAGGCATTGAATCTCCTCCAGAGCGGATTCCAGAGCTTCCAGGGAGTAGCCCTCGGACTGGGCGATTTCCCCGAGTTCGATGGAGAGGTAGCCGGTGTCATCCAGGTTGCCGATAATGGCATCGGCGGCGTCACGGACCTCGGGGTCCATCACCAGCAGGGCAAGTTGTTGGCGCAGGTGTTCGGTCAGGGTGACGGGCGAGGAGAGGAATGTCTCGAAGCCGGGTTTGTCGGGGTCCTCGGCGGCCGGGGAACGGAAGCCGGGGTCCATCCATTCATCAAAGTAGCTGCCGAAGTCGATCTGGTCGAAGGGGTCGGTCGCCTGGGCCGCTTCGGTGGAGACTTGAGTCTCGAAGTCGGAGGATGCGACGGCGGCGGTCTCGGCGATTTCCGGGGCGTCGTAGCCGTCAGACTCGCCCTCATAAGTGGCCACGGCAGCTTCGTTGGTCACCTGGAGAACGGCGGCGTCGGAGGGGTCGGGAGCGCGTTCGGCTTCCAGCAGCGCCTGGACCTCGGCTGGAGTCAGTTCTTCGGCGCCCTCGCCCGTGTCTTCCAGCACGGGGTTCTGAGCGATTTCCTCAGCGATCATCTCGCGCAGTTCCAGGCGGTTCAACTGGAGCACGGTAACCATCTGGACGAGCCCAGGCGTGAGGATTTGCTTCTGCTGAACCTTGAGTTGGAGTCTCGGCGAGAGAGGGCTCATCTGGCCTCATGATAACTCACAGGGCAGGCATGTCCAGCCCCTTCCAATCCCAGGCAGGACCTACGTCGAACTTATCCGGGCGAAAATTCTGGTGTGCGGCGATACCCTTGAAGGCGGCGAAGTAGCCGGGATCGAACTGGGTTCGTTTCGCTTCCGGAGCGAGTTGAGCCGGGATGCCGAAACGGCGGCAGAGGCTGGCGGTGAGAGAGGCAACGGCCTGGCGCTGAGCGCCGGTAAACGCCGCCCAGTAGTTGAACCCCCTATATGCCGCCTGGAGATAGGCGGCGGTTTCGCTCGCCTTGCAGAACTCCGTTGAGAAGCTGCGGGGCCACCAGAGCAAACGCTGGCCATCGAGTTTGAGCGGGCCGGCGTTCACGATTTCGATGCCGATGGATCGCTTGTCGTGGGTCCAGCGGCGCGAGGGTTCACCCTGCACTCCGAGATGGAACGACCAGAAGGCGGGCTCGAAGGTCTCATAGATCTTGCCGTCGGTATCGACAATGTAGGGCGCCGATACGCCATTCTGGGCGGATCGCCAAGTGTCGAAGGCGCTGCGGGCGGTTGATCCGGCGGTGAAGTGGAGGACGATGAGGTCCTTTGGGTTCGTTTTGTCAAAGTAGCAGCGCTTGCTCAAGCGGAACGACTGCCTGTCGATGACAGGCTGATTTGCGGTGCACATGCGGACTGGTCTCCTTACATGCGCAGTTCTAGCGGCCCGGCTTGAAAACCTGCTGGGGTGGTTCGGTGGGATTCGTGGAACTAACTGACTACAGGGAACTTAGCCGGCAGAAATATTTCTGCATTGGCCGTCACTGGCTTGGGCGAGGCGCCTCAAAGGCCCAGTTCGAAGGTCTCGCCGAGGTAGATGCGGCGGACCTCGGGGTCCATGGCCAGCGCCGAGGGGGTCCCGGCGCGGAAGATGCGGCCGGAGTTGATGATGTAGGCGCGGTCGGTGACGGCGAGGGTCTCACGGACGTTGTGGTCGGTGATCAGGATGCCGATGCCTTCGCGGCGGAGGCCGGAGATGATGCGCTGGAGCTCTAGAACCTGGATGGGATCGATGCCTGAGAAGGGCTCGTCGAGCAGGAGGAACCGGGGATTGATGGCCAGGGAGCGGGCGATTTCGACACGGCGGCGCTCGCCGCCGGAGAGCATATAGCCCTTGCTCTTCCTGACGTTTTCAAGACCCATCTGCTCGATCAGGGTAGCAAGGCGCTCGCGGCGCTCGTGGGAGGAAATGGGGAGGGTTTCGAGGATGGCTAAGAGGTTGTCCTCGACAGAGAGCTTCCGGAAGACGGAGGGCTCCTGGGGCAGGTAGCTGATGCCGACGCGGGCGCGCTGGTACATGGCCAGGGGCGTAATCTCCTGGGAGTCGAGGAAGATGCGGCCCGAATCTGGGCTGACGAGACCCACGATCATGTAAAAAGATGTCGTCTTGCCGGCGCCATTGGGGCCGAGCAGACCAACGACTTCACCCGTTTCGACGGAGACGGAGACGTTATCGACGACGCGCCGGCCGCCGTAAGTCTTGGAGACCTCCTCGGTGCGGAGGGTGCGGCGGGCGCCGTTGGTCGGATTGGAAGCCACTCAACCGTATTATCCACGAAGTCCTCGCCCGGCAACGGGCTTGCCGGGCGAGGCCGCGGGAATCAGCGCACCGGGAGCTTCACTTCCTGACCGGCAATCCAGGCTGCGGCCAAGGCGACGCCGGCGCTTCCGGGCTTGGTTCCATCGGGGACGCGGAAGTCGACCCGATAAACATTGGTCTGTTCCGGCCAGCCGATGGCATTGCGTACCTCAGCCGCCAAGCCGCCCACCGATACGTCCACGGGCGAACTCACGATCATTGGCTTGGCGGAATCCCAGGCTGGAAACGGCTTGCCCGGATCGACGCCGGGGCGGGTGGGGCCGAGGTTGGAGACGGCCATGACGAGCCATTCACCAGCTCGTGCGGGGCTTTCTGGCGTCACCGGCGAGAAATTGTCGCCGTGGTAGATGGCGGGGCCGGCAGAGGTGACGATGACCTCGGGAGTGGCCATCTGGACGAGGTGGACGACGAATCTCTGGGTACCTCCTCCGTTCAGACGGCGATAGGCCGGATCTTCGATCATGGAGGCGTTTCTGACGCCGGTAGCCCGCGACCGCGAGGTCTGGCCCCGTGCGCCGAGGAAAGCGCCGGTACCGCCCACGATCGCGAAGTTAAACGCAGTAGCCGTGGTAGGAGCTCCCGGAGGCGGGCCCATGGCGGTGGTGCCCGTGGCCATGATTGTTCCAATCGGCGTGCCATCGGGTTGGAGGATCATGAAACCGGCCTGCAGTTGGCAGCCACCACCCAAGTCCGCGATGGACGACCCGGGGGTGAGTGTGGTGGCGGCCACCACGCGCGTGCCGTATTGCTGGACGAAGAGCCCCTTGGCGGGCTTGCCGTTCACGGCCACGATGTCGCCCTGGGTGAGATTCATCTTGTAGGCCCAGATGAGGTTAGGGGAGATCGGGGACACGGCGGGCGAAGTGGCTTTCTTGGACGGATCGGCCAGATCGTCGACGTAGTTGACGACATTCTCCATGTCGATTTCGAGAATGGTTACGGGCGGCTGTGCCGGTTGAGCAAGCGCCGCCGCCGTGAAAAGAGCAAGAGAGATCAGTTGGCGCATTCTAATGGGACTCCCCTCATCAATGGCATGCGTGATTCCGAGGCTTGAACTGCAACGCCTGGCGGAATATATCTAGCCTTGCTCGACGGTGATATAGTCTTGGACCATGGATCCTGGGTCACCACTCGAGATCTCGGAGCTCCTGATAGCCTGGCGCGAGGGTGACCGGTCCGCACTGGATCGGTTGGTGCCTGCGGTGGAAGGAGAGTTGCGAAGAATCGCGCACGCCTATTTGAGCAGGGAAAGGAGCGACTCGGACCTGCAAACAACGGCGGTCATCAACGAGGTGTACATTCGACTGATCGATACAGAGAGGGTCAACTGCGAGGATCGGTCCCACTTCTATGCCATTTGCGCCCAGGTGATGCGGCGAGTTCTGGTGGATCGTGCGCGCGCCAGGAAGACGGTGAAGAGGGGTTGCGAGGCGGTCCACGTTTCGTTCGATGAGGCCTGCCCGGTATCTCAGGAGCGGCTGACCGACATCCTGATCATCGACGAGGCCCTGGAGACGCTTACGCGCATGGACCCGCGCAAGGGTGCGGTAGTGGAAATGCGGTTCTTCGGCGGACTTAGCGTCGAAGAGACGGCACAGGCACTCCAGATTTCGCAGGAGAGCGTCATGCGCGATTGGAGGTTGGCGAAGCTCTGGCTTTTGCGGATCCTGAGCTCCGCCGGCGAGAACAACGGGAATGGCGGCTGATCACCGGGGTCCGGAACGCGAGTGGATCAGCGCGCAACGCCGCGAAGAGACGGAGCGGCTTCTTGAACAAGCCGTCGGGCTGGATCCGGCCGTGCGCGCCGGCTTCCTTGATCAGGCCTGCGGGAAAGATGTGGAGCTACGGCGGGAAGTGGAGTGTCTGCTGGCCCTGGAGGATGAGGCGAAGGGCTTTCTGGAAGAACCCGCTCCGCTACTGGAGGCCCGGGTGAGCATCACGCAGGAAGAACGCCTGAGCCTGATGCCAGGCTCGCAAGTCGGACCGTATCGGGTGATTCTCAAACTAGGCAGCGGAGGGATGGGAGACGTCTACCAGGCCCATGACACTCGTCTGAATCGCGACGTGGCCTTGAAATTTCTTTCCTGGCGGTTTTCCGGAGACCCCCAGTCCATCGAGCGTTTCCAGCGAGAAGCGCGAGCTGCCTCGGCGTTGAATCACCCCAATATCTGTTCCATCTATGACATTGGCGAGTGGGACCACCAACCGTTTCTGGTGATGGAACTGTTGGAAGGGGAGACACTGAAGCAAAGACTGGC
>JACRKW010000017.1 GCA_016215215.1 Acidobacteriota bacterium
GCTCACCAGCTTCCCCGTGTCCCACTTCAAGGCTGCCGCCCACAGCCGGTTGCGCGCGTAGCCGTGCCGCATCACCCGCTCAAACGCTGCATACGCCTGCTCCGGCTGGCCGGCCAGCGCCCGGGCCGCGATCTCGAATCCCGTCGTGTGGAAGAACGAACATCCGTTCTCGTAGTTCGGAAACGTCTTCTGATTCCCCAGCACGCCGAACTGCACCAGGTCGCCCGCCTGCGTCACCGGATTCATGTTGCACGGCGTGGCGTAGATTGCCTCCCGGGGCAATCGAAACTCGGCGCACAACTCCTCGTACCGCCGGTCCAGGTTGCCCAGAATCCGCGCCGACTGCTCCGCATCCGCCACCCCGAATACAATCGCCAGCAGGTTGTGATCCGTGTAGAAATACCGCCGCCCCGTGCCTTTCACGTCGACCCAGTCCATGTAGACCCCCGCCGCCGCATCCCAAAACACCCGGTTGAACCCGGCCCGCGCCCGCCCGTGCGCTTCCCGGTACCGCGCTGCCCCCGCCGCGTCCCCCAGCCACGCTTTCAGTGCCGCCATGGCATCCAGCGCCGAGCAGCAGTACACGTTGATGTAGGCGTCCTTGTGCCCGAACTTGATGATGTCGAACCAGTTCGAGCAATCCCGCTCCCCGTTCGGCAGCCCCGATGCTCCCGGGATCTCCGCCACCCCGTCTCCATCCACGTCCAGCGCCAGCATGTAGCCGGCCACCCGCTCCAGCGCCGGCATCACCCGCCGCAGAAACTCCCGGTTGCCCGTGTTCACCGCATGGTGGTACATCGCCAGGATGAAATGCGGGATCTGGTCGTGCAGGTTTCCCCACGCCACCTTGTAGTAGCCGCCCATCGACCAGCGCGGGAACACATACCCGCTCTCCTGTACTCCACTCGCGGCAAAGAAGAGAAGCTGCTTCTCCAGCGCCGCCTCCACCTCTTCGCCTCTGGCGTAGATCCCCTGGATCATCGGGTACCAGGCCATCTCGTGCAAGATCGGCACGCTCGCCGGATTGTTGCCTTGCATCCAGCCCATCCACTGGTTGTGGACCGACGCGAAACTCCGCGCCTCCCCGGTCAGCCCATCGTCCGCCAGCGTCAGGTCGAATCGGCCCGCTCCCCGCCCCGGCTTCAGTTTCAAAGTCCAACGCTGCTTCTGGACCGTGCCCGCACGGAGCACAGCCACGCCCCGCCGCCGGTCCACACTCTCGCCTCCCAGGCTGAGCACCTGCACCGTGCCGTCGCTGGCCGGCTTGGCGAAACTGAAAAGACCGCTCGCCAGCCGGCTCTCCAGAGCCAACCCCGACGGCGCGAACTGGATCTCCTGCTCGAGTTTCGGCGACACTACCTCAAACCACTCGCCCTCAGGCGCCTTCAACGAAAACGCCCGGTCGCCATCCAGCGTCATCCCCGTGTCCAGGAATCCCGGTACTTGAGCCGCGGTCCGCAACGCCACCGCCGGAAACCGATCCCCCACCACGCGGCAATCCCGCAGCATCGTCCTCTCAATCCGCCAGCGAAACTCGTCGCCCTCCACCTCCAGCCGCCACCTCTCCCGCGCCACCGGCGCCTCCGCCGGACCCAGCCGCACCCCGTCCACCACCACCCACTGCCCGTCTTTCCCGCTTGTGCCCGTCCTCACTTCGCCGCCCGGCCCCACCCACGCTCCCATCCAGTTGTCCCCCTCCACCAGCAGCGCCGTCGAACTCCTCTGCAACACCCCCGCCGCATCCGGAACTGTCAGGTTCCCCGCCTGACCCACCGCGAACCCCTCCAGCCAGACCCCCTTCCTACCCACCCTCAGCCGGACCTGAAAACTCCCACTCTTCAACTCAATCGTGCGCTCCCCCGCCACCGCCCCACTCACCAGCCCAGCCCCGGCGGCCTGCAAGAACTCCTGCCTGCTGATGATCATCCATTCCCTTCCTTCAACTCCGGTTACCCTCCGTCACCACCTCCCCCAATTGCATTTGCCAGGCCCTTCCAATCAAGGCCTCTGCCGCCGGCGATCCGCAACCACCGTCACTTGCATGTCCTTCGCCTTCTCAACTACGCGCATCACGAAATGCCTCTTGCCCAGCATCGGGAGCCATTGCCGCGGCGGTCTCGCCAGGTAGATCTGGGTCACACTATTGCGACGTGCGAAGTCCACTAGCGCTTCAGTCGCATTCTCTCCTTCCAGCACCCGCGTTTCAACGTGCAGTTTGCGCGCGAAATCCAGGTGCCGTTCCAGTGCTTCCCGCTCCCCACTCGTCAATCGCGAAAGGCTCCCCGGCCGCAGCACGCACACCCCGACGCACTCCGCCTTCAAGTAGTCCGCCACCCTCTTCCCCCGCCGTATCAAACCCGCCGTCGCCGGCGACTCGGTCAAATGAAGCAGGATCCGCTCCTGCCTCTCGTCCCCAGCCTCCTGGTCATCTCGGTGCTCAGGCGATCCTTGGCGGATCTCTGCCTCGTGCGCGGTCTGCCGTAACGCCAGTTCCCGCAGCGCCGCGAGTGCCTCCTCCTTGAAGAAGTGATCCATCGCCCTTTGTGCCTTCTCCGGGGCATACACCGCGCCACGCTGTAGCCGGTTCAGTAGCGCCCCCGGGGGCAAGTCGATCAGCACTACTTCGTCGGCGCTCTTCATCACCCAGTCGGGAATCGTCTCCCTCACTTCAACACCGGTGATCTCTCGGATCTGGTCGTTCAGGCTCTCAAGGTGCTGGATATTCATCGTCGTCATCACATGGATGCCCGCATCCAGGAGTGCCTTCACGTCCTCCCATCGCTTTGCTCTCCCAGAACCCGGCACGTTAGTGTGAGGAAACTCGTCCACCGCACAGATCTCAGGCCTCCGCGCCAATATCGCCTCCGTGTCCATCTCCTCGAACTTTACCCCGCGGTAAACCAGCGTCTTCCTGGGGACAAACTCCAGCCCTTGGGTCTTTTCGATTGTGTCCTTCCGCCCGTGCGGCTCGAAGTAACCCACGACCACGTCTTTCCCCTCTCCCCGTAGCCGCTGCGACTCCTCCAACATCTTGTACGTCTTGCCCACCCCCGCCGCATACCCCAGGTAGACTCTCAACCTCCCCGGCCGGTGCTCCGCAATCGCACTCATCGCGTTGGGGCCTCCTGGGGAAACACCCTCACGTCGATCCCTTCCGCCTCCAGAATCAGACGTTCTAGAGGATTCACCCTCCAACGCGACATCCAGCCCGTTCGCTGGCTGTGACCCGCGAAGATCTGTGTAACGCCTTGGCCGCGCGCGTACCGGATAATCGCCTCAATCGGATCGTCACCCTCCAGCACCTCCACCCGGGCCTTTGCCGCCCGAGCGCCAAGCAGGTTGTTCTCCAGCATCTCCTGGTCCGCCTTGCTCAGCCCGTCCTGCCGCACGTACACCACGTGCAGATCCCCGTGAAACCTGTCGGCCTGTACTCGGCCGCGCCGGATCATCAAGTCTGCGTTCGATCGCGGAGTCACGCACACCAGGATGCGCTCATGCGTGCCGAAAGTTTGCTCCATCCCCTGCCGCCGCAGGTACTCCTCCAACTGCTGGTCCACGACCTCCGCCGCCAGAACCAGAGCCATCTCTCGAAGGGCCTGCAACTGCCTCTTGAGCGCTTCTGTGCTGTCCCTCCCCCCCTCCTGCTCCCGCCCCACGCAGTATTCCGGCGGCGCGTCCACTACCTCGATCTCATCCGCCTGCCGCAGAAACCTTTCCGGTACCGAATCCGTCACCCTCTTGCCTCGGATTGTCTCCGCCTCGGGTTGCTTCTCCTGCACATAGTGCACGTTGATCGCCGTGATCACCGTGATGCCCGCCTGCAACAACTCCTCTACGTCCTGCCACCGTTCGGCATTCTTGCTCCCCTCGGGGTTTCGGTAGGCCAAGCCATCGATCAGGCAAACCTGCGGTCGCCGCCGCAGCACCGCCTCCACGTCAACGCACGTCCCGCCTCCATCTACCTTCATCGGGATCTGCTCCAGCCCTTGCGGCGATGCCCCCGGCTGAACTGAACCCACCACCACATCCTCGCCGCGGCTCTTCCGCCGCGCTCCTTCGCTAAACATCCGGAGGGTCTTACCTACGCCGGACGCATACCCCAGGAACACCTTCAGCTTCCCCCGCCCCTGCGCGCGCGCCTCCGCCTCCGCTCGCCACAGGAGTTGTTCGGGGTCGGGCCGTCGATGCTCGGTTTCTGACATCGTTCGCGACCGGCTCCATTATCGCAACGATTCCGTCTTCGCCCCCTCGCTGTTCTCCTCCAATGCCAGATTCAGCTTGAGCACGTTCACGCGCGGCTCTCCCAGCACTCCGAGGTCGCGCCTCTCTGTGAATGCCCGCACGAGTTCCGCCACCTTTTCACGGCTCATTCCCCGTGCCGCTGCCACCCGTTCCACCTGCGCCTCCGCCGACGCCGGACTCACGTGTGGGTCCAGCCCGCTTCCGCTCGTGGTCAGTAAGTCTGCCGGGATTCTCCCTCGGAACTCCGGGTTCTCGCTGTGGAATTTGTCAGCCGCGCCTCTCACCCGGTCCACGAGCACTTGGCTTGTCGGTCCTAGATTCGACCCTCCTGACGCTGCCGCGTCGTACCCCTCCATACCCGCCGCCGACGGCCGCGGATGGAAATATTGCGGCCGCGTGAAATCCTGACCGATCAGCTCCGCACCCACCACACGGCCTTTGAACCGCACGAGGCTGCCGTTCGCTTGTACGGGAAACAGCACCTGGCACAATCCCGTTACCACTCCCGGATACACCAGGCCTGTCAGCAGCGTCATCAGCAGCATCATCCGTAGTCCAGGCAACGCTTGCTTCGTCATCTTCCCTCCTTACGCAAGGCCCAGAACGTGCAGCGTGTGGTCGATCACCCAGATCCCGGGGAACGGGGCCACTATGCCCCCTAAACCGTAGATCAGTAGATTTCGCCGCAGCAGTGACGCCGCGCTCTCCGGCTTGTACTTCACGCCCCTTAGCGCCAGCGGCACCAGCGCAATGATGATCAGTGCGTTGAAGATCACCGCCGCCAGTATCGCGCTCTGCGGATTGTTGAGGCCCATGATGTTCAATCGTCCCAGCGCTGGGTAGGTGGCCAGGAACAGCGCCGGGATGATCGAGAAATACTTCGCGACGTCATTTGCAATTGAAAATGTGGTCAGTGCTCCGCGCGTGATGAGTAGCTGCTTGCCGATCCCAACCACTTCGATCAGCTTCGTAGGGTTGGAGTCCAGGTCCACCATGTTGCCGGCCTCTTTCGCCGCCATGGTGCCCGTGTTCATCGCCAGTCCTACATCGGCCTGCGCCAGTGCCGGCGCGTCGTTCGTCCCATCCCC
Source organism: Acidobacteriota bacterium (assembly GCA_016215215.1). Classification (GTDB taxonomy): domain Bacteria; phylum Acidobacteriota; class Terriglobia; order Bryobacterales; family Bryobacteraceae; genus Paludibaculum. Next base: position 5,331 of record JACRKW010000017.1, read on the forward strand.
TGTCATCGCCACCAGGCGGCCTTCCGCCTGCTCCTTCCTGATGTAAGCCAATTTGTCTGCCGGCGATGCCTGTGCCAGGAACGAGTCCACCCCCGCCTCCCCCGCGATCGCCGCTGCCGTCAGCGGATTGTCTCCAGTGATCATCACTGTCCGGATGCCCATTAGCCGGAGGTGTGCCAGCCGCTCCTTCATCCCGCCTTTCACGATGTCCTTGAGGTGGATCACCCCCAGGCCCCGCCGACCGTCTGCCACCGCTAGCGGCGTGCCGCCCTGCCGCGAGATCCGTTCAGCTGCTTCACTCAACCCCGCCGGCGCCTCGCCACCCTGCTCTCGGATGAACTGCGAGATCGACTCCGCCGCCCCCTTCCGCAGCCGGCGCCCGTCCAGATCCACGCCGCTCATCCGCGTGTATGCCGAAAACGGGATGAAGTGCGCCTCGTGGCTCGCCACCGCCCGCCCGCGGAGCCCGTACCGCTCCTTCGCCAGCACCACCACCGACCTCCCCTCCGGAGTCTCATCGGCCAGGCTCGATAGCTGTGCCGCGTCAGCTAACTCCCCTTCCGTTACTCCGTTGACGGGGATGAACTCCACCGCCTGCCGGTCCCCGATGGTAATCGTCCCCGTCTTGTCCAGTAACAGGGTATTCACATCCCCTGCCGCCTCCACCGCCTTGCCGCTCATCGCCAGTACATTATGCTGCATCACCCGGTCCATGCCGGCTATCCCTATTGCCGACAAAAGACCGCCGATCGTCGTCGGAATCAGGCACACCAGCAGCGCCACCAGCATCGTCACTGTCGGAATGCTCCCTGTCCCAGCGGAGTTCACGCTGTACGCCGCGAATGGCTGTAGTGTCACCACTGCCAGCAAGAAGATCATGGTGAGCTCCGCAATCAGGATGTTGAGCGCGATCTCGTTCGGCGTTTTCTGACGTTCTGCACCCTCCACCAGCCGGATCATTCTGTCCAGGAACGTCTCTCCTGGGTTCGACGTGATCCGCACCCGGATGGCGTCCGAAAGTACCCGCGTCCCTCCCGTCACAGCGCTTCGGTCGCCTCCTGACTCCCGAATCACCGGCGCGCTCTCACCCGTGATCACAGATTCATCCACCGTCGCGATTCCCTCTACTACCTCCCCGTCGCCGGGAATCAGGTCGCCCGCCTCGCAATTCACAACGTCCCCGGCCCTCAAGAGCGATGCTGGTACCGTCTCAGTCGCTCCCGTTGCTGTCACTCGTCTCGCCAACGCGTCTGTCTTTGAACTCCTCAGCGCGTCCGCCTGCGCCTTGCCCCGCGCCTCCGCGATCGCCTCGGCGAAGTTTGCGAACACTACCGTGAACCACAGCCAGATCGAAATCTGCAGCGTGAAGCCCGTCCCCCCGGCCCCTGTCGCCAGGTCCCGAGCCAGCAGCAGGGTTGTCACGGCAGCACCCGATTCCACAACGAACATCACCGGGTTCTTCAGTTGCTTCGCCGGATTCAGCTTGACGACCGCCCCCTTCGTCGCCCGCAACAGAATCGCCGGATCCAACAGCGGCCTAGTGCGTGCCGGCCGCATCCGCAGTGCCTCTGCCTGGGTGCCGCCCTGTCCCAGCACCTCGGCGCTTCCAGCCGCCACTCTCGCTTCAGTCACTTGCGGCATGGTTCAGTACAACCTCCCCTCGAACATCAAAAAGTGCTCCATGATCGGACCCAGCGACAGTGCAGGGAAGAACGTCAGCGCCCCGACAATCACCACCGTCCCCACCAACAAACCCACGAACAGCGGCCCGTGTGTCGGCAGCGTCCCCTCTGTCACCGCCACCTTCTTTTTCATCGCAAGACTGCCCGCCGTCGCCAGCATTGGAATGATGATCAGGAAGCGCCCCGCCAGCATCGCGATTCCAATCGTCAGGTTGTACCAAGGTGTGTTTCCGTTGAGACCCGCGAACGCGCTCCCATTGTTCGCCGCCGCGCTCGTGTAGGCATAGAGAATCTCCCCCAGGCCGTGCGGACCCCCGTTGTTCAGGTTTCCCGTCCCCGCCCCGTAGGCCCCGTTCCAATAGCCGCCCTTCTGAAACTCCACCACCGCCGAGACACCGCTGAACGCCAGTATTCTTGCCCAGGTACTCCGGCGTCCTGCCCACCATCAGCCCGGCGATGAAGACCGCCAGAATCGCGAACAACAGCATCCCGTACAGCCCGGCGCCCGCGCCGCCAAAGACCACCTCCCCCGCTTGCATGTTGAACAGGGGAATCAGACCGCCCAGCGGTGTCAGGCTGTCGTGCATCCCGTTCACCGCTCCGCAACTTGCTCCTGTCGTCACCGCGGCGAAAAGCGCTGTGGCAGGAATCCCGAATCGCGTTTCCTTGCCCTCCATGTTGCCCCCTGGTTGTGCCGCCGTCGCTGCGCTCTGCAATCCCTGCTTTGCCAGCAACGGATTGCCCGCCTGTTCGGACCAGTACAACGCCAGCACCCCGGCCAGGAACATTACGCTCATCGCCGCAAAGATCGCCCAGCCCTGCCTCGTATCACCCGTCATTGCTCCGAACACGTACGTCAGACCGGCCGGGATCGCGAAGATCAGCAGCATCTGCACCATGTTCGTCAGTGGCGTCGGATTCTCGTACGGGTGTGCCGAGTTCGCATTGAAGAACCCGCCCCCGTTCGTCCCCAGCGTCTTGATCGCCTCTTGCGACGCTACCGGTCCCTGCGCGATCACCTGCCTCTTGCCCTCCACCGTCACCACCCGCGTGTAGGGATTCACGTTTTGCACCACCCCTTGCGCGCAGAAAAACAGCGCTGCCGCCAGCGAAATCGGCAACAGCACATAGACGGTTCCGCGCACAATGTCCGTCCAGAAATTGCCGATCGTCTTCGCCTGCTGCCGTGCAAAGCCGCGGATCAGGGCGACTGCCACCGCCATGCCAGCCGCCGCCGATGCGAAGTTCTGCATTGTCAGCCCCACCATTTGCACCAGGTAACTCAGTGTCGCCTCGCCTGAGTAGTTCTGCCAATCCGTGTTCGTAGTGAAGCTGACCGCCGTGTTGAACGCCAGGTCCGGGGTCATGGGCGTCGTCCCGGCGGGTGCCTGCCCCGTCCCCAAAGCCATCGGATTCAGCGGCAGCCAGCCCTGTAGTCGCGCCAGCGCATAAAGCGCCAGAAAACTGAACAAGCTGAAGGAGAGCAAGCTCGCCGCATACTGCGTCCAGCGCTGCTCGCTCGCTTCCTCCACTCCGCAAAGCCAGTAGCAAAGACGCTCCAATGGCCTGAGGAATGGGTGCAGGAGAGTCCTCTCGCCGTTGAAGACGCGGGCCATGTAGGCTCCCAGTGGCTTTGTCAGCGCTGCCACCACCACAAAGTAGATCGCGATTTGCAGAATCCCATTGGCCGTCATGCTGACTTCAAAACCTCTCCGGCTTGAGAAGCGCGTAGATCAAGTACAGAAACAGGAGCGCGGCGGCTCCGCCGGCAATCGTATAGTCCATTTCAGCTGTCCTCGTATTTCGCGCGGCTTACAGCTTCTCGCAAGCCTTCGCCAGGAGCCACATCCCGCCGAAAAGCAGAATTGTGATGCCCACATAGAAACAGTCCGCCATCTCGCTCCTCACTGCCTTTCTGCAGTCACCACGTGATGCCCGTTCCGCCTCAACCGCCAAGCCAGGCGCCGTTCAGTCGTGGGCCACCACTTCCGCTCGCAGCCCACCACCACCAGTGAGCCCGGATTCAAGGCGTAGAGCAGCATCTCTTCCACGTCCCTGCAGTACCGTACATCCACCTTCACCTCTACAGCCGTCTCCGCCGCCAGCGACTTGAATTTCACCTTGGTGAACTCCATCGAAGTGGGCGGGTCTGTCAGCATCCGCGGATACGGCACTACTTGCGCTGCCACCAGCCGCACCCGCGCCGATAGTCCCCGAGCCAGTTCCGCCGCCGCCGCCAGTGCACGCTGCGTTCCCCTTGGCGTGGTGTGTACCACCACTACCTCAGGCAACCTATCCGGGCCGTCGCCGGAACCATCCCAGTCCCGGATTCCCCCGTCGTCGCCGATTCCCTTCTGTTTCGCCATCACCCGACGAAAGGCCGTCATTCTCTGCCTCCTGATGACAGGCTAGAGTCGATGGCCTAAGGAAGGCATAAGGCTGGGCTAAGGATTTCGTAAGCCGGTAACCGATTGATTCTACAGCTTTAACCTGCTCTCAACCTGCGGGCTTGGCGAATCGGTATCCCACCCACGGCTCTGTCAGCAGGTACCTCGGCTGCGAAGGGTTCGGCTCGATCTTCTTCCGCAGTTGGTTGATGAACACCCGCAGGTACTCCACCTGGTCCCCATAGTCCGGCCCCCATACGGCCTGCAGCAGCTTCGTATGAGGAATTGGCACATTCGGATTCGCCAGCATGTACCGTAGCAGGTCAAACTCCTTCGGAGTCAGCCGCAACTCTCGCCCTCGCACCACCACCCGTCGTGTCGCCAAATTGATTTCCAGGTCTTCAAACCGCACCAGGTCCGGTCCGCCCTCCGCCGACGTCGGCAGCCGCCGCAACGCAGCCCGGATCCGTGCCAGTAGCTCCGGCGTCCCGAACGGCTTCGTGATGTAATCGTCTGCCCCCGCATCCAGCGCAACCACCTTGTCGTGCTCCGAGTCTCGCACCGTCAGCATGATGATGGCCGCCTCCGAACTTCGCCGGATCTCCCTGCACGCCTCCAGTCCGCCCATCCCCGGCATATTCACGTCCAGCAGGATCAGCTCAACACGGTTGACCCGGAGCGCCTCCAGTGCCTCCTCCCCGCTCCTGGCGTCGAAAACTTCATACCCATTTGCGGTCAAGGTCGTGCGTAGCACCCGCCGAATCTGCGGCTCATCGTCAACCACCAAAAATCCGCCCCTCGCTCATCATTGCCCCCCCTTCTCCCCCGCCGGCAGTTCAAGGCAGAAGTCCGAGCCCTGCCCGGCCTCACCTTCAATCCACAGATCGCCGCCGTGCGCCCGTGCGATCTCGCGAGCGATGTACAGTCCCAACCCACTCCCCGGCACCCGCTCTTTCGCTCCGTGCCGCCGGTAAAACTTGTCGAAGAGCCGATCCCTCTCTCGTTCCGGGATCCCCGGTCCTCTGTCTCGCACCCGGATCAACACAATTCCCGGCCCAGCCTCGGCCGTAATCTCCACCGGCGAACTCGCCGGTGTGTACTTCAGGCTGTTGTCGACCAATTGCCGCACGGCCAGCGCGATCAGTTCACCGTCCGCCCGCACCTCAGCCAGTCCCTCCTCCACCCTCACCCTCACTTCTCTGCCCTCCAGCCGCGGTCCAAACTGCTCCATCACTCTCTCAAGCTCTTCGTCGATTCGCAGAACCCGCTTCTCCAGCTTGACTTTGCCCGCGTCGATCTGCGACATCCGCACCGCCTCGGTCACCAGTTGACTCAACCGGTTCGCCTCTTCGTCGATGATTGTCGTCAGCTCTTGCTGCGATGCCGTCAACGCCCCAGGCTCGGAGAGGATCGACGTCGACGCCGCCTTGATCGAAGTCAGCGGTGTCTTGAATTCGTGAGCGATGGCATCCAACAGCGTCGACTTGAACTCTTCGCTCTGCCTGGCCACCTCCGCCCGGCTTGCCGCCTCCTCAGTGCGTACCCGCTCAAGCGCGATCGCCACCAGGTTCAGCAGCGCCTGCAGCGCTCCGTTGGATAGAGCGATCCCCTGTATTGCAAGGCTGCCGATCGGCTTCCCGCCCAATGTCACTGCCGCCACGATCAGGCCGCGCTCCTCCTCCCTCCTCTCTCCTCCCTGCACCGCCACCTGCTTCAACTTCTCCTCGATCGCCGGTATGTCGTGCTCTCCTCCGCGGTAAACCTCCCCCGTGGTCGCGTCGTGAAGCGCCACCGACGGGCACTCAAAGACCTGCCCAATGTGTCGCACCGCCTGTGGCCCGATCGGCTTCGATGCGTCCGTCAACAGTATCGCCCGGCTCAGCGCGTACAACTGCTCCGTCTCCCGTTGCCGGTCATGCGCCTCCTGCGCCTGCCGTTTCGCCCGGTCCGACAAATGGCTTGCCACCAGCGCCGTCACCAAGAAAGTGAACAGCGCCACCCAATTCTGTGGGTCAGCGATCATGAACACACCCACCGGCGGCAGGAAAAAAAAGTTGTAGCACAGCACCGCTGCGACCGAAGCGGTGACCGCCTCCGTCCGGCCCCAAGAAGCTGCGATCGCCAGAATCCCCACCAGGTACGCAAATCCCGCCGTGGACGCATTCACTCCGCCGAGCGATGCGCAAACCCATGTCGTCACTCCCACCGCCCCAAGACTCAACCCGATCCTGGATACTCGCACTGGTGTTTTCTTTCTCACTCCCGCACCTGCCCGCATTCTAGCGAACCCGGCGGGCCCTAATCGATCCTCCGAGCAATTGCTCGTTCCGCATCTTCAAGTAGCCCACATCCTCCAAACGATAACAGCGGGCGCGCCGAATTCGTCTCCATAGTCTCAACCATTTGCGGTCCAACTCGCTCCGCACCCTTGGCGCCGGGTGTATCCCGTCGCCATGCTCAGCGTCACGCGCCAACTCAAATTCACCCACCACCGCTGGCGCCAAAACCTTGCCCTTACCCCCCTCCCCGGACCCCGGCACAACCGAAAAACTAAAGATGGCGGAACGAACCCAGGGGGTCCGTGGAATCATCAACTTAAGCTCCCTGAAACGAACCCAGGCGATTCCGGAACGAACCAATCGCCGGCCCGCGTCGCCTCACCGCGCCAGAATCTCCACACCGCTTCGGGGAAACCGCCGCAACACCCGCAGCCCCTTCCTGGGCTGGCCCGGCGAGATCACGTAGAAGTCGGCATCGACACCCTCGGTGAATTCGACCACCGGCGGCCACGTCTCGAGCTTCATCGTTGCGCGGTAGAACTCCAAGCCGAATTGCATCGGCTGGCTCGCCGCCACCCGCGGCCGCGCGTGAAGCTGACGCAACGTCTCCATCACCTGACGGCTGTCCGCTTCGGACTCCCATTCGGTGTACACCTGTGGCCGGACCGTGACCAGAGAAATCACTGCAACCCCCACCAGCAGCAAAGTGGCCCAACGAAAACGCCTGGCCACGAACGCGGCCAGCAGAATGCTCACCGGCAGGAAGTAGATGCCCGTCCGGCCGTACGGCCAGGGCATGCCGGCCCATTCGTGCAGCGCTGTTACCAACACCACGCACAGTCCGAACATCAGCGAATACACGCCGCGCTCCAGCCACATCCCCACCACCAGCAAGAGCGGGGACAGGACCCGCAGCACGGCGCTGGCGCCGGCCTGATGTGGGAAGATCAGCAGGCTCCTGAGCGACTTCCAAGGAGTGTCGTATCCCAGGTAGAAGTTCCCGGCCGTGGCCCGGCTCAACGGCAATGCCAGCACCACCAGTGCCGCCACCGCGCCGGGCACAATCAACCGGTCGGCCTGCCGCCAGGCGCGCTGCACTCGCAACGCCGCCACGATTGCCGCCGCCGCCGGGATCACGAACACGGGATTCGATGCCACCGCCCGCCCGAAGCACAGCGACGCGCGTTCCCACTGCTCTTCGTTCGACAGCACCAGACCCCACACCAGGAAACCCATCGCCAGGCTGTATCCGCGAGCCAGCGAGAAGTAGTCGATCAGCCCGGAGTGAACCGCCAGCAGGAGGCAGGTGGCAGCCATCAGCGGCGTCGCGCCGAACGAAGCCAACGCCAGCCGGCGGCACCCCGTCAGGTAAATTGCCGCCCCCAGCAGCGCCGGCAGCCGCAGCGTGAACTCGCCTGCTCCCAGCAGCGCCACCGTGAGCTTGCACAGCAGGCTGTGGAGCACGTGGTGGTTGGCGTCGTAGGAAGTCAAGACCTGCAGCAGAGGAGGCGCGACAAAAGCCGTGAATGTGAACGCCTCATCGGTGGTGATCGCCGCCGTCGCGGCGCGCCACACGTGCAACGCGAACACCGCCGCCAGCGCCGCCGCGGCCGCGTTACTCCAATTGGAAGAGGTGCGCTCCATGGCCCGCTCCCACCTCCGTTACGCCCCAATAGCGCGCGTTGCGGTACAACTCGTCCGCGAGCGCGCCGCTCTCTCCAGCCAGGATGTGCGTCACGCCGCGGCTCTTCAACGCAACAATGGCTGCGCGCCGCAATCCCCGGGGGACTCCAATGAATGCACCCCCGGTGCCGCCGATCCATACTTCGTCAAACTGCACCGGCGCGCCGAAGTCCACCTCCAGCGCGCAGTCGCACCCCGTCACCATGCTGTTGTCCAGCGCCAGCGAGGCACGCATCTCCCCCTCCAGCGTGCGCACCTTCCATGACGGCGAGCGGATCAGTTCCACGCCGTTATGGAAGAACCGCAATTCGCTCACTCTCCCCTCGCGCTCGATGGCGAATCGCCGCCGCGGCGTGTCCATCAACGGGATGCGCCTCTCTCGCGCAGGCGTCAGCGCCGGGTCGAACGCCACCCGCGCCATCAGCAGCAACTCCTTCGAGTCCGTGAAATGCCGCGCTGTCCGGCGCCGCGAGAGCGGCATGTCGGTGAGGACGAACGCCGCCGCCGGCGCCGCCTCGTCCAGGTATGCGCTCAGTTGCGCGGCCTGCTTGCGCTCTTCCGGCAACCGTTGTACCCACGCCGGAGCCAGCAGCCCCGTCACCGGCGGCCACGCCGTTATCAGTTGGAATGCCGCCAGCACGGCCGCCCACACGGGCAACCGCTGCACCGCCCAGCCCGCCAGCAGCGCCACGAACGGTACGGCGATCCATGGCAGGCGATCGAACAGGAATCCCCCGAACGCAATCCCCTCCGTCGTCCAGATCCGCGACAGGAAAATGGCCAGCGCTGCTACCGGCAGCAGCAGCCTGACCTGTCGCGACTGCCACGCCAGAGCCGCCAGCCAGCACGAGCTGAACAGACAGAAGGCCACCAGAAGCTGGGGCTCATCCAGGCCGGCAAACGTCGTCAGCGCCTGCGAACTGAACGTCAACAGAGCCGCGCACACCGCGCCCGCCGGCCTGGCCACGCGCCGCGCCGCCGCCAGCACGGCCAGCGCCAGCCCGGGCAGAAGGAAAAACTGCTCCAGCACCTCCGCGCGCGCCAGCGCCATCCACCCAAAAGCCAATCCCACGGCCGCACATACCGCGATCGCCCATCGCGGCAACGGTTCGGACTCCTCCACGCGAATGTCCTTGCGTCTCCACACGGCCAGCGCCAAGAGCACGGCCGCCGCGGCCGCCAGTACCTCCCATTGGACGCGCGCCATCACCGTGACAATGGGAGCCCCGCACGCCAGCGCCGCCGGCCACCGCTCTCCGCCGCGCAGCCGCACGCGCAGCAGCCCCAGCACAAGCCAACCGAGCGCGCCCGCCGCCACAGCTGCCGCCAGAGCGCTCATTCCGCCTTGAACCCCGCCGCGCTCAGCAGCACGCCCAGCCGGGCGCCGTCCGCCGGCGCGACCCAGGGCTTGTCCACCTCCGCTTCCAGGATCAACTCCTTTCCCGGCGCGGCCAGCTCCGGCGGCAGTGGAGCCCGGAAGCTGTAGCTGTCCGGCTTCTCACAGCGCATACGGCCCAGTTCGCGCCCGTTCACACGGAAGGTGATCTGAATGGGGCCTGTGTCCTTCAAGGTCGCCCCTGCGACGTCGAAGTCGGCCGCGGCGCTCCACTTGCCCGCCACCGGGAGCGTGCATTTGACCGCCGGGCTCTGCCCGGTCCACCGGTGCCACCCTCCGCGGGGAGGAATGTTGCGCACGATCGCTCCATCCGCACGCGGTTCGCTCATGGCGAAGTAGCACGGGTGAGAGGGCGGATCGTCCGCGTCCAGGGTTGGAAACTGCGCGCCGATCGGCGAAAACTTGGGCTCGCGCGAGCATGCGGCCAGGCACAGAACCAGCGGCAAAAGGTAGCCCGGGCGCATCCCTCTCAGCGTAGTACGACGCGCGCCAGGCCGGGATTGCCTGCCGAGTCGAAGACGCGTACCACCACACTCTGTTCGCCCGGTCCGGCGGTGAACCTGGCAACGAAGCGCTCCGCGCGGCCATCGGCGATGCCGTCGGCCACCTCTAACCCACGCCACGACTGGCCGTTGACCGAGAACTCCCCGCGCCGGATCGGCGAGCCGGAATCGGCCGCGTCGACGTCGATCTCCACCTCGTTGCCGTTACGCCGCGGCGTGCCCAGCGTGAGGCGCGGCGGCGTCTGGTCGATCAGCACCGGCTGGCTCACCAGTTCGGCCTCGCGCGCCGTGGAGGGGCCGTTGGCCAGCCGGTCGGAGGCGGTCACGCGGAAGAAGTAACGGCCGTCGGCGAAGATCTCGGCCTCCTGCATCAACGTGTTCTCGGCCAGGTCGGCCTTGAGTTGCTTCCAGTCGCGCTCGTCCTCGGCGCGGTAGGAGAGGGTGTAGACCAGCTTGTCGCTGTCCGGGTCGTCGGCCTGCCAGGAGATGAAGAGTTGCGGCGAGCCGCTGCGGTTCACGTTCTGCGTCGGCGTTCCTGAACTGGTGCCGGCCGCATCTCCCGAGTCGGTGACGGTGATCGAGTAAGAGACCGGCGCCGGCGAGGCCGCCGCGGCGGTCTTCTGCGCCGCCGCCACCCACTGCGGCGTCACCTGGATGCTGCGCACCACTGGACGGCCGTTCTGCGGCTGGTAGCTTACAGAGACCGCGTCCAGCAGGGGCGCCCCGGATTGACCCGGCGCGATCTCCACCTGCCACTGGATGTAGCGCGCGTTCGGACTGGCGATAGCCGCGCGGGCGGCTTCGGTGATCGGCTCAGACCATTCGCTCCATGTCTTGTCCGGCCGCGCCGAGTTGCCGCTGCGGGTCCGGAACGCGAGCTTGCCCGCGTCCCCATCGGAGCGCCATTCCAGGTGGCCCCAGCGGGCCACGTTGGAGGCGTCGTGAACCGCCGATTCGTACGTGCCGCTGGCGCCGGGACCGGGGGATAGCCGGAACAGCTTGCCCAGGTTTGAAGTGGCCGCCAGCAGGCCCTGAGGCGTGGGCAGCAGGCGCGTGGTCTCGCCCTCGCGGGTCTCCAGCAGCAGGGTGGACTTGAGGTCGGCGGAGAGGCGGTAGATGCGCCCGCGCTGGTCGGTCGAAAAGACCAGGTCGTTTTCGCGGACGGCCAGGTCGAAGACGTTCTCCTCCTTCGACGACCACAGCGTTTCTACCATGTTGTCGGGCCAGATGCGGTAGATCGCCGCCTTCTCTACGCCGCTCAGGTCGACCGCGCCGGCGGCGGGCGGCGTCTCCGGCGAGCCTGCGGGTGGCTTGGCCTGCTCCGGCTTCGGCTTCAGGTCGACGCCCGTTTGGGCCGCGGCGTCGGCGTCGGAGGTGACCGTGATGCTGGTGGTAACCATGCCCAGGCCTTGCGGCGCGGCGGCCGCCGTACTTGCCGCTTGCGCCTGCTTCTGCGCCAGTCCGCCGCCCAGGGCGGCGACGTACACAGAGCCGTCCGCCGCCGGCACGATCGCGCGGATCTCCGGCAGGCTGGCGTCATAGAGAACGAACGCGCGATTCTTGCCCTCGATGCGGTAAAGGATGCCGTTCGGCTCGGTGCCGGCCAGCGGGCGCCCCTTGCCATCCAAGGCCAGTGAGGTGACGTGCGTCTGGCCGGTCTCGTACCAGACCTCGCCCTGGCCCGGTCCCGTGATGCGCCACACCTGGCCGTTGTCGCCCGTGCCAGCCAGCAGCGCGCCATCCGCGCCCACGGCCAGCGACCAGATGTAGCGAGCCTTCGGATCGAAGTACTCGGCCGCCTTGCCGTTCTCGATGCGCCAGATCTTGCCGCCGGGAGAAGATCCGGCATACAGCCGCCCCTGCTTGTCCAGCGCCAGGGCGAAGACCTCGGGCTGCGGCGCGGTGAAGACGACCACCGGCTGCCCGCCTGGTTTCAATTGATAGACGCGGCCTCTGTGGCCGCTGGAGAAGTAGACCGTGCCGTCCGCGGCGGAGACCACGCTCCATACGCCCGCATCGCCGGTGGCCGCCAACGTGACCAGAGAGGGCGCCAGCGTCAAACGCCCGTCGCGCGTGAGGGAGACTCCGTTGAAGCGGCCCTTGACGAAGTCGGCGAAGGTGTTGCTCTCCCACGCCGTCGGGCCGCCGGCCCACACGGCGGCGGCTAGCAGCGCGCCGGGGATCAATCGCATGGGGCGCGTCATGGTGCTACTCCTTCACGTCCACTTGGATGGTCTTCGAGCCGGCGAACACGGAATCGCCCCGGGCCATCTCGATCTCGGCCACTCGCGTCGTTGGCTGCTGGGACGCCGTTCGCCCCAGCGTCAGAGACATCGACGGCGGCGGCGACGGCAGGTTCTCGCCCTGCACCTGCCACGAAGCCGCTTGCCTCCAGACGCGCAGGTACGGCCGGTCGCTCGGGTGCAGGCCGGAAAGGAATGAGATGAGCTGCGGAGCCGAGCGCGGCGGCGTCATCAGGAATTGGCGGTACTCGGCCAGGTTCGACGACGGCCCATCGGTCACCGTGAAGTACAGCGGGCCCGCGGGCGCGCCGGCGGGCACCGTATAGCTCACCGCGCGCGTCACTTCGGCGCCGTGGTCCCCGCTGTAGGCGGCCATGATCTCCACCGTCTCGCCCGGCCGCACATCGCGGCGCGAGGCCCAGACGTTGTCGAGCTGGAGCTGCTTCTTCTCCGGCGAGACGTCCAGCTCGATCTCCAAACCGCGCAGCTTCAGCGCGTCGAAGCCGCTCTGAAGAATCGCCACCACGGGCGCGGCCACGGCGGCCGATACCTGCTGCGGCGCGCCCAGCTCGGAGGCGTAGATGTTGTCGATTCTCACCGGCGGCGCGCCGTCCATCAACATGCGCCCGCGCAGCGAAATGCTGCCCGCGCCCGCCGTGCGCTCCGTTGCGTCGACCGCCGAAAAAACGGCCATCTGCAGCAGCAGCGGCGTGAATAACCGATCCTGCACCATGTTCATCTGGTAGGACCACTCGCGGGGCGCGGCGCCGCGGCTCCGCACGCGGATGGAGAGCGGCAGCAGCACGGCCTTGCGGCCAAGCTGGCCGGAGATGGCGGTGCTGCGGTCGCTGGTGATGGCGCCGAGCCACTCCTTGGGCGTCGAGATCTTGAAGGAGGCGTTCTGGCTGGCCAACAGTGTGATCACCTCGGCGCGGGCGAAGGGAAGGTCGGTATCGCCCACGGAGAGGAAACGATGGCCGAAGGCGTAGACGTTCCGGCCGTCGATGTGCGTCACCGTGCCGTCGGCGCCGACGCTCATGTCGCCGCTGACAAGCTGCACGCTGATCATCGAGCCCGGCTCGAGCTTCGGTGAAGCGGCGGTGGGCTCCGCCGGCTTGCCGCCGCCGGAGACGCCCTGCACCGGCTCCAGTCCGGCCGTGCGCAGCGCCGGCGCGAAGAATTCCACGGCGCCGCGCGTGAATCCGCTGAGCCAGAACGGCGTGGAGATTTCCGCCAGCCGCGCCGGCCCAACTTCGAGTTCCTGCCGGGGCGGCAGCGTTTCGGCGGCGTCGTATGGAAACCGCATCGCCACGACCCGCCGCGGGGTGGCCGGAGGGACCTGGGTCATCTCCTCGATGGGACGGATGCCGGCCACGGGGTCTTTGGAGAAGGGGAACGACAGGGCCACCGCGCCTACCAGTCGGCCCTGGTAGTAGACTGGGCTGCCGCTCATCCCTTGCATGACGCCGGTCTTGTCCAGCGGCCCGCCGCTGAGGCGCGCCAGGATGATGGACTGCTTCGGGCCGGCGTTTTCGAGCACCCCGAGGATCTCGCCCTGGAACTCCTCCACCCGGCTGCCGGAGAAGACCGTCCGTCCGGTGATCTTCATGCCGGCGCGGACGTCCTTTAAGGGCAGCACCGGCGGGGTCTGGGCCGCGGCTGCGAACGCCAGCAGTACAAAGGCGATCCGGTGCAACACGTCACCATTGTAGACGCCCGCTGTGCTCAAAAAGCTCCGCTGAGTTATAGTAGAGACGTACCTGCCACGAACGGGGCGCGGTAGCCAAGTGGTAAGGCAGAGGTCTGCAAAACCTTTATTCGCCGGTTCGATCCCGGCCCGCGCCTCCAGAATCATTGCCAGTATTCTCAGCCGGCTCGCAGAGCTCCCGTGCGCGGACCAGCAGCGAAGCGGGCACCAGCAGCCGCACAAAACCTTTATTCGCCGGTTCGATCCCGGCCCGCGCCTCCAGAATCATTGCCAGTATTCTCAGCCGGCTCGCAGAGCTCCCGTGCGCGGACCAGCAGCGAAGCGGGCACCAGCAGCCGCAATGGCGCCGCGGGCGCATATCCTGTCGTCGCGGTGTATTCGTTTTCCAGTAAGCATGGGATCCCTTCGGCTTCCAAGAATCCCCTCGTCAGCGAGGCGTTCAACAGCGAGTCAAAGGTGGAGTAGAGCACCCACTCGTCGCAAGGCCTGCCGTCTTTGACGAGTATCATTGATTCCCTCCGGTCAAGTCCATGCTCACACCGGCGCCGGCGCCTATTCGGCGGCTCGATCCGGGCCCTTGTCCGCGGCTTCTCGCCACTGGCGCTCGGCCTCTTGCGCCAGGTCGTCGCCGCTCAGAAGGTTTTCGCACAGATCTCTGGCGCGGGCCAGCCGCGAGGCAGGCACCAGTAGATGAAATGTCGTCGCGGCTCCGTGTCGGATGGGCTGCGTGTACTCGTTTTCCATGTAGGACGGGATTCCCTCGGCCTCCAGAAACGCCCGAGCCATGATTGCCTGTGCCAGCAAGTCGAAGGTGGCGCACCGCACCCACTCCTGGTGAGTCATGCTCGCATTGTGACATCTCCCACGCGGCGCGCGTCTGTTCGCGGGATTGGAGTATCATGGCCGCCAGATCTGGAAGTGGAGGTGCGCGCTGTGAACTCCCGATTGACGAGAAGGACGATGATGCAGGCCGCCGGGGCGGGCGGTCTGGCGCCGGCGGTGGTGGTCGGCGCGGCGAAGGAACAAGCCTGGCCGGTGGTGGAGGGCCCTGGCACGCCCAAGCTCTGCATGCCGGGCGGGGTGGGCGAGGCCGGCATTCGGCGGGTGAAGCAGCTGGGTGTCAACTACGTGATGGGCGGGGCCGGCAAGATCCCTTGGAAGGAAGAGGATCTCAAGGCGCAGATCGAGCGCTTCAAGGCGGGCGGGTTGACGCTGTACAACATCATGATCGGCGGCTTCAACAACGCTATCTATGCGCGGCCGGGACGCGATGAGGAGATCGACAATGTCATCCAGTCGATCCGGGCGGCGGGCAGGGCGGGGCTGCCGGTGATCGAGTACAACTGGTACGCGCATCGCGCCATGGAGGGGTACTACGAGGAGACGGGCCGCGCCGGGGCGGGGCACACGGCGTTTGACTACGACAAGATGAAGGACCTGCCGCCTCTGGAGCAGGAAGGCGCGCATACGCTGGACGAGATGTGGGCCAACATCACCTACTTTCTCAAGGCGGTGGTGCCGGCGGCCGAGCACGCGGGGGTGAAGCTGGCGCTGCACCCGAACGACCCGCCGTCGCCGCTGAGCCGCGGCTCGCAAGAGATCATGGGCACCGTGGCGGGCTGGAAGAAGCTGATCTCCATCGTCGACAGTCCGGCCAATGGCATCACCTACGATTGCGGCGTGACGCGTGAAATGGGCGAGGATCCGATTACGGTATGCCGCTACTTTGCCAGCCGGAAACGGATCAACCACGCGCATTTCCGTAACGTGATCGTGCGCAAGCCTTACGAGAAATACACCGAGGTTTTCATCGACGAAGGTCAGGTGAACATGTTCGGCGTGATGAAGGAACTGGTGCGGCAGAAGTACAACGGCACAATCTATCCGGAGCATCCGCGCGCATTGGACTACGATCGCGAGCGCGGCCCCATCCGCGGTTACCCTGGCGGCGGCGGATACGCCGGCGACGCTTACGACGTGGGCTACGCGCGCGCCATACTGCAGGCGGCGTTGAGCTCGTGAGACGCGCCGCCGGGCTGCTGGTGCTCTATTGCGCGCTGGCGCCAGCGGCGATCATCATCGATTACCCGGCGCAGG
>JACRKW010000374.1 GCA_016215215.1 Acidobacteriota bacterium
CGTTCCAGATAGCGCCTGACGCCGCTGGCCGCCTCCAAGCCGAACGCGCTGCCACCGGCCAATACGACTGCGTGGACGTGGGTGGCGATATGGAACGGGCTCATCACGTCCATCTCCTGAGTGCCCGTGGCTCCGCCACGGATGTCCACACCGGCCACCGCGCCCTTTTCGCACAGCACCACGGTACAACCGGTCAGCGCCTCGAAGTCAGACGCGTGGCCTACCTTCACACCCGGAATCGCAGTTAGTCCTAGCATCGCAACCTGTGCCAATTGTTACAGAAACGGCCCTCTCCGCGCCCGTATGATAGCATCAGAGCTCAAGGGGATTACGCCGCATTGCTGGACATTCTCAAGGCCCCTGTCCTCACTTTCCAGGAGTTCATCGGCCTGTCGGCGCGCGCCATGTCCGGCGTCGTCCGCAAACCATACTATTGGGATGACGTCTTCGTCCAAATGGACCTGATCGGCGTCGGCAGCCTGCCTGTGGTCATCCTCACCGGGTTCTTCAGCGGCGCCGTGATGGCGCTCCAGATGTCGCGAGCGCTGCAGACCTATGGGGCCACCAGCCAGGTGGGTCAGATCGTCGCCATCACGCTGGTCCGCGAAATGGGACCGGTGCTGACCGCCTTGATGGTCGCCGGCCGCAATTCCTCCGGCATGGCCAGCGAACTCGGCTCCATGAAGGTCACGGAGCAGATCGACGCCATGCGCGCTCTGGGCACCGACCCGGTGATGAAGCTGGTTAAGCCGCGACTCATCGCCACGGCCTTCGTGCTGCCCCTGCTGACCGTGCTAGCCGACTTTCTCGGCCTGGTCGGCGGCTGGATCGTGGCCTGCTCCATGCTTGCCTTGACCACCGGCTCGCAGTACTGGAACACGGCCTGGCGGGCGCTGGAGTACAACGATATCGCCCAAGGGCTGCTGAAGCCCTTCGTCTTCGCCATCGTTCTTTCGCTGGTGGGGTGCTTCTACGGGATGCGCGCCTCCGGCGGCACGCAGGGCGTGGGACGCGCCACCACGCAGGCCGTCGTCGTCGCCTCGGTCTGGGTGGTGGTGCTCACCTTCGTCATCGGGCGTGTCTTCGTCACCATGTGAGCGACCCATGAGCGGCGAGACTCTCCCCTGCATCCTCTCTTTCGAAGACGTCACTTTCGGCTTCGAGGACGAGCCCGTCCTGCGAAACGTGACCTTCTCCCTGCGCCAGGGCGAGACCCTCATCGTGCACGGCGCGGCCGGCAGCGGCAAGACCGTCCTGCTCAAGATCGCCCTCGGACTCCTGCGCGCGTCGCGCGGAACCGTTCGCGTGTTTGGCCGTGACGTCACGGGGCTGCGCGAGCACGACTGGTTCGACGTCCGCAGCCGCATCGGCGTCCTGTTTCAGGAAGGCGGACTGTTCGACTCGCTCAGTATCGAGGACAATGTCGCCTACCCGCTGCTGAATCAGCCGCTCCTGGCCGCGCCTCAGGCCGAGATCGACCAGCGCGTCCGTGAATCGCTCGACTTCGTGGAACTCGGGCACACCCTGGACAAGCTCCCCAGCGAGCTCTCCGGCGGCATGCGCCGCCGCGTCGGCATCGCCCGCGCCATTGTCACGCAGCCCGCGCTGCTGCTCTACGATTCGCCCACCGCCGGACTGGACCCCATCACCGCCAACACCATCATGGCGCTGATTCTCAAAGGCCGTGACGTTCAGCGCGCCTCCACCATGATTGTGACCCACCGCCACCAGGACGGCGAGATCCTGGAGCGCTACCGCTACGACGAGGCCTCCGCGGCGCTGCGCCCTGCCGGCGCCAAAGGCAGCCCGTCATTCACCCGCTATATGGTCCTCGACCAGGGCCGCATCGCATTCATCGGCAGCCCCGCCGAGTTCGACTTGTGCGCCGATCCGCTGGTCGCCAGGTTTGCCAGCCGCTGAGTTCATGGGAAGCTAAGGAGTATCGCCATGCCGTCATCGAAGAAAGTCGCCTGGTCGCAGCTCAAAGTCGGCATCATGTCCATGATCGCCCTCGCCCTGCTGGCCGTCCTGATCTTCCTCATGACCGGCGCCGACAATCCGTTCGAGGACAAGGCCACCCTCTACACTTACATGCAGGACTCGGCCGCCATGACGGAGGGCTCAGCCGTCCGCCTGAACGGCATCCTCATCGGCAAGCTCAAGCGGATCCAGCTCAGCGGCGAGAAGGACAACAACCGCGCTGTCCGCATGACCCTCCAGGTCGACAAGAAGTACCTCGCCATGGTCCCCGCTGACTCCCTGATCGGATTCAGCGCCGAAAACGTCCTCGGCTCGAAGTTCCTGAACATCAAGCGAGGCGCCGCCACCAAGCCGGTCCAGGATGGCGGTGAGTTGCGCGCCAAGGATGAGAAGGACTTCCTCGAGGTGGTTCAGTCCGCCATGCCGCTACTGGAGTCGCTCCAGTCCATCCTCGGCCGCATCGACAAGGTGGTCGGCCAAGTGGAATCGGGCCGCGGCAGCATCGGCAAGCTGCTGTACGACGAGGCTCTCTACACTAAGGTCAACACGGTGCTCGACGACGTGCACAAGGTCACCTCAGCGGTCAGCGAAGGAAAGGGGACCATCGGCCATCTGCTCTACGACGAGGGGCTGTATACCGACCTCCGCAAGACCATGCAGCGCGTGGATACGCTCGCCGCGGGCCTTGAACAGGGCCAGGGCACGGCGGGCAAGCTCCTGAAAGACCCCGCGCTCTACGACGAGCTGCGCAAGTCCTCCTCGGAGCTTAGGATCCTGGTCGCCGACCTGAATGCGGCCAAGGGTACCGCGGGCAAGCTCCTGAAAGACGACACCCTCCACCAGCGCCTCACCGCCACCCTCGACAAGGTCAACACGACCATCGACCGCATCAACGGCGGCCAGGGCACCATCGGCCAGCTCATGGTGAATCCCGCGCTCTACGAGAGCCTGACCGCCACGTCGGTCGAAATCAAGTCGATGATGAAGGACTTCCGCGCAAACCCCAAGAAGTTTCTCACCATCCAGCTCAAGCTCTTCTGATGCCGGAGAAGTGGCTCACCGTCAACGCCGACGACTTCGGATTCACGCGCGACGTCAACGCCGGCATTGTCGCCGCGCACATGCGCGGCATCCTCACCTCCACCACGCTCATGGCCAACGGCGACGCCTTCGACGACGCCGTCGCGCTCGCGCGCGCCACGCCATCGCTCGACATCGGCGTCCATTTCGTCCTGGTCGGCGGCTCCTCCGTGCTTCAACCGGGCCGGCCTCTTCCCGCCACCGTCGCCGGGCTTCTGCGCGCCTCCGCGCTGGGCCGCATCCGCATCTACGACGAGCTCAAGGCTCAGCTGGAACGCATCCGGAACGCGGGCATCCGGCCCACCCACGCCGACACTCACAAGCACACACACCTGTTCCCCCCGGTGCTCGACGCCGTCGCGCGCCTTTCGGCTGAATACGGCATTCAATGGGTCAGAAGGCCCTTCGATCTGCCCCTGCACGGTTCCCCCGCTGAGGTCCCGTGGAGCGTGCGTTTGACCAGCCGGACTCTCGCCTCAGTCCGCGCGCACTTCCACCGCAAGCTGACGCAGCACGGCTGCCGCACGACTGATTGGTTTTCGGGCTTTCAGATCACCGGCCGTTTTCAGGCCGCCGACGTGCTCCGGCTGCTGCGCCACCTGCCCGACGGGACAACGGAGTTCATGGTCCACCCCGGCTTCTGTACCGCTGAACTGCGCGCGGCGCGGACGCGCCTCAAGGAGAGCCGCGTGGCGGAATTAAACGCGCTGACCGATCCGGCGGTGGCGGCCGCCGTGAAGGAGCTCGGCATCCGCCTGGCCGCGTACCCGGCGTTGCCCGCAGGCCCTCAGCGGCCGTAGTAGGCGGCATTGATCGCCGTGAAGTTGGACCACTTCTCCGGCAGATCGTCCTGCGCAAAGATGGCCGAAACCGGACACACCGGAACGCACGCCCCGCAGTCGATGCACTCCACGGGGTCAATATAGAGAAGTTCCGCTGTGGCGTAGGCCGGTTCATCTTTCTTCGGATGGATGCAGTCCACCGGACAGGCGTCCACGCACGCCGTGTCTTTGGTCCCGATGCAAGGTTCAGCGATAATGTAGGCCATAGTTTTCACCCTTCTTCAGGTGTAGCTTGTTACTGCCCAGACAGTGACCACGAATATAGCATAGGCCCGCAAAGTCAACAATTTTCAGCGTTTAGGGTCCGATCCGTCCGTTGGTCCCCGTCCCTCCTCCGGCCTCCCCAATGACCGGGCGATTGGCGCAACCGCTGCCTGTTCAATGGTTTACAATGGTGTCGATGATTCCCAGGGTCCGCAAGGCAGTCTTCCCGGCCGCAGGGCTCGGCACACGTTTCCTGCCGGCCACAAAGGCCATGCCCAAGGAAATGTTGCCCCTGGTGGACAAGCCACTCATTCAGTACGGAATCGAAGAGGCTGTCCAGTCCGGCATCCACAACATCGTTATCGTCACCGGCCGCGGGAAGAGCGCCATCGAGGATCACTTCGACGTCAGTTTCGAGCTGGAACAACTGCTGGAGTCGCGCGGCAAGACCAGCCTGCTGGCCGCGGTTCGCGGCATTTCCGACATGATCGACGTCGCCTACATCCGCCAGAAGGAGGCCCTCGGACTCGGCCACGCCGTGTTGCGCGCCCGCGAACTGGTGGGATCCGAGCCCTTCGCCGTAGTTCTTTCCGACGACGTGATCGACTCCGTCACGCCCTGCCTGCGCCAGCTCACCGCCATCCACGACGCCTATCTCTGCCCCGTGCTTGCTCTGATGGAAGTCCCCGCCGACAGGATTTCCTCTTACGGCGTGGTGGATGCCGAATTGGTGAAGGATGGCTCGACGGGCGACAGTCTCTTCCGCATCCACGATCTGGTGGAAAAGCCGTCGGCCAAGGACGCCCCTTCCAACCTCGCCATCATTGGGCGCTACATCCTCACCCCCGACATCTTCGACTCGCTGGCTTCCATCCAGCCCGGCAATGGCGGCGAAATCCAGCTCACCGATGGATTGCGGCACCTGCTCCATAGCCGCCCGATCTATGGCCTGAAGTTCGAAGGCCGCCGCTTCGACGCAGGTGACAAACTCGGGTTCCTCAAAGCCACGGTGGAGTTCGCCCTCAAGCGAGCCGACCTCGGCGAGCCCCTCCGCGACTATTTGAAAACCATCCAGGTTGAATAGGTTTTGCAGTGACCCCCGTCCCCATCGATCTCCCCCTCCGGCCGAGTGAAGCAGCGGCGCTGGCGGAACTGATCCTTGAGCACCTGGCGGGGCGGGCGCTGACCGACGATCTGCGCAACAGGCTCGCCGGCCATGCCTCCACGCTGGCGCTCACCACCATTCGCCCTTACTTCGGCTCGCTGCAGCCTGACCCGGTCCACTCCGACGCCTACTATCTGGCAATTGACGCCCTCTCAGCAACGGCGGCCGAACCGCTGCTGCTCCATTTTGCGCCCAGCACCGCCCCGGCCAGCGCGCTGTTTCCCCAGCCGCTGCTGATCGGCCGCATGCGCCCCGGCGGCGGCCGTGAAATCATCATCAACGCCGTCAGCTTCTCGCCCGACGACGCGGCATCAATCGAAGCCTATGCCCGCCGCCTCGCCCCCTCTTTCCTCCCGCGCCCCCATGGCCTGATGCCCGCGTTGCAAGTGGAGCTCGCCCGCCCCCAGGAGGACGCCGCCGCGGTCTTCTCTGCCTTCCGCTCAGTATTCAAAACCACGGGCCATAACGTCGCCGCCATCGGACTGCCGCCTTCAGCCACCGCCTTCTGGCAGACCGTCTGGGCCGCCATTCGCTCGGGCTTCCGTGAAGGTTACACCGTCGGTGGCGCGGCCACACTGGAGTCAGCCTGCCTGTTCACACGCTTCACCCTCGCCTACGAAGGTCTGGACGCAGCTTGCGACCAACTGCGGGCATCCCGAGGCCCGGCCCCGTTCGACCTGGAAGTGGACTTGTCGGCCTTCGGCACTGGAACCACTCTGTCCGCCATTGAGAGCCTGAAAGTCTCGCCACACCGGATCCAATCGATCCGACTTTCGGCCGGTCTGGAGGACCTGGCGGCCGCCTGCACCGCAGTGAACGCGATGGGCGCCATCCCGGCGGTCCGCGCCGAAGATCCTTCTCCTGAGTTGCTTTCCGTCCTGAAGCAGGCCACCCACGGCCGCCTGCTGTTTGCCACTCCCTTGCGCGCACCAGATACGGCCGGCTTGCTCGCGCTGATCGCCGCGCTGCGTTAAGCACGCGCAGGCGTCGCCAGGATGAGCGCCAGGATGAATGCCAGGATCGCCGCCAACAGCACGCGGACCTTCACGGCACACTCCTTCCTACCGGGGATTCTCGCCCTGCCATCCACCGGTGTCAATGGGCCTCCCGCCCCGGCTTACATGTAGGGCATCGGCGCCACTTTGCCCTGGAGCCGTGCGTATACCGTCAACGCCCCTCGATGGTGGGCGGTGTGGTCAGTCAGCGCACCAAAGATGGCAAAGCGCGGCATGCCGCCCATGATGGGCCCTGCCGGCAGCGGCGCGGCCCACTCCGCCTCGCTGTGCGCATCCACCGCCGCCTTGGCCCTGGCCATGGCGTTGGCGAACCACTCCCGCGCGTGGCTGATGGTGGTCACCGCGCGCACCTGCTTCTCCATCCCCTCCCAATCCATGGTGAAGCCGCCCTCGGCGAACGCGCCCGTCACGAACCAGTCGATGGTCTGCGCAACATGCGCGATCTGGCCGGCCGCCGTGAACATCCCCTCGGCCGGGCACGCGCCTGAATCGCCGTCGTCCAGGCTGCCGGTGGACCGGTTAAAGAACTCCTCCATGGCGCATAGCTCCCCCAGCATGATTTTCTTGTTCATGGTTTTCCTTTCTACGGTAGACCATGATCGCCGACGCGCTTGGCAAACTCAAGTAAATTCGGGGAACCTCAGCCGGCGGCCACCGGTTCGCGGCGGGATGAGGTGGTGGCCAGGAACTGCAGCAACAGCAGGTCGGAGGGCTGGAACGACGTCATCGGAAGGTTGGACAACTCGTCTTCGCTCTCGACAATATGGCGCCGCACGAGCACGCGGAACTCCTCCAGGCTGATGCCCAAAGCGTGCGCGGCTTCGTGTTCGTTGAAGTAGCCTTTGCTCGGCCGGGGAAACAACATGATTGAACTCATTCCGCCTCTTTTCGGATTGTAGGCTCCTACAGGCGCTGACAGAATCGGGGAAGTAGCTGAGTTCACGCCTCAGTGAGCGGCCGCCAAGGGCGTTCCACCCGACTTCGGTACTAAGGCCCGCTGGGCCTAAATCGTCATGGCCAGATAGCCGCCATCTACCCGCAGGATGGATCCCGTGACGAAACCCGACGCCTGATCCGATGAGAGATACACCGCCGCGCCCACCAGCTCAGAGGCCTCTCCGTACCTGTTCATCGGCGTGTGACGCATGATGGATGCCACGCGCTCTTCGGTCAGCAACTTGCGGTTCTGCTCGGCCGGGAAGAAGCCCGGCAGAATCGCGTTCACCCTCACGCCCAGTGTCGCCCACTCTCTTGCCAGGAACTGGGTGATCTGGTTCACGCCACCCTTGGCCACCGAGTAAGTGAACACTTTCGATAGCGGCGGACCTGACGACGCCGAAGAGATGTTGATGACCGACCCGCCGTTGCCGGGCTTCACCATGTGTTGTCCGAAAACCTGGCACGCCAGAAAGACGCTTTTCAAGTCCACGTCGATGATTCGCTGCCACTCCTCTTCGCTGATCTCGAAAAACGGCGTGCCCGAATTGATGCCGGCCGCGTTCACCAGGATGTGAGCACCTCCCAGCTCCGCCAGCATTGTCTCCAACGCCCTCTGCAGGTCCGCCTTCCTGGTGGCGTCTACCTGAATCCCCAACGCCCGCCGTCCCAATTCCCGCACCTGCGCCGCGCGGGCGTTGGCCGCTTCGGCATTGAAATCCAGGATGGCGATGTCGGCTCCGGCGCGGGCCAGACCTAGCGCCATTTCCCCGGCCAGGACGCCACCGCCACCCACCACGGCCGCTACTTTCCCCGTCAGATCGAATAGTC
This sequence comes from Acidobacteriota bacterium, assembly GCA_016215215.1. Classification (GTDB taxonomy): domain Bacteria; phylum Acidobacteriota; class Terriglobia; order Bryobacterales; family Bryobacteraceae; genus Paludibaculum. The sequence goes on from JACRKW010000374.1 coordinate 8,055, forward strand.
CGGACATAGTCACCTCTGGTGCTGTTATAACATGCCGGTGACATATCAGTGCCAACTGACCGGCGCACCTAGAACCAAAGTACTGGACCAGTCTCAGACGTCACTAAGTGCTTCGCCTGTTGCAGTTGCCGCCCAGCCAGCCGAGACTGGAGAGGCAGGACTCCATGCAGCGCCCCGGTCACGATCAGTGGAAATCGACAGAAGTGGCGCGCCTGCTCGCCCTGGTGGAGTCCGAGCGCCGCTACTACCAGGACATCTTCGCCGTACTTCCGCTGCCGGTCGCGCTCGTCGACCCTGGCTGGAACCTCACGGCGGTCAACCGCGAGTTTCGCCGCCGCTTCGCTCTGGAACACACCGACCTGTCGCGGCTGCGGCTGCCTGACCTGTTCCCCGATCCAGCCCTGGAGACCGCCCTGGCCGAGGTCCTTGCCACCGGGCAGGTGAGAGAGTGGGATTCCGCCGCGCCGCCGGCGCGCGTCTCCATTCTTCGCATGCCAGGCTGGCAGGCCGGCTCGGAGGACGAACTGCTGCTCATCTTCCAGCCAACCGGCGCCGTGGAGGCCGTCCCCGTTCAGCGCGTGGACCGCGAGACCATCGAATCCGCCAAGCGCGGCGCAGTGGAGCGTCTCAGCGCGCGGCTGGCACACGTCGCCAACAACCTGCTGATGATCATCGGCGGCTATTCCGAGGAACTGCTCCTGAGCCTCCCTGAAGCCGACCCCCGCCGCGACGACGTGCAGCAGATC
>JACRKW010000392.1 GCA_016215215.1 Acidobacteriota bacterium
CGCCCTGCGTGGCGATGCCACGGCGGGTCATGGCGGGGAAGAGGGCATCCTCCTCCTTGTAGTGATGGCAGCCGTCGGCGAAGTTGCGGAAGAAGTCGAGCGCGCCCTGGAAGAATTCGGTGGGGAACGGCCCCTGGCCGAGCGAGGCGAGGCGGGCTTCCATGGCGGTGAGGACGCGCAGAATGATCTGGTGCTCGTCCATTAATACGTCGACGGGGGATGGGGTGGTCATCGATCTGGTCTCCAGCCCCATTGTCGGGGCCGGAGGCGCGCGGGGTCGGTGACGCCGGTCACCAACTACATCCAGACGAGGGAGACGAGCTGGACCGAGATGCCTGTTTTCTTGGGCTTGACGGTGACTTTTTCGAGTTCCTCGGCGGCGGGTTCGGGGATGGCGGCGATCTCTTCCTGAAGCAGCAGGTCGAGTTCCTGGAGCTGCTGCTGGATGCTCTCGATGGAGCCCTCGGCGAGGCCGACGTCGCCGCGCTCCTTGCCGATGCGGGTGGCGGAGCGGGCGGCGGAGCCGATGCGGTTGATGTTGGCGGCACTGATGGTCTTGCGGCCCATGAATGCGCCGAGAATAGACGTGCCGATGGAGAGGACCGAGGAGATGGTCTGGGCCGAGGCCTGCTGTTTTTCCTGCTCGAGCTTGAGCTGGGCGCGCTGGAGTTTTTCGTTGAGCGTGCGGAGCTTGGGGGCGTACTTCGCCCGGAGGTTTTCGACTTGGGCGTCGCGGGCTTCGCGGGCGGCCTGCTGGGAGCGGAGACGGAAGTCGCGCTCGGACTCGCCGAGCTTGGAGACCTCGCCGGTGGAGGGGCTGCGGAGGAGGTCGAGGGTCTGGGTCTGATAGACCCAGGTGGCGAAGGACTTCTGCCAGGCGGCGTAGTTCTTGGCCTTGGCGGCGGGGGCGGGCAGTTCGGCGAAGGTGGCGCCGTCGGCGGGGGTCTTCTCCAGGTCGTTCAGGGGCACGTCGACGGCCTCGGCCTGGGCCCAGTCGACCGGGACGGCGGCGTCGGCGATGGGGCAGGCGAAGAGGGCGTCGCGGACTTCATCGACGCCGAGCTTGGCGTCGGTGAACTGGACCTTGGCTGCGCCGAGGATGCGGGGCTCATAGTGGAGGACGGAGCCGGCGAGGGGGATGAAGAACTGCGGGACTTCGGGGGGGAGGACGGGTGGAGCGGACCCGCTCGCTGACGCTCGCGGCTCTGACGCGCAGGGGGCTGGGGCTGATGCGGGCGGGCGGCCGGCCATGAGTTGCTTGATCTCGGGGCGGGCGAGGGGGCCGCGGAGGTAGGAGAGAGTCCAGCGGGTCTCAAAGAGGACGGGCTGGTCCTCGTGGACGTTGTTGAGCAGGAAGACGCGGTTGCCGAGGCCGGCGAGGATCTGCTCCATGGCTCCGCGGTCGAACTTGCTGCCGGCTGCGGCGGAGGCGCCTTCGAGCCCTTCGAGGACGCGGGCTTTGTAGCGCTCAGTCTGGAGGCGGCCGATGAACCAGGTACCGGTGTTGGCGATGCCCTTGTAGTCGTGGTCGACGGGGTTCTGGGTGGCCAGAACGACCCCGAGGGCGTAGGCACGGGCCTGCTTGAGCAGTGTGAGCAGCGGCTTCTTGGAGGGCGGATTGGCGACGGGCGGGAAGTAGCCGAAGATCTCGTCCATGTAGAGTAGGGCGCGGAGAGAGGACGTGCCGGACTGGGAGCGCACCCAGCTCAGGGTCTGGTTGAGGAGCAGGGAGACGAAGAACATGCGCTCGGTGTCGCTGAGGTGGGCAATGGAGAAGATGGAGACACGGGGCTTGCCCTGGGCGTCCCAGAGCATGTCGCCGATGTCGAGCGGATCGCCGGTGAGCCAAGCCTCGAAGCCGGGAGAGGCGAGGAGGTTGTTGAGGGCCATGGCGAGGCCGAAGCGTTCCTTGGCGGGGTAGAAGGAGTCGAGGTCGAGGACGCCGACCTTGGTGAAAGCGGGCTTCTGGACCTGGGCGATGATGGCGGCGAGGTCGAGGCCGGAGCCGGCGCGCCAGGCTGTGTCGAGGATGGTGGAGAGCAGGATGTGCTCGCGGGACTGGACGGGGTCGGCGTCGATGCCGGCGAGGGCGAGCAGCGAAGTGGCGGTGGAGGCGACACGGTCGCGGAGGGCTTCGCGGTCGTTGAGAGTGGCTGCGTCCGGGGCGGCGAAGGAGGCCAGAATGGAGACGGGCACGCCGGCGTCGGAGCCGGGGGTGTAGATGGTGAAAGAGGCGGCGGCCTTGAGGCGCTGGACGCGGGCGGAGTCCTGGCCCCACTTGGCCAGGCCCTTGGTCCACTTTTCGGACTCAGCGGCGGCGAAGGCGTTGATGTCGAGGCCCTTGTTGCGGGCTTCATCGGGATTGACCCAGGGTTCGAACTCGGCGGGGGAGAGGTTGGGGAAGGTGAGGAGGAGATTGGCGAGGTCGCCCTTGGGGTCGATGACGATGGCGGGGATGCCGTCGATGGCTGCTTCCTCGAGGAGGCCGATGCAGAGGCCGGTCTTGCCGGAGCCGGTCATGCCGACGCACACGGCGTGGGTGGTGAGGTCCTTGGAATCGTAGAGGAGGGTCTCGCCGGAGTCCTTGGCGCGGCCGAGATAGAAGGCGCCGAGTTTTTCGTAGTCGGGGAGCATCACTAGAACATTGTAGAAGGTGGGGGAGCGGGAGAGTTTACTTGTGCGGACGGAGGGGGTATGGGAGAATCCTCGGGCAGAGCGGCTCATGGAGAAAATTCCTTCACACATTGCAGCGATCAAGCGGCCGGTGGAGCGGCTGATGCACTACTACGTGCTGCGGGCGGCTGCGACGACGGTGGGATTCCCGGTGACGGTGGTGTACTTCTACTTCCGCTACCACACGATGCGGTACGAGTTCAGCGAGGAAGGGATCCGGATGAGCTGGGGGATCCTGTTCCGGCACGAAGTGGTGTTGAACTACGCGCGCATCCAGGACATTCATCTGCGCTCGAACGCAGTGGAGCGGTGGCTGGGGCTGGCGCGGATCGAGATTCAGACGGCGAGCAGTTCGCGGTCCGAGATGACGCTGGAGGGGTTGACGGATCACGAAGCGATGCGGGACTTCCTGTATTCGCGGATGCGGGGCGCGACGGACAAGAAACATGGGGGCGCGGAGGGCGCGGGGTTGGCGGCGGCGCTTGCGGAGATCGCACAGGAATTGCGGGGGCTGAGGCAGGACCTGGAGGCCCGGCGCAATGCTTGAGCGTGTGAGGGCAGAGCTGTTGCGAGCGCTGCGGGTGCCACACGAACCTGCTCCGCCGGAGGGGTCGCCCGAATCGATCCGGGTATTCCGGGCGGGCAGAAACTACTACCGCTGGCGCGTGGTGATGTGGGCCTTGACGCAGGTGGGCGTGCTGCTGGGCTTCACGATGGCGTTGCTGGTATTCGGTCCGGTGGCGCGAAGGTTGCCTCCATGGATGAAGGTGACATGGCAGGTGGCCGAAGCGGTGACACTGACGGGCCTGGTGGCATCGGCGCCGGTGACACTGTACGCCCAGCGGTTGAACTACGAGTTGCGGTGGTACATCGTGACGGACCGCAGCCTGCGGATCCGGTGCGGGATCTGGGACGTGGAAGAGCTGACGATGACGTTCGCCAACATTCAGGACATCCGGCTCAAGGCCGGGCCTCTGCAGGGCTGGCTGGGGCTGGCAGACCTGGAGGTGAGCAGCGCAGGTGGGGGCGGGAGCATCGAGCATTCGGCGGTTGCGGGGACGCGGGCGGCGCGCTTCGCGGGGATCGACAACGCGGAGATGGTGCGCGATCTGATCGTGGAGCGGCTGCGGCAGTACCGGGACACGGGGCTGGGGGACACGGACGCGGAGACACAAGCGCCGCACAGCGCGGAAGATGCGGCGCGGGGCGTGCTGGACGAGGTGCGGGCGCTGCGGGCGGCGATGGCGAAGAAGTTGAATTCAGTCAGTCGAGATCCAGAGCGGCTTTGAGCCCCTCTTCGACTTGACACAGGGACTCAGGAGAAAGCGTTCCGATCTTCCTCGTCAGCTTGGCGCGATCGAGTGTGGTGACCTGATGACACACCGCGAAACTCGCTTTGGGCAGCCCGGCGGTTCCGCCGGGAAGCTCGATTACGGTGGGACCGCGCCTGCCCTGTGACGAAGAGGTGGAAATGGGGACCACGATGATGGACCTCCAGCCGGGCGTCTGGTTGAAGCCATCGTGGGAGAGAAGGATCACGGGACGGCGGCCTGTCTGTTCCGATCCCGATCGCGGGACAAGATCCGCCCAGTAGACCTCGCCGCGTTTCACCTGGTTCCCTTAGCGGTCTTGACGAGATGCTCGATGCCGGCGGCCTCCAGGCTGGGATCCAGATCGAGCGCGGATCCCGCCATATCCTTCGCGTAAGCCGCAATGGCATCCCGCCTCGCACGCCGGAACTGCTGCCTCAGCCACCAATCGAGGGCTTCACGTGCCAAGGTGGTGGCCGGCACCTGCGCACGTTCGGCCTCGGCCCGGAGGCGGGAGTAGGTTTGCTCGGGCAGCGGCAGGTGAAAGTTCTTCATGGCGTCATTCCTGGCATTATTCTGCCACAACTACATGGCAGCAATACGTGGCAGAACCGATTGGCAAAGCCACGGAGCCGCCAGCGCTCAGGGTGCGAGGCCGATGGGCGGGCCGGGCAACCTACCGTTCAGCGTAGCTCGAACCCGGTCCACCGGGAGAGGTCCTGCGCCAGCAGGCAGGCGGCGAAAAACAGGATGAAGATGCGGTGTTTCAACGAC
>JACRKW010000018.1:0-4465 GCA_016215215.1 Acidobacteriota bacterium
CGGGAGCCCGCCGGGGATTTCACACCGGCGCGTCCCAGCAGCATGAGATTTCCGCCGGCGATATGCACCAGGACTTCACCGGTTGAGCGTACTCGCTCGCCTGGCCGCCAGGCGTACTTCTCCGCGGGAATCGCGCGCGCCAGCGCCAGCGTCTTGGCGCTTGTCCCGCGAAACTCGTCCAGGTACTCCCGCGCCGGCGGGGCCGCTTCGCCCGCCAGCAAAGTGAAACCGAATATTCGCCGGCTCAGTATCATTCATGCCCCCTTTCGTCCCGCGTTCGCACGGGCCAGCCTCTGCAAAGGATATCTCAGGCCGTTCTGCTTCGCCGGGCAGGACAGGCTACAATGACCGTTTCGCCGGGAACAGGACGTGACTGGAATGCGATCTCCGGCCTTGGCACTTGCCGCAACGCTCGCGTTCGCCGCCGCGGGGTTTGCCGCCTCGCCGCTTGAGTTCGGTTTGGCCGAGTACGGCAAGGCTCTTGACGAGCGCGGGCTCAGCCCGATACGTTTCCCCATCCTCACCGAATACTCGATGGTGCTCGCGCACGACGGCTTCTCCATCACCGGCAACATCGTGCGCGGCGGCAGCCAGCGCGGGCTGATGTACGGGCTGCTGGAGGCGGCCGCCCAGATCCGCCGCCAAGGCAGGCTCACCTCCGTGAAGTCGAGCCCGGCCACGCCCATCCGCGGCATTCGCTGGTTCATCCACAACGCCGAGTTGGAGCAGCGCTGGTACCACGACCGCGACCACTGGCGCGCGTTCTTTGAGATGCTCGCCCGCAACCGGTTCAACCGATTCAACCTCGTCTTCGCTCACCAGACCGACTACATGGCGCCGCCCTATCCGTTCTGGGTGAGTGTGCCGGAATTCCCCGGCGTACGCGCCAAGGGCCTTTCCACCGAACAGCGCGAACGCAATCTGGAATCGCTCCGCTTCATCTCCGAGACGGCCGCTGAGTTCGGCGTCGACTTCACGCTCGGCATCTGGGAGCACAACGTGCAGCGCGGCATGACGCCTTCGGTGGAAGGACTCACCGCGGAGAACATCGGACCTTACTCTTACGCCGCACTGAAGCTGCTCCTCGCGGCCTGCCCCTCGATCCGCAGCGTGCAGATGCGGACCAACTCCGAGTCCGGAATCCCGCCTGAGAAGCAAGTGGAGTTCTTTCGCGACTGGGTCTTTCGCGCGCTCAGCGACGCCGGACGCCTTGTGCAACTCGACCTCCGCGGCTGGCTCATGCAGAAGGGCCTGATGGATGCTGCGCTCGCCGCCCGCGTACCGCTACGGCTCTCCTCGAAGTACTGGGCCGAAGATCTCGGGCGCCCCTATCAGCCCGCCGAGACGTGGCCGAACTACTCGTTTCTGAACTTCCTGGAGAAACCCGCGGTGAGCGACCGCGAGCGCCCCTACCAGTTCTACTGGGAGCTTTGGGGCCTGGGTTCGCACCGTCTGCTGTTGTGGGGCGATCCCGACTATGTCCGCCGTGCCGTGCCCACCCTCACGCTCAGCGGCTCGGCAGGCTTCGAGATCGATCCGCCCCTAGCGCAGAAGGGCTTCGGCAACAGGCCCGGCGTGTGGGGCGTCTTCGAGGAGAAGCAGGCGGACCGCGTGACGTGGAAGTACGAATGGCAGCGCTACTGGCTGTTCTATCTGCTCTGGGGCCGTCTCAGTTACGACCCGGCCGAACCCGAAAGCCTATGGATGGACGAATTCACTCGCCGTTTCGGCGCGGCCGCTCGGGATGTCTTCGATGCCGTGCGCAATGCCAGCAAGGTGCTCAACGAGATCGTCGCCGTTCACCTCGCCGATCCGAACATGTACATCTGGCCGGAGATCAATCCCGGCGGCCTCATCGATTCCTACGCGGAGGTGCGGCCCAGTGACTGGCGCTTTGTGGCCTCGCCTCTGGAAGCGGCTCGCGCCCGAATGTCCGGCGAGCCGTCGGCCAGGCAGACGCCTCTGCAGACCTCCGCGCGCCTTCATGAGTTCGCATTGCAGACTGAGCAAGCCGCGGCCCGGGCGCAGACGGTGCTCGGCGACAAACACCAGGAGTGGCTCGGTACCAAACCCGACATCGATACGCTGGCCCTGCTGGCGCGCTTCCACGGCCGCAGGCAGATGGCGGCCGACCACCTGGCCTGGTTCTACCTCACCGCGGACGACTCCGCTCTCTACGGCGCGCGCAGAGAGACCGCCGGAGCGTTGCGTACGTGGCAGGACCTGGTCAAATTGACCGATGGCCTCTACCCCGCGCAGATGGCCTTTGGGCCCGAAGACACCGGTCACTGGAAGGACAAGCTGCCCTACCTGGAGCACGACCTTAGGGCCGTGAACGAGCGCGTCGCGCTGTTTGAGAAGTTTGGGCGCATCGATCGCGGCTTTGACTTCGGCGCGGCCGTGCGCACGGCACGTCCGGGCAGCTACCGGCAGACCGCCTACGTAGAGAGCAACACAGTGCTGCCGGGACTTGCCGGCGTCTCGCCTGAAGCGGAATACTCCGACACGCTCGGCTACGGTTGGCTCGCCGCGGCTCCACGCACCGCGCAAGGTCTCCCGTTGAGCCCGTATGCCGAGGTGCGCGCCGTGGCCAAGAATCCATCGCACCTGCCCGCCAACGCACTCTTCGGCGATTCCATCGCCGGCCAGGGCGCGCAGGTCTTCCGCGTGAAGACCGCCGCGGGCGGCTATCGCATCCTGCTGCTGAAGCCCGATGGCTCGGCTGAGGAGCGTGCCGGCGAGGCCGCCGGAGGCGTGCTCGACATCGTCATGCCGGAGGGGGAATGGCGCTACAGCGGCGTGCTCCTCCAGGCCGCACAATCGCCCGCGGCGCCCGCCCGTTGGCCCATGCCTTTGAGCCGGCCCGCATTCGAACACAACCCGCCGAAGCGCGTGGAAGCAGGCCGGCCGCTGCAATTGTCCCTTGCCGTCTATCCGCCCGCGCACGTCCGCACGGTTCGCCTGCACTACCGTCCACTCAATCAACTGGCTGAGTGGAAGACGATGGATGCTCCGCCGCAGCGCGCGGTCTTCACCATTCCTGCCGGCGAGTTGGACGTCCGTTGGGACGTTCAGTACTACTTCGAAATTCTGAACACCGAGCGCACCGGATGGTTCCACCCCGATCCGGCTGAGGCGACCCCGTATTACGTCGTGCCCGTCGTCTTTCCCCTGACCGAGCTCGCGCCCGCCGCCGTGAAATAATGGCGGCATGCTTCGCCTCAGCCTGATTCCGTTGCTATTGGCCAGCCTGTGCGCCTTCGCGCAGGATCCGCCCTATCTGACTGATCCCGGCTGGAAACCGCTGCTCAATGGCGTTGACCTGAAGGGCTGGCACGCCATGGATCCATCCAAGCCGCACGAATGGGTGGCCGCGCGCGGTATCCGCTTCGACCGCATGTACTCGCCCAAAGCGCTTTCCTTCACCGGCGAAAGCGGCGACCGCATGATCAACGGCAAGGCCGGCCGCACACAGAACTTCGTCACAGACGAGAAGTTCGGTGACATCGAGCTGTATCTCGAGTTCATGATCCCGCGCGGCGCCAACTCCGGCGTCTACCTGCAAGGTCTCTACGAAATCCAGATCCTGGACAGCTTTGGTGTCGCCGATCCCACCACCGGCGATTGCGGCGCCGTCTATCACGAGTGGGTCAATGGCAAGGCCAAGGGCGGCTCGGCGCCTCGCGTCAATGCCATGCGCAACGCCGGGGAATGGCAGAGCTATCGCATCTGGTTCCGCGCGCCGCGCTTCGACGCCGCCGGCAAGAAGGTGGAAAACGCCCGCTTCCTGCGCGTGGTCTTCAACGGCGTCATGATCCAGGACAACGTCGAAGTGCCCAACCCCACCCGCGCGCACATGCCCCTGGTCGAGGCCGCCTCCAACCCGCTGATGATCCAGGGCGACCACGGCCCCGTGGCCTTCCGCAACATCTACTGGCGCCCGCTCGGCGAGCTTCCGGAACGCTGAGATGAGCTGGATCGACATCTCCACGCCGCTCTCCTCCGGCATGCTGGTATGGCCCGGCGACGACGCCGTGCGCATCGAGCAGACGATGTTCCTGGAGCGCGGCGATCCCTACAACCTGACGCGCCTGAACATGAGTGCCCACACCGGCACGCACGTCGACGCACCCAGGCACTTCATCGCCGGCGGGCTCGATATGGGCGCATTGCCACTGGAGGCGATGATCGGCCCCGCCCGTATCATCGAGGTCCATGACCAATACGCCGTGCGCGCCACTGACATTCCCACCGGCCTCGAACCCGGCTCGCGCCTGCTCTTCAAGACCCGCAACTCCACCACGCACCTGCGCCAGCCGCGTTTTGTCGAGGAGTTCGTCTACGTTTCCAAGGAGGCCGCCGCGGCCATCGTGGCGCAGGGAGTCCGAACCGTGGGAATCGATTACCTCTCGGTGGGCGGTTTCCACAAGGACCTGGTGGAGACCCACGAGATCCTGCTCGGCGC
>JACRKW010000018.1:4599-10848 GCA_016215215.1 Acidobacteriota bacterium
GCGGCGGTCAGCGCGGCCACCTCGCTTGCCACGGCGGGCGCCAGCAATCCGCTCGCGCCTGCCTGAAGCGGCTATAGCCGCGCCTCAGCCCGCTCCAGTTCGAGGTACAGCTCGATCAACTCCGCCGCGATTCTTTCATTGTGCGCGTCCCACATGAACGGCTGGCCGCGCATCGCCTCGGTGGCGAAGATGCCCTTGCGCACCAGCAGCCGCTTGAAGAACGCAATCGAAGTGCGCAGCTCCTGGTTCGAGTAGGCCAGCACAGGCAGCAGCCGCCGGAACACCGCCAGCGCCCGTTCGCGTTCGCCCGACTCGTACAGCCGGTGGATGCGCGCATACACGGGGATCATAGAGCACTCCGGCATCAGCGCGTCCACGCCGCGGTCCAGCGCCTCAATCATCTGCGGCACAGCCCAGCCCCCGCCGATGAAGAAGGCCGCGCCCAGCGCCTCGCGCACATGCGTGTACTTCGGCCCCGCCGGCACGGTCTCGATCTTCACGCCTGACAATGTGGGAATCTTGGCTGCCATCTCAGCGATCAATGCCACCGGCAGCCCGCTACCGTTCCACTCCAGGTCCTGCACCATAAGCGGCAGTTCGACTTGCGCGGCGATCTGCGCGAACCACGCCACGGCGCTTTCCGGCGCGGCGTAGATCCCAGCGGGGACCGCCACCAGGTACGCCGACGCGCCTCTGGCTGCCGCCGCCCGCCCATGCCGGACGCAATCCTCCCAGTCGTCCGACGACGCTCCGGCGATCACCGGCAGTCGTCCCGCGGCGGTTGAGAGCACAAGGGTCAGAACGCGTTCGCGCTCCGCGGCGGTCAGCGCGGCCACCTCGCTTGCCACGGCGGGCGCCAGCAATCCGCTCGCGCCGCCTCGCACGGCCGATTCCACCAGCCGCTCCAGACTCGATTCGTCCAGCGCTCCGCGCGCGTCAAACGGCGTCTGCACCACGCCGATGATGCCCCGCGGCAGCGGCACGCCTTGCGTCATTCCAGGCCCAGCGGCTTGGGCGGCGGCTTCGACGGATCGTCTTCCTTGGCCTGCTTCAGCAGTTCGTCGAACTTGCGCGCCAGCACGTCCTTGGACGACTTCATCTGCTCGAACGACTTCTGGAACGCCTCCTCGCGCCGCTGCTCGGCGCCCTTCAACTTAGCCACCCCGGTGCTGATGTCCTCCAGCGTGCGCGCCACCGGCTTCTCTTTGTGGCTGATGATGGCTCGTACTTCAGGGTCGATCTTCAGCGTCGCCCCGCAGCACGGGCACTCGACTTCAAACTGGACTGGTTTTGCCATGACTGACAGCTATTCTACGACTACAGCCCTTGCAGCAGGTCGTAGCCGTGGTCCGGGATGTGCGACCACAGGATCTCGCTGTCGTGGCCGTGCTTGCGGAAGATGTCGCGCATCAACTCGCATACGCGTTCGTTGCCGCGTTCGTAGAACACGAGCACGGACGGTCCGGCGCCCGATAACGCGCAGCCCAGCAGCCCTTCGGCGCGCAGTTCCAGCATCTCGCTGAGCCCCGGTACCAGGCGCGCGCGATAGGGCTGGTGGAGCCGGTCCATCAACCCTTCGTGGAATGCATCGGTCGTCTGCGTCAGCATGGCGGCGATCAAGAGCGCCGAGCGTTGGATGTTGAACACCGCGTCGGCCCGGGAATAGGTCGCCGGCAGCGCCGCCCGCGCTTCCGAAGTCGGCAGGATGAAGTCCGGCACGATGATCGCCACACCATAGCGCGCCGGCAGTTGCAGCCGCACCGCGCGCGTGATGCCGTCCGTGTCGATGGCGCTGGCGACAATCGAACCGAGCACCGCCGCCGACACATTATCCGGATGGCCCTCGATCCGCGCCGCCTCGTCCAGGATCTTATGCCGGTCCCACTCCAGCCCCAGAATCTCGTCGGCGATCACGACGCCCGCCACCAGAGCCGCGGCGGATGAACCCAGCCCTTTGCCGATCGGGATGTCGTTGTTCACCACCAGTTCGATGTTCGGCATCGGACGGCCCGCGTGCTCGGCGACCTGAAGCGCGGTCTGCCAGATGAGATTATCCGGCCCCGTCGAAATCATCCCGGCATCGCGGCCCAGCGGCCGGATGATGAGTGACTCGGACGGCCGGAAGCGGCACTCCAGGTAGATGCTCAGCGCCATGCCCAGGGCGTCAAAGCCCGGGCCGAGATTCGCGCTCGTTGCTGGTATACGGACTTCGGTCCAGCTCATGGACTTCTAGAGCTTCACCGCCTGCCCTGTGCGGCAGCTCTCGTATACGCCCATGACGATTTCCAGCGCGCGCAGTCCCTCCTCGCCGCTGACCAGCGGCGTCCTGCCGGCCTTCACCGCGTCGCCGAAATCGGTGAACTGCCGCTCGAACGGCGTCAGCGGAATAGCCATTGGATCCGACGATCCGCTCATGACCTCCTTCTCCACCGGCGCCGGTTCGCCCGCGTCGTTCTCCACGTCCCACGTCGTCAGCTTGTCGCCCGTGAAGACGCAGGTGCCCTTGGTGCCGTGGATCTCGATCCGCTCGCTGTAGCCCGGCCAGATCGCCGTCGAGGCTTGCAACACGCCCGTCGCGCCGCCGCGGTATTTCATCAGCGCGCAGATGACGTCTTCGCTTTCGATCTTGTGCCGCGCGTGCAGTTGCCAGTATCCGAACACTTCGGACACGTTGCCGATGAGGTACTGGAGCACGTCCACCTGGTGCACGGCCTGGTTGATCAGCGCTCCGCCGCCCTCCACTGCCCAACTGCCCTTGATCGGCCGGCCGTAGTAGGCTTCGCTGCGCCACCACTTCACATAGGCGTCGGCCTGCAGGATCTTGCCCAGCCGCCCGTCCGCGATCGCCTTCTTCACAAAGATCGTTGAGTCGTCGAAGCGGTGCTGGCTCACCACGCCCAGCACCACGCCGGCCGTCTTGGCCGTCTCGATCATCCGGCGCGCCGTCTCCAGGTTGGTGGAGATCGGCTTCTGCACCTGGATCGCCTTGCCGTGCCTGGCGGCGATCTCGATCGGCTGCAGGCGGAAGTCGGGGAACGTGCAAACGTCTACGTAGTCCACGTCCGGGTGGCTGCAAACCTCTTCGTAGGTGGGCACGAACTTGCACCCGTACTGCTCGGCGAACTTCTCGCCGGCCGGAGCGTAGACGTCCGTGCAGACCGTGATCTTGAAACCGATGTTCGCGTACGCCAGGGCGTGCTTGTGGCTGATGGCGCCTGTTCCGATCATTCCAACTCGCAAGGGATGTACCTCCATGGACGAAGAGCGACCGCCGCCTGCGGCCCCGGAACCATCAATTCTACTTCAGGCCGCTACTCCAGGCCGTGCCGCGTTCCGCAGATGTTCACTTCCAATCCCATGTCGCGCAGCATCGCAGCCTTTACCGCCAGCGCCTTGTTGGCGTCCGCGGCCGAAGGCGCATAGGCCACGTTGATGTGGTTCGACTTGTGCTGCGCCATGAACTGGTCGCGGGTCACCCCGTAAGTCACTGCGTGCATGATGGGCCACTGTGGCGTGGTCGCCTGCCAGCGCCGTTCGGTCTCCTCCGCCGGCAATTCCACTACCTTCGCGCGGCCCATGTCCACCTTCAGGATGCCTGCGTCCACGTAGACGCGGCTCCACACGATCTCGCCCGGCTTGGATATCCCCTTCACGGTTCCGCCGCCCATCTTGAAGTACATCGCCGGCTGCCGCTCGCTCACCGTACCGGCGTAGCCGCCGATGAAGTGCTGTGGCGGAGCCGAGCCCGAGATCAGGAAAACCCACACGTACTCGCCCTTGTACTCCTCCCCGTAGCGCACATCATGCAGAGTCGTCTCCGGGTCGTACCCCAGCTTGGTCCAGATGCGATTTGTCACCAGCGCGTCCAACCCGACGCACTCATCCACCTCGTTGAAGTGCGGCAGCGCCTTGCCCTCGTACAACACCCGCCCGCCGTCTCGCGACTTCACCGGTGGACGGTCGACGTTGTTCAGAATGCCTTCCACCAGATCCGACGCCGGCGCCAGGTCCTTCAGCCCCTGCTGGTACTGGATGCCGATCGTGTCGCAGCCGAAATCGTCGGCGATCCGCACTGCCGCGATGTACATCTTGCACTGGTCCAGGATCTGCGCGTCGGTCAGGTCGGTCTCGTGCACCGGACCCGTCTTGAACTTCATTCCCTTGGATTCCAGCCAGTCCCGCACCGCCTGCGCCTCACTGTCGTCCACCATTTGCATCTCGGCATATAACGCCGACTGCGACAGCCGCTCCTTGAAAACGCCCGTCTTGTGCAGCAGTTCGTCCGGGATGATCGCGTTGTACATCCCCATGCAGCCTTCGTCGAAGATCCCCATGATGGACTTGTTGCGGTATAGCTCCCGCGCCATCTGCGCGCCGGTCTCCTCGGCCTGCTTCGGCAGCTTGTACATTCCTAGCGGCTTGGCATGGGCGGTGTCGTGCACAAGCTTCTCGCCGTTCAGCCAGCGCTTCAGGCCGTTCAGGAAGAACTCATCGTCGAAGGTCTCGCTCCACAGCGTCGAATACGGAATGCCGGCCTTGGTCATCGAGGCGTTCAGGTTCAGCATGCCTACCAGCCCGGGCCACTGCCCGCTCCAGTTGGCCACCGTGAGGATCGGCCCCTGGTGAGTGTACAGTCCGTGCAACAGGTGGTGGCTGTACTGCCACACCGCCTCCACCACGATCAGCGGCGCAGCCGGCGGGATGTTCCTGAACACCTCCATGCCGTACTTCTGGCTGTCGATGAAGCCGTGCTGCTTGGCCTCGTCGTAGGGGTGCCCGCGATCCACCTGGAAGCCGAAGCCCCGCACCGCCTCCATCACCTTCTGCTCCACTTCGTTCTGCGCCGCCCAGCAGGTCTGGTTGGCCGAGAGCCGAAGGTCCCCGTTCGCGATTAAGATTGCCGTTTCTGCCATGAGTCTATTCAATCACACGGCCCGCGCCGCTGCGCCCGCCCTGCCTCTCTGCTAAAATGTGAATGTTGCGGCGCGTGTAGCTCAGTCGGTAGTAGCGCCAGATTGTGGTTCTGGATGTCGTGGGTTCAAATCCCACCACGCGCCCCAATATCCCCCAGGCCGCGCTCTGAATCCAGAGCCTCTTCTCATTGCCACACTGGCTCCACCCTCAGGTTGCCTCCCATCCCCGTGAAAACGCTCTTGCCCCACGAAACTTGATGCACTAGAATAGTTTGAACGGCAGACATTGGGAGGAGTGCAAATCAACTCCATGCTGCACGTTCAGGAGTCGAGGAGGATACTTTTGAGAATAAACAAGTTAGCTAGCCTGCCCGCGGTTCTCCTGTTGGCGATCTCCGCCCAGGCCGCGCTCATCTACGACAATGGAGCGCCCACCACTGGTGGCGGAAACGAGTTCGCGCGGTGGATTCAGGCCGAGGATTTCACATTGGGCTCCGCCACTAACATTGAAGCCTTCCGCTTTTGGGCATTCCAGTTCGGCGGGACGGGCTACACCGGCAGCATTACCTGGAGAATCTACAACGATGTCGCCGGGGCTCCCGGGGCCGTGCTGTTCTCGCTCGGCGCAGGAACCTATTGGCTTGGGCTGCACAATGGCCTTCTCTCCACCACGACCCGAAACGACTTCTACTGGCAAAACACGGGAGCCAACGCAACTTCTGCCGGCCTTGAAGACGTCGCTCCGTTCGATAGCGGCGGGTGGTTTAACAACGGCCAACAGCACGCCTTCCAGTTGTACGACACAGCGCTCGGAGAGGTTCCGGAACCCTCTACCGTGGCGCTGATGGGTGTCGGCCTCGCTGCCCTGGCTCTCCGCCGCCGCCGTTAGCTCGGCTTTCAATCCGGTTGTCACTCTAGAGGGCGCCCCCTTGAACAGGGGGCGCCCTCTTCATTTCGGCCTGGAAGGCGCATAGGATCTATCTTAAGATAGCTTTCAAGGATCGGTTCTCCCAGCACAAACGCTTGTTTCCTGGATTTCGCCACCATAAAATTCTGGAAGACTGTCGCAGCGAAGGCGTCCAAACGCCTCCGGCTGCTTCAACTGGAGGATTGGAGGAGCATGCACTTGAAACCGACTCATCTCATGACCTTGTCTTTGCTGTTCTTGCTGGCGATCTCCGCCCAGGCCGCGCTCATCTACGACAACGGAGCGCCAAACGCTTCCGGGGGAAACGAGTTCACGCAGTGGATTCAGGCCGAGGATTTCACATTGGCCTCCGCCACTAACATTGAAGCCTTCCGCTTCTGGGCATTCCAGTTCGGCGGGACGGGCTAC
>JACRKW010000019.1 GCA_016215215.1 Acidobacteriota bacterium
AGATCGTCGCGGATTCAGCCTACCGCGCCGCAAAGATGGCGGGCGCCCAGGCGATAGTCGTCTTTAGCGCTTCAGGCTCGAGCGGAAGGCTGGTCGCCAGATTCCGCCCGCCCGTGCCGATCTTCGTCTTCACTCAAAGCGAGGTGGCCGCCCGGTCGCTTTCGGTGGTTTTCGGGGTGAACCCGATCATCGCCCCACCCACGACATCGACGGACGAGATGATGGCTCAGATGGATAAGATATTGGTGAGCAAAGGCTTACTGAAACCGCGAGACAGTGTGGTGTTTGTGGCAGGCCAACCAATAGGGCGCCCGGGAACCACCAACATGATGAAGCTCCACAGAGTCGGCGAGACGATCTAGCTCCAGTGAACTGCAAACCGTACAAAGACGTCATATATTAGGTAGATCAACGTGAGGGAGGAGGCAACTGTGAAGAGAGCGGTTTCATGGACGATTGGGCTAGTTGTATTTGCGGTGGCGGCAGCCGCGGCCTTTCTCGTATTGAAGAAGGCAGCGGCGGCCACGCCCTCCTCCATCAAAGTGGAGATGACGGCGGAGCGGCTCCAGCGAGGCAAGTACATCTTCGAGTATCAGGCCGATTGCATCGGCTGCCATAGCTCGCGAGATTTCAACAGATTCGCCGGGTGGCCGAAGCCGGAAGGCATCGGCGCTGGTTTTGAGTTTCCCAAGGAGGTCGGCCTGCCTGGACGGGTGGTGGCGCCGAACATCACGCCCGACAAGGAAACCGGAATCGGCGAATGGACGGACGGCGAAAAGCTCCGGCCCATCCGTGAAGGCGTTTCACGTGACGGGCGGGCACTTTTCCCGTTCATGCCGTACCAGCACTTCGCCAAACTGAGCGATGAGGACGCCTACTCCGTCGTGGCCTATCTGAATACGCTGAAGCCAGTGAAGAGCAGCCTGCCGAAGACCGAATTGGATTTCCCGGTGAACCTGATGGTCAAGTTCGCGCCGAAGCCGCTGAGTGGCCCTGTGGCGGGGCCGGACCGTGGCGACAAGGTGAAATACGGCGAGTACCTGGTAGGGATCGGCAGTTGCGCCGAGTGCCATTCCAAGCAGGAGCGCGGCGAGATTGTGAAGGGCATGGAACTGGCCGGGGGGGTGGAGTTCAACATCCCGCCGTACATGGTACGCACGCCCAATCTCACACCTGAACCGGAATCAGGTCTGGGCAAGTGGAGCGAGGAGAAGTTCCTGGCGAAGTTCAGGGGCTATGCGAACATGACCTACGAAAACGCCCCGCCGAACAACCAGGCGACGTTCACGATCATGCCCTGGTACTCCTTCTCGCAACTGACGGACGAGGATCTGAAGGCGATTTATGCGTACTTGCGCACGGTGAAGCCGGTATACAACCCGGTGGAAGTGCATCCGCCGGTGGCGCAACCTTAGTCTCCTCCACCACCGATAGAAAGATGGGGCGCTGCCCAGGAGGAAGCGCCCCGCAGGTCCGCATCACAGCAAAGCTCAGCGCTCGGCCGCAAGGATGGACGTAAACGAAGGACCTTTGAACCGCAGACCGAGGACGGCGATGGAGCCGACCGAGGCGGCGAAATCGACCGAGCCCCGCTTGCCCTGCATGGTGGTAAGTTCCGGTTTGGACTTCAAAACGAAGGCCTCACGGCTGCCGGCCTTCACGTTCAGCGTGAGCGTGCCCAGGGTATTGCCCTGGTCGTCACGGGCGGTGATGGTAACCGGCACGTCGTAAGTGTTTTGGTTCAGGATGGCGGCCGCCGTGTCGAATCCGTTGTCGTCGAAGGCGATTGTATTGAGGGCGGACCAGACGCCGGAGAAGGACACGGTGCCCTCCTGGTCGTTGTTGCCCTGAATACTCTGGCGAAAGACGCCATAGCCGATGACGCCTTCGGGCACTTCGAGTTTGGCCCAGCCCTGAGTGAGCGGTCCCACGTTGGGGGCCTCCACCAGGGCGGACCCCTTGCCCGTCAGGCTCACCGTGGTCGACGATCCGCCGAGGCCGGGCACTGTCAGCGGTGTGCCGTCAGACGCGTAAAAGTTGATAGGGACCGAAGCGCCGCCGGCGTTGGTGTTGTGCAGGTAGATGGCGGAGTACCACGCGCCAGCGCCGGACTGCGACCCAAAGACAAACTGCGGCAGTACTTTGGTGGTGACAGGGCCGGTAGCGCCGGCGGTGACCTGAACGGAAGACGAGTAAATCCTGTCCCCACCATTGGTACCGTCGCCATTGGCTGCGTTGCCGGCGGCATAGAAGGTGACCGTTCCCGCGGAAGCATCCGCAGGTGCGGTCCAAGTGATCTCCCATGAGTTGGACAGCGTCGTGCCCTGGCGAGATCCGGCGGTGGTGTGAGTGACGTGTTGCACGCCGTTGGCTCCGGAGCGCACCTGGGTGTTCGCCGCGTCAGAAATGGTGATTACACCGCCCGGGCTGGCCGTGTTCGATGCCAGCCGCGCGGTGAGGTTGAAGCCCCAACGCTGGGCGGACGGATCGCTCAGAACCACTCGTATCTTCATTGGTTGCCCCGGCGTATAGGTGAGCGAGTCAGGCAGAATCTTCAAGGAGCCTGTCCCGCTGTTGAGTGCGAAGGTGGTGTGGCATTGAGAGCAGTCGCTCTCGCCGGGAACCCCGGCGGTAGCGATAGGCATCAGCCCGTTGCTGCGGGCCCAGACCGCAGCGGCGAGCATGCCGCTGCAGAGCACACTTCTGGCGACGGATCGCAAGATCCCGTTTCCCATATTTCTTATCCCCTCTGAACTGAGATTTGTACTACTTGTCCGCTGACGGAATGACGGTGAGAGACTGTGGACCTAGCCGGAACGCGGCAACGGCGATGTTACCGGTGGTCACACTCATTTCAACCGTGCCCCGATTCCCTGTGACCATGGTGAACTCAGGCCGGTCCTTCAGGTTGAACTCGACCCTTCCCTTCGCAGGAACGGCGATGCCCGACGAAGCCACCGATTGGCCGTCCGGATCGCGCAGGGCGATGGTGACCGCCGCTTCAGCCTCCCCGGGATTGGCAATGGCTACGAGCGTGGTGAGGGAGGTGTCGTCCCAGGCGATGGTACTGCTTTGGACGTTTCCCGCCGACAGGGCGACGAAGGTCTCTCGCGGTCCCTGATCAGGCGGCGTCTGGCGGAGAATCGCATATCCCGTGACTCCTTCCGGCATGACAACGGATGCGTAACCTTGGGTGAGCGGGCCATCCTGTAATTCGACGCGAGCGCTGCCGCGAGCCTTCAGGACGATTTCCTGGTTGCCACCGCCCGGCGCAGAAGCGAGGGCGGATCCATCGTCGGCGGTGAACGTCACCTTGACACTGGCGTCGGCCGAGCCCGTGTTGAATAGATACAGAGCCGTATACCAACCATCGCCGAACACAAGGCGCGGCAGGATTCGCGTGACGGTTGGCGGCGGCGCAGCCGCCTCCTTCTTTACACTGAGGGTGGCGACGTAGATCTTGTCGCCGTTCTCCGTGCCATCGCCGTTTGCGGCGTTGCCCGCTGCATAGAAGGTCACTTCGCCGCTGAAATCGGCCGGAGGCGTCCAGGCCACCTCCCAAGTGGAGGAACCCGTGGTTCCGTTGCGCGTGCCGGCTGTGGTGTGACTGATGTACTGAAAGGCCCCGCCGCCGGCATTGGTCGCCTTTGTATTGACGGTGTCTGTCCGCCTGAAGGTCCCCACCTGTTTGTTGGTAGGATCGGCGGCATCGCGCGCCGTCAATTGAAAGCCCCAACGCTTGGCTCTGGCGTCGGAGAGCACAATGCGGACGATCATCTCCTTGCCTGGCGAGTAACCGGTAGCGTTGACGAGCAGGATCTTGAGATTCTCGGCGCTGGTGGTGGCCGTGCCCCCATGGCATTGCGTGCAGTTGTCCTCGCCCGGCACGCCGGAGACCCCCGCCGGCGGCCCGTCGCTCCTTGCCCAGGCGGCAAGTGCCAGGAAACAGATACAAAACGCGAATTTGGATGCGGAACTGATCATCCCCAGTAGTACCTCTGTTTTGTTCAACCCTGCATCAGGGCTGTTGGTTGCCCGGTGAAAGCAACTATGCTGTTTGAGTAGGACAGCCCACTGAGGGATGCAGAACAATGAAAGTGCAATCTAACCTGAGACGTAGAGATTTCATTAACTTAGCCCCTGTGGCGCCACTGGCGACACAGGCTGTCGCGGCCGGTGTTGCCGGGGCGGCGCCGTGGCGCATGGGCCTGAACACCTACTGCCTGAGGGCGCTCCGCTGGACGGACGCCCAACTGCTCGACTACTGCGCTTCATTGAAACTGGACGCCATCTTCCTGCAGGACTCGCTGGACCCCAAGGCCATGGATCCCGCTCATTGGATTGAGGTTCGCCAGCACGCAAGCCGCCTGGGACTGCACCTGGAGACCGGCGGGGGCGGGATCCTGCCCCGGAAGGCGGAGCTATTCGACCAGGCTGTCACGACGCTCCGCAGGAACATCGAGCGGGCCAAGGCGATGGGCTCTCCTTACGTCCGGGCGGTGATCGCCAGCGACCGGGCTTCATTGCCGCCCGGGCCTGTGGAACAGCACATGGAGACGGTGGTCCGGCTGTTGCGGGCTGTCCGGACGCAGGTGATGGATGCGGGGCTGAAGATCATCATCGAAGTGCACAAGGACCTGCTGGCCTGGGAGTTGCGTCAGGTGGTGGAGACTGCCGGCAAGGAGTTTGTCGGGGTCTACATGGACACCGGCAACCCTGTGTTTGTGCTGGAACACCCGATGACGACACTGGAGACGCTGGCTCCGCACATCTGCTCCCTGCATCTGCGGGATTCAGTGCTTTACGAGCATCCGCGCGGTGTGGCGGTGCAGTGGGTGCCGCTGGGAGAAGGCGCGGTGGACTTCAAGGCGATCATGGAACGGGCCTCGGCGTTGTGCCCGAACGTGTATGTCTACATCAAGCCGATCACCGGCCGCCCACCACAGGTGATTCCCTACTTGGAACCGGGTTTCTGGAAGATGTACCCGGAGATGAGGGCCGGCGACCTGGCGCGGTTCCTCGCCTTGGCCAAGACCGGCAAGCCTTACGAGGGCCATGTTGTGATTGAAGACCTGCCGGGGAAACTGCCGGAGCCGTTTCTGGCGGCGGTGCAGTACCAGCAAAGGGAGCACCTGGAGCGCAGCGTGGAGTACGGCAAGAAGGTGCTGGGCCTGGGGCAGAGGTGGCGTGGCTGAACGTCCTTCAGAGCGGAGAGTTCCCGAGCTGGACGGCGTCCGCGGGCTGGCCATTCTGCTGGTGCTGTGCGTCCACTTCGGCCTGACGACCCACGCCAGCGGCGGCCAGACCAGGTAGAACTGCTCTTCGATGGAGAGCGACCAGAGGTGGCTGAGGAAAGCGTAGTCCGGCCCCGTTCTACATGCGGCGCGTGCTGCGCATCTTCCCCCTCTACTACGCCTTCCTGGCGGTCTTCTTCTTCGTAGTGCTGCCACTGGCGTCGCGGGCCGGGACCCACGTCCCGCCGGGCCCCCCGCAACTCTGGTACTGGCTCTACATTTCGAACTGGAAGAGCGCGCTGGGGCCGGACTACGCCTTCCTCAGCCATCTCTGGTCTCTCTCCATCGAGGAGCAGTTCTACCTGGTCTGGCCTCCACTGGTGTTGTGGCTCGGACTGCGGCGCTTGCCCTGGCTGTGCCTGGCCCTGGTGGCAGGCGCCTTCGCCTTGCGCTTTGCGTGGCGGGTAAACGACTATGGCGGCGAGTTCCTCTACCGGCTCACGCCCTTCCGCGTGGACACCCTGGCGATGGGAGCCCTGCTGGCCGTTGGGGTAAGGGATGAACGCTGGCTGAAGCGTCTCGCGCGCTGGTACCGCCCGGTGTGGGTGGTGGCTCTCTCTGGGTTGTGCGCCGTGGT
>JACRKW010000111.1 GCA_016215215.1 Acidobacteriota bacterium
GCCGGCCCTTCACGTCGTAGGCCGTCAGTACCGATCCGCTCCATCGCGCGTCCACCGGATCGCCGAATCCCCTGGTCGTCCTCCACATCCACCACCACCCCGCAGAAGCCACCAGTAGCAGCACCGTCGCCGTCAGCGCCCACGCCTGCAACACCGGAACCCGCTCCCACCAGGACGGGTACTGCAGCCCCGCCGCCTGCCACGCCCGCAGCTCGCTTTCCCGGATCGCCGGCCGCGTCCCCATCCGGACCACCGGCAGCCCGCGAGTCTTCTCGTAAAGCTGCGCCGTCCTCGGACTCACATTCAGAAATCCAGCGATCTCCTTCCAGGACGTTAGCATTCGATCGTTCGTATCTGGTCCTGGATTCTTCCCAACACCGGCATTGCCCATGGTTGTTTGCCAAGAATACGCCATCAATCGCACGGACACAACCAGCCCCGGTTTCTCCACGTCCAGTTCCATCGCCCCGCCGGTCTGGCCCGCGGGCGGTAGATCGGTGCTCTTGTGCTAAGCCGACGGCTCGGTGCTTTGTACCGGTTATTCCGCACGGCGCCGCGCTCACTTCGGACTCGCCGCCAATGCCGCCCGCAGAAAACTCCAGGCCGCCCTCGACCAGCTCAACCCGGCCGGCGGCGTCCTCGATCAGGGCGACCGTCTCCCCGCCGGCCACAATGCGTTCGCCCATAGCCGCCACGGCCGAGGTCTCCGTCTGGCGCGCATCGAAGGCATACAAGCGGGCCGTCAACACCGCCAGACCGGGCTGGACAAGGACTTCAACCTGGCGATCAACAGAACGGTTGGAAGCTTCTGTGCCACGTCGCGGAGAAGCATAGTGCTATTGTTGGAGCAGAGGCACACTCTGGCGCAATGGGCTTCCCTGTTCGTGACCGTGGCTACGGTCCACCTTCCATGAGCCGCATGACCCCGGGCGTCAAGTGGCTGCTGATCGCCAACGGCGTTCTCTTCGTCCTGTATTTTCTCGCCGCCCGCGGCGAGGCCGGTCTCTACTTCCTCCCCTTCGCGCTGGTTCCCAAGGCCGTGATCGGTTCGCTGGCCCTCTGGCAGTTGGTCACCTACCTGTTCCTGCACAGCCCCTTCGGCTTCGGCCACATCCTGGTGAACATGCTGACCCTCTGGATGTTCGGGACGGCGCTGGAATCCACTTGGGGCACCCGGCGGTTCCTCCAGTACTACTTCTTCTGCGGCGCCGGCGCAGGTGTCTGTGTCGTGGTGCTCAACGCGCTGACCGGGACCATGAACACCCGTACCATCGGCGCGTCGGGCGCCATCTACGGCTTGCTGCTGGCTTTCGGCATCCTCTTCCCGCGCGCGGTGATCTATTTCTTCGGACTCTTCCCCATCGAGGCCCGCTGGTACGTCTTGATTATGGGCGCCATCGTCTTTCTCAGCGCTTTCGGCGACGCCGGAAGCGGCGTGAGCCATTTCGCCCACCTGGGCGGGATGCTCTTCGGCTACATCTGGCTGCGTTTCGGGTTGGGCAGCCGGCGGCGCGGATCCAGGGGTCCGGGTATGTTGGAGTCCCTGGATACGGCATACAAGAACTGGAAAATGTCCCGGGCGAAGAAGAAGTTCCAGGTCTATCTGAAGAAGCACGGCACCGGCATCGGCTATCCAGGAGATAGCGAGCGCGACCGGGACAAGTGGGTGCATTGAAGATTGGGGACGCGGGCGCAACCTTGTTGGCCTGCCGGAGCGTCATATTAGGAGCAGGAGTCTGACCATGAGATTGCGCCGTCTATTCAGTCCCGTCCTGGCCGCCGGCATCGCTGTCTCGCTGGCTGCCGGCTGCGCCATTGTGCTGGCTCAAGCCGGCCCCAAGAAGGAAAGCGGCGACACCGTGGCCCGGCCGAAGAAGAAGACCGACCCCGCCGCGGCGGAGAAGTCCGGCGAAGCCCCTGCGGCGCCCGTCGCCCAGGAAAGGATCCCTTCAAAACTGCAAAAGAAGAAGCCGGGTGAGGGCGGTCCCGTCGAGGGCCCCACTTTCCGCAGCGACACTCTGACTGTAAACGTCGATGTCGGCGTTCTGGATAACCGCGGCCGCTTCATCCCGGGCATCCCGGCCGGCAACTTTCGCATCCTGGAAGACGGCGTGCCGCAAAAGCTGACCGGCTTCTCCACCGGCGAGGCGCCCATCACCCTGGCCATGGTCATCGAGTTCAGCAACCTCTACCAGCAGTACTGGTCCTACGGCTGGCAGGAGACGCTCACCGCCTGCTACGGCTTCCTGCAAACGCTGAGGCCCGAAGACAGCGTCGCCGTGGTGGCATTCGACCTGCGCCCGGAGATCCTCAGCGACTTCTCCACCAACCGCCAGGACACCAATGAAGCTCTGGCACGCCTGCGCATCCCGGGCTTTTCTGAATCCAACCTCTACGACGCCCTGACATACGTCGCCGATCGCATGAGCGACAGCGAGGGCCGCAAGGCCATCCTCTACATCGGGAGCGGCATGGATACCTTCTCCAAGATCACCTTCGACCAGACCCGCCGCAAGCTGCAAACCGCCAGCGTGCCCATTTACTCGCTAGGCACCCTGCAGGCGATGCGCGAGTACTACGATTCCCGCGGCTACATGGGTCCCATCCAGCGGCTGGACTTCCTCCAGGCTGACAACCAACTGCGCACGTTCGCCAAGGAGACCGGCGGCCAGGCCTGGTTCCCGCGCTTCTTCGGCGAATATGGGGGTATCTTTCGTCAGGTGAATGAGGCTCTGCGCAACACCTACTCGCTGGCCTACCAGCCCACCAACACGGCGCGCGACGGCAAGTACCGCAAGATCAAAGTGGAACTGATCAGCCCTTCCGGCGAACCGCTGAAGATCACCGACGAGAAGAACAAGCCGATGAAATACACCATCACCGCCAAATCCGGCTACACGGCGCCGCGCGAGGTGGAGTAGCGCGTTCGCATCACAGCTCACGGCCGAAGTCAAGAAGTGAATCTCTCTCGCTATGAAAGCGATACGAGAGCGTTGACACCGGCGTCGCGGCTCTGTTAACGTCGGCATGTTTTCATACATGCCCGTCCGACTCAAATCTGCAATCATCCCCACGGCGAGAATCCTCCTGGTGGACGATAACCGCTCCGGCCTGATGGCCCGTCGCGTGGTCCTGGAGGAGCTCGGCTACCTCACCGATGGCGCTTCCGATGCCAGAAAAGCGCTGGAACTGTTCCGCTGCGGACAGTACGACCTGGTGGTCACCGATTTCAAAATGCCTGGTATGGACGGCGTAGAGCTGATCGAAAAGATCCGCGAGGAAGACCCGGCGATCCCCATCGTGCTCATCTCCGGCTTTGTGGACGCCCTGGGGCTGACGGAAAAGTCCACCGGCGCCAACACCGTGATTATGAAGAGCGCCAATGAGGTGCAGCACCTGATCCGCGCCGCCGGCCGTCTGCTCAAGACGCCGAAGAAGCCGCCGCTGGCCGAACGCACGGTCTCTGTGCGTGCCCGCAAGAAGACCGCCAACTGATCGCTGCTCCACGCTGGACGATCCTGGTAGATTGAGGGGGATGCGAAAGTCCCTGGCCCTGCTTCTGGCCCTCTCTGCCACCTGTCCGGCGGCCGTCGATTCCATCTCCAAGTCCGCCGCACCCAAGCCCGCGGCCGCCAGGCGGCCTGCCGGCCAGGCGCAGCGCTGGCTGAAGTCCATGACGCTGCGAGAGAAGGCCGCGCAGCTCCTGATGGTGCAGTTCTACGGCGAGTCCCCCAACGTGCGCAGCAAGGCTTACCGGGAGTACGCCGCGCTGGTGCGAGATGTGCGCGTGGGCGGGCTGATTGTCCTCAACCGGGTGCAGAACGGAGTGGTGAAGAAGGCCGACCCGTACCAGATGGCCGCCTTCCTCAACCGCATGCAGAAGCTGGCCAGGACACCCCTGATTGTGGGCGGCGACTTCGAGCGGGGCGCCTCCATGCGCCTGCACTCCACCACGCAGTTTCCTCACCTGATGGCCTACGGCGCGGCGGGCGATCTGGCCGCCACCGCTGCACTGGGAGCTGCCACCGCCCGCGAGGCGCGCGCACTGGGCGTGCACTGGCTGTTTGCGCCCGACGCCGACGTGAACAACAACCCGGCCAACCCCATCATCAACATCCGCTCGTTCAGCGAGAACCCGCAGGTGGTGGCCGAACATGTCAAAGCCTTCATCGAAGGCGCGCGGCGGGATCCCAAGAACGCGGTCCTGACCACGGTGAAGCACTTCCCCGGCCATGGAGACACCGATACCGACAGCCACATCGGCCTTGGTGTGGTGAACGCCTCCCGCGAACGCATGGACGCCGTGGAGCTGGTCCCGTTCAAGGCGGCCATTCAGGCGGGCGTCGACAGCGTCATGACCGCCCATCTCCACGTTCCGGCCTACGAGCCGGAGACGATCCCGGCGACGGTTTCGAAGAACATCCTCACCGGACTGCTGCGCCAGGAGCTGGGGTTCGACGGGCTGATCACCACCGACGCCATGGACATGCAGGGGCTGACCAAGCTCTTTCCGGCCGGAGAAGCAGCGGTGCGCGCCGTGGAGGCGGGCGCCGACTTGCTGCTGATCCCCGCCTACGCGCGCGAAAGCGTGAAGGCCATCGTCGATGCGGTGGAAAGCGGGCGGCTATCCCGGCAGCGCCTCGATGAGAGCGTCCTAAGAATCCTCAACGCCAAGATCAAAGTGGGCCTGCACAAAAAGAAACTCGTGGACCTGGAAGCCATCAGCGATTCCATCGAACTGCCCGAAGACGACGAGCAGGCCACGCTGGTGGCGCGCAAGGCGCTCACGCTGGTCAAGAACGACGGCGGGCTGCTGCCGCTGGCCGAGCCGGGGGCGGGTTGTTTCTACATCCTGGCCGCCGGGCGGTTCTCCACGCAGGGCCGCGAACTGGCCGACGCCATCCGCTCGCGCGCCCCCCGGGCTCGCACGCTTCTACTGGACCCGCAGTTGCCGCCCGCGGAATTCGAGCAGATCTCCACCGCCGCCGCCACCTGCCGTAGCGTGACCGTGGCCGCCTATGTCACCGCCTCGGCCTACCGCGGCAACGTGGCGTTGGCCGGCAACTACCCCGGTTTCCTCGAAGCGCTGCTCGCTTCGGGCAAGCCGGTCGCCTTCGTCGCCCTGGGCAACCCCTACCTGCTGCGCGCCTACCCGGATGTGACCGCCTACCTGGCAACGTTCAGCGTGGCCCTGCCCTCGGAGATGGCGGCCGTCGAGGCCCTCTTCGGCGAGGTGGATGTCAGTGGTAAACTGCCGGTGACCATTCCCGGCCTGGCCGAATTCGGATTCGGGATGAAGATGGAGAAGCGCAAGTGAACCGCCTTAGGAGGTTGTATGGCGTTCAAGATCCGCGTACTCGCATTCAATGAGGGGGAACAGATCCCCAAGCGGCACACCTGTGATGGCGAGAACCTCTCGCCGACCATTGAATGGGAGGATGCGCCCCCAGGCACAAGAAGCTTCGCGCTGGTGGTGGACGACCCCGATGCGCCCTCCGGCGTGTGGACACACTGGATCCTCTGGGACATTCCTGGTTCGGAACACGGCCTCGCTGAAGGCTTCCTCCCCGGCCGCATCGGCACCAGCGGCACCAACGACTTCGGCGATGAGGGCTATGGCGGCCCGTGCCCGCCCAAGGGCCACGGCCCCCACCGCTACTTCTTCAAGCTTTACGCGCTGGACACCTCGCGCCTGATGTTGCACGAAGGCTCAGACCGCCACGGCATCGACAAAGGTCTGCGCGGCCACGACCTGGCCGAGGCTTGGGCCATGGGAACGTACGAGAGAAGCTGAGCGCAATAGAATAGGGCGATGTTGCAGATTACCTGGCTTGGACACGGTACCTTCCAGTTGCGGCTGGACGGCGGCGAGGTGGTGGTGATCGACCCCTGGGTGAAGGACAACCCTCTGTTCCCGCCCGGATTTGAATTCGAGCGAATCGACACCATGCTGGTCACCCACGGCCACTTCGACCATATCGCCGACGCCGTGCCCCTGGCCCGTAAGCACAAGCCGCGCGTCATCGCCAACTACGAGATCTGCGCCTGGCTGGAGTCCAAGGGCGTCCTGAACGCCTGCGGCATGAACAAGGGGGGCTCGCAGCAGGCCGGAGCCATGCGCGTCACCATGACCCACGCCGTGCATTCCTGCGGCATCTCCGACGAGGGTAGGATCATCTACGGCGGCGACGCCGCCGGATACGTCCTCCATCTGCCCGACGGCCGCCGCGCCTACTTCGCCGGCGACACCGCCCTCTTCAGCGACATGGCGCTCATCGCCGAGCTCTATCAGCCCGAGCTGGCCTTTCTGCCCATCGGCGATCTCTTCACCATGGGTCCGAAGGAGGCCGCGGTCGCCTGCCGGCTGGTCCAGGCCAAGACCGTAATCCCCATGCACTTCGGCACGTTCCCGCCGCTCATTGGACGTCCGGAGGAACTGGCCGCGCTTCTTCAGGATCACGTCGATTGCCGCGTTCTTGCGCTCGCGCCGGGGATGGAAGTGGAATGGTGACCCGCCGCCAGTTCTGCGCCGCCCCGGCGTTCATCCGCTCACTGTCGAAGTCCAAGCCCAACCTCCTTCTGCTGATGAGCGATCAGCATCGCGCCGACTGGATGGGCTGCGACGGCAACTCGGCCGTCTCCACTCCAGCGCTGGACCGCCTTGCCTCCGAAGGCGTGCGCTTCCGCCACGCTTATTCCTCCACTCCCACCTGCACACCCGCGCGCGCCGGCCTGCTCACCGGCATGTCCCCCTGGCGCCACGGCATGCTCGGCTACTCGCGTGTGGCCGATAAGTACCCCGCCGAGATGCCCCGTGTGCTGCGCGACGCCGGCTATTTCACTCTCGGCATCGGCAAGATGCACTGGACCCCGCAGCGCCACCTCCACGGCTTCCACCAGACCATCCTCGACGAAAGCGGCCGCGCTGAACACGTCGACTTTCGCAGCGACTACCGCTCCTGGTTCGCCACCGAAGCCCCCAACTTGAATCCCGACGCCACAGGCATCGGCTTCAACGACTACACCGCCAAGGCCTACGTCCTGCCGGAGCGCCTCCATCCCACTCGCTGGACCGGCGACTGCGCCGTGCGTTTCCTCGAATCCTACGAAAAGCCCGGCCCGTGGTTCATGAAGGTCAGCTTCGCCCGCCCGCACAGCCCCTACGATCCGCCCCAGCGCTTCTGGGACCGTTACCATGACGCGCCCCTGCCGCCGGCACAGGTTGGCGACTGGGCGCGCGAGACCTACGCTCCCAAGAGCTGGAACCGCGACGACATCTGGCACGGCGACGTCGGCCCGGACCTCGTCCGCCGCTCCCGCATCGGCTACTCCGGCTCGGTCTCCTTTATGGACGAACAGGTGGGCCGCATCCTCTCAGCGCTGGACAAGCGTGGCTGGACGGAAGAGACCTTGATTGTCTACATCTCCGACCACGGCGACATGACCGGCGACCATCACCTGTGGCGCAAGTCCTACGCCTACGAGGCCTCCGCCCGTATCCCGATGCTGGTGCGTGGCCCCGG
The DNA here is from genome assembly GCA_016215215.1 of Acidobacteriota bacterium. GTDB lineage: Bacteria > Acidobacteriota > Terriglobia > Bryobacterales > Bryobacteraceae > Paludibaculum. The sequence continues at coordinate 7,524 of JACRKW010000111.1, forward strand.
CGCCCCGCGCGGCACGGTCAGCGAGGTTCCAGTTGAAATTCGCGACGTGCTGCCCACGCTGGCCACCGCTGCAGGTACGCCGGTGCCCGACGCCTGTGACGGCCAGAACCTGCTTTCCGCCAAGCGCGAATGGATCGACCTGGAGCACGACGTCTGCTACGACAAACGCAATCACTGGACCGCGCTCACCGACGGGAAGTGGAAATACATCTTCCACGCCTACGACGGCAGCGAACAGCTTTTCCACCTGGAGACCGACCGCGCTGAGCTCAACGACCTGCGCGGCGACACACGCCATGATCAGACGCTCCGCCTCTGGCGCGGGCGCATGACCGGCCACCTGGCGCCGCGGGGAGAGAAATGGGTGAGCGGGGGGCGCCCCATCCCGCGCCCGGAAAGCATGTTGCTGGGGCCGAACTATCCGGGACCGGCCGCGAAGTAGGCGCAGTCCGGGTGGTGGAAGACCAGCGCCGAGACGCTCGCCTCCGGGTCCATCATCATGCCCTCGGTGAGGTGCACGCCGATCTCCTCCGGCCGCAGCAGCTTCCAGATGCCCTGCTGGTCGTCCAGGTTCGGGCAGGCCGGGTAGCCAAAGCTGTAGCGCTTGCCGCGGTAGCGCGACGTGAAGCGCTCCTGCATGGTCAGTGACGGCGGATCGGGGAATCCCCAGTCCTCGCGGATGCGCCGGTGGAGCCACTCCGCCGCGCCCTCCGCGCTCTCAATGGCCAGCGCCTGCAGCGCGTGCGCCTGGAAATACTCCCCCGCCTGCTTGGCGGCCTCGCTTCGCTCCCGCACGCCTTCGCCGGCGGTCACCACCAGCAGTGCGATCTGGTCGCGCCGCCCGCCGCCGTCCGGGTCGCGCACGTAGTCGCTCAGGCAAAGACAGTCTCCTTCTGCCTGCCGGGCGAAATGAAAGACGTGCGCGGCTTCCGCCGCGCCGGGCTCGAACAGCCGCACGTCGTTGCCGTCGCGCTCCGCCTCGAAGTAGCGCCACACCGCGCGCACCTTCATGAAACCGGCGGCCCTCTTCTTCACCTCTTCCATCTGGTGCAACAGAGTGAGCGCCTTCTCTTCCCTCTCGTGCAGCGCTTTCTCGAAGTTGCCCTGGTACCCCAGGTGCCGCCCGTAGAGCATGAACGGGTTGATGTAGGACCAGATCTCGGCCAGGTGCGGCGCTTCGCGCACCCTGCGCTCCAGGTACGGCGCCACCGGGATCGGAATCTCGGTCCGAACCTTGGGCGACCTCGCAGTGTTCGCGCTCGCCTCTGGCCGCGCGCCCGCGCCACCTGCGCCCGCCGCCACTTCCTTTACTGTGTGCGCCGCCAGCAGATCTTCGCGCGATGCCGGGTCCATGATCTCATTCAGCAACCGCAGCCCGGTCATCGCATCCTTGGCATAAAAGGTAGGCGCGCCGTAGGCAGGCGCGATCTTCCCCATGGTGAACTTCTCACTCAGCGCCGCGCCGCCCACCAGGAGCGGCACGCCGATGCCGGCCTCGCGCAGATCCTCGCCGGTGATGGTCATCTGCTGCGCCGACTTTACCAGCAGCCCTGAAAGTCCGATGGCGTCCGGTTGATGGCGCCGGAAGGCCTGGATCAGCTCCTCCGGCGGCACCTTGATCCCCAGGTTCACCACCTCGTACCCGTTGTTGGAGAGGATGATCTCCACCAGGTTCTTGCCGATGTCGTGCACGTCGCCCTTCACCGTCGCCAGCACTATCTTGCCGCGCGCGGCCGTCTCGGACTTCTGCATGAACTGTTCCAGGTGCGATACCGCCGCCTTCATCGCCTCGGCCGACTGCAGCACCTCGGCCACAATCAACTCGTTGTTGTTGAACAGCCTGCCGACTTCGGCCATGCCCGCCATCAGCGGGCCGTTGATGATATCCAGCGGCGCGGCGCCCCCGGTTCGCTTCCGGTCCAGGTCTTCGATCAGCCCGTCCCTGCTGCCCTCCACGATGTAGTTTGACAGCCTCTCGTCCAGCGGAAGCTCGGCCGCCTTCTTCTTCACCCGCACCTGCGCGCCGCGGAAATGCTCCGAGACCGCCGCGATGTTGAATTGGTTCACGGCGGCTCGCTCTTCGCGCGACTGCTCGCGCCAGTCCTCCGGCACACCGGGGAACTTCTCCGCGTCCGGCGCGTTGAACAGCAGGTGCTCGGCCAGCCGCCGCTCCTCTTCCGGAATGGAAGCGAACCGCTCCAGCTTCTCCGCGTTCACAATCGCCAGGTCCAGCCCTGCTTTGGTGCAGTAGTAGAGGAACACCGAGTTGACGATCTCGCGCGCCGCCGCCGGCAGCCCGAAAGAGACATTGGAGACCCCCAGCACCGTCTTCACGTGCGGGATCTGCCGTTTGATCAGGCCGATGGCTTCAATCGTTTCTACCGCGCCGCCGATGTAGTTCTCATCGCCGGTGGCGCACGGGAACACCAGCGGATCCAGCACCAGGTCCTCCGGCGCCATGCCGTACTTGCCGCATAGCAACTCCACGGAGCGCTGCGCCACAGCCAGCTTACGCTCGCGAGTGAACGCCTGCGCCTGCACCGGGTCCTCGTCGATGGTCCCCACCACCAGTGCCGCCCCGTAGGCGCGCGCAAGGGGGCAGATCTTCTCAAACTTCTCCTCGCCGTCCTCCAGGTTCACCGAGTTGATAATGGCCTTGCCCTGCAGATAGCTCAGTGACAGTTCCACCGCTCGCGGGTCGGTGGTGTCGATCATCACCGGCGCCTTGATCTTGCGGATCAGCTTGTCGTAGAACGGCGGAATGTCGCTCAGCTCGTCCCGGTCCGACGATTGCAGGCACACGTCGACGATGTGCGCGCCATTGCGCACCTGCCTTCGCGCGATCTCGCTCGCCTCCTCCCACTTCTCCTCTGCCACCATCTTCTTGAAGGCGCGCGAGCCGATCACATTGGTGCGCTCGCCCACGATCAGCGGCCGATTGGACTCCTCGGCTTCCACCACCTCAACACCCGAGAAATACGCCCTGTGGCTGGCCTGCGGAGCCCGTCGCGGCAGCCTGCCCTCCACCATCTGCGCGATGGCGCGGATGTGCTCCGGCGACGTGCCGCAGCAGCCGCCCACGATGTTCAGCCAGCCGTGCGCGGCGAACTTCTCCAATTGCCGCGCCAGCGAGTCGGGAGACTCTTCGTACCTGCCGTCCTCGTTCGGCAGTCCGGCGTTGGGATAGCAGGAGACGCGCGTCGTGGCCATCTCGTGGATCGTCCGGATGTGATCGGTCATGAACTCCGGACCGGTGGCGCAGTTCAATCCTACGGCCAGCAGGTCGGCGTGCGCGATGGATGCATACAGCGCGTCGGCTGTTTGACCGGCCAGCATCGTCCCCATCGGCTCGATGGTGCCTGACACCACCACAGGTATCTTGCGGCCGTACTCGCGCCCCAATCGGCCTATCGCCAGCAAAGCCGCCTTCACGTTGCGCGTATCCTGGCAGGTCTCCACCAGCAGCATGTCCGCGCCGCCGTCGATCAATCCCTGCGCCTGCTTGTAGTAGCCTTCCCTCAGCTCGTCGAACGTCACGCCGCCTGTCACCGTGATCGCCTTCGTCGTCGGCCCCATCGAGCCGGCCACGAACCGCACCCGGCCCGGACGGTCGTACGCCGCCGCGGCTTCCCGCGCCAGCCGCGCCGAGATGGCGTTCACCTCGTGGGTGCGCTCCTCGAGGCCGAACTCGGCCAGCGTGATCGGATGTCCGCCGAAGGAATTGGTTTCCACCATGTCGGCGCCCGCTTCGAAGTAGGCGCGGTGCACGTCGCCGATCCACTCCGGACGGGTGAACAGCAGGTTCTCCGAGCAGTTCTCAAATCGCGGTCCGCCCCAATCATCGATGGTCGGGTTGCGCTGCTGCAGCATAGTGCCCATCGCCCCGTCCAGGACGAGGATTCGGGCGTCGAGGGCCTCCAACAGGGCCTTTTGGCGGTCTTGCCAGTTATTCATGCGGGGGGTAATTCCATGGTACAGCACCCCCCTGCGGGCCACGCCTGCTATCGGGGAGCTCTCATCGCCTCGAGCGACTTGAAGGTGTCCTTGATGCGGTCCTTCTTCACGAACGGCGCGCGGAAGAACCGTTCCACTGTCGCATTGAAGAGAATGGAATCGTCGTAAGGAACCATGTGCGTCGCGTTGGGAAAGATGCAAAGCTGGCTGTTTGGAATGTGGTGGTAGATCTCCAGGGTGTGCTCGTCGGCGATCACATCGTGGTCGCCTGCCATGACCAGAGTGGGCGCGACGAGCGCCTCCAGTTCCCTGGCTTCGATGTGAGGCTCCACCAGCATTATTTGCGACACCTTGTACTCCCGCCTGGCCTGCGGAGTCGTCTGGTTGGCTGCCATCGATTCCACCATGGGCTTGATCAGCGCCAGAGCGTCCGGGTGCAGCGCCTTGTCGGTCGGGTTCAGGTTTGCCGCCATCGACGCAAGCTTCTTTACTTTGGCCGGGTACCGCATGCCGAGCAACAGCGCTTCAATCCCGCCATCGCTCCAGCCCAAGACATTCACCGGGCCGGTTTGCAGGTGATCCAGCAGCGCCGCCAGGTCGCCGGTCATCTTCTCGTAGGTGAGCCGGTCCGGACTGTCGCCGGACCTGCCGTGGTCCCGGCTGTCCATGGCGATGACCTTGTACCGCTTGCGGAAGTAATCGATCTGGGCTGACAGGTCGAGAATGCTGCCGCCGTTGCCGTGCACCATGAGCAATGGTTCACCCGTGCCGTAGACCTCGTAGTAGAGCTCCACACCGTCGTGCGTGAAGGTCTTGCCCGCGGCAGGGTTCGAACCATACTTTGCTGCCGGCTTGGACGCCGCCTGCACGGCGGATATCGGGCCTCGCGCGAGCAGACCAAATTGCAGCACGGCAGCGCTGAGAACAAGGGAGATCACTTCAGTTCGCATTGGGGTACCCCGGGGCAGTTATACCTCGCCGCCCTTGAGATCTAATCAATCCAGCATCAATCCAGCATCTCGAGCAGGTTCTTGAACCGCTTCCGCCTGCGTAGCGGATCCAGGTTCGAGTCGTGTTCGAACCACCCTCTTTGCCTCAACCCGTGCCGAGCCGCGCTCTCCAGCGTCGCCATCGCATCGTCCAGCTTGCCCAGCATCGAGTAGATGCACCCGATGTTGTAGAGCAGCATCGGGTCGTTCGGGCTCATCGCCAGCGCCCGCCCGGCCCACTCAAGTGCGCGTTCCTTCTGGCCCAGGCCGGCCATGCCGTTCGCCGCCAGGTACACCGCCCGCGAATCGTCGGGGTGGGCCAGAAGGTGCTGTTCCACCTCCTCAATGCCGTGCAGCCGGGCCGCCCTGGCGTCCTCCGGGCGTCCAAAGTCGTCGTAGGTCTGCGCCGCCAGCAGCGGAGCCTGGTAATCCTCCGGACGGATGCGCATGGCCTGCTCGTACAGGCTCAGCGCCTTTTCCTGCTGGCCCATGTTGAAGGCGTGGCGGGCGTAGAAATAGTGCGCTTCAAACAGATTCGGATCCAACCGGATGGCCTCTTTGAAAGCCCGCTCGGCTTCCTCATCGCGGCTCTTCAAAGAAAGGACCAGCGCCCGCGAAGCATGCGCCTGCGACGACTGCGGATCCAGAGCCACTGCGCGCAGACTCGCTTCGTCGGCCCGCGCCAGGTACTCGGCGCTCCGCTCGGAGTAGAGGAAAAGATACGACCAGCAATCGGCCAGGCCGGCGTAGGCCAGCGGAAACTCATGGTCCTTCTCCACCGCTTGCGCGAAGAGCTGGATCGCGCGTTCCACGCCGGCGTTGGAGTAACGAAAGTATGACGTTCGCCCCTGCAGGTAGAGATCGTAGGCGTCCAGATCGCGTGTCGGCACTCGTGCCAAAGCTTCTCGCTCGCCTGGAGTCAAGGTCAGTTTCAACTCGCGTGCCACGGTGCCGGCGATCTCTTCCTGGATCGCGAAGACGTCGCCCATCGTCCGGTCGTACACCTCGGCCCACATCTGAAATCCGTCCTGCGCCGCCGTCAGTTGCACGGCGATCCTCAACCGGCCGCCGGACTTCCGCACGCTGCCTTCCAGCAGCGTCCTCGCCCGCAGCTTCCGGCCCACCTCCATCGTGTCTGCTCCCGCGTTCCGGAACCGGAAGGACGCCATCCGGGACGCCACCCGCAAGCTCCGGATTCTCGACAGCGCGATGATAATTTCCTCGGCCATGCCGTCGCAGAAATAGCCCTGGTCGCGCTCCTCGCTCCAGTCGACGAACGGCATCACCGCGATCGAAGGCTTGTCATCCTCCGGCGGAGCCGCCCAAACGCCCTGACGCTCCTGGAGAGGCTTGCGCGCCGACCACCAGGCGTCCAACTCTTCATCGAACGCGTATACCGACCCCAGCTTGTCGTGAACCAGGCGGTGGACAGGCAACCCCTCTTCGCGTTCCCATCGCTGCACGGTCCGCGTCCCGCGCTTCAGATAGACCGCAATCTCTTTCCAGGAGTCGATTCGAAGAGGCATTCCCTGCTGCGATCATAGCTCAACTTGTTTCAAGACTGCGCCATTGTGCGCCACTGTCTGCCGTTTTGTTACAGGCGCGTATTGACAGGGATCTTCTGTTCTTCATGTCCGTCTATCCATGTGGCGGAAGACGCCGGAAAGAGAAAGACATGAAGAAGCTCAACTCACTATTGGCTGTCGGTACCGTGCTGGCACTGGTTGTTCTGCTGGCCGCCCCGTCCGCCAACGCCCAGGCATCCAAGACCACGCTCCGCGCGAACGTGCCGTTTGCATTTGTCGCCGGCGACAAGGTCTTCCCCGCAGGCCCTTACTCCATCGAGATGGACTCCGCCGTCAAGCGCGTTCTGCTTCAATCCGATGTCGGCAGTAACGCTTCCTACTTCCTTCCCATGTTCAACTACGTCGCCCGCCCCTCCGGCGGGCCCGGCAGCCTGATCTTCCACAAGGCCGGCAACGCATACTTCCTTCACAAACTCGTTGGTGAAGGCGGCACCAAGGAGATCGAATGGCAGCCTACCAAGACTGAGCGAGAAGCCGCGCGTAAGAGTGGAATCGAGGTCGCGGCAATCCCGGTGACCACCTCCCAGGTACGCCGGTAGGGCAGATCCGCAGGTCTGTCCGCAACTCCGGGCCTTCGGCGTGCGTCGATCAGGTATCCTGATCCCGTCCGCAGGAGGCCCGCTTCGTGATGTGCCGCACTCTGCTCCTTCTCACACTCGCATCATTCCCCGCCCTCTCACAGGGATTCACCGATCCCCCCACCTTCATCCGGCTGATCCGGAGTTGGACCCGTCCGGCCGCCGCAGACCTCATTCGGCCCTACGCTGACGCCAAAGCCCAGATTCCCGTGCTCGGCCTCACCTCCATCTCGGGACTGCCCGAGTCCTGGCTTGTTGAGATGCACGATTCCTTCGCCAGCGTGGAGGACCTCGACCAGGCACTCGCCCCCGGCGCCCTCGCTGGAATCACGGGCTCTCCCGGCGCCTTCGACCAGGACGGCTACTCTTCCTCGCGCGTCCTCATCGCTCTCCATCAGCCCAACTACGGCTACCGCGCAGACCAGGCCGTCCGCAACATGCCCAAGTCGCGCTACTTCCACGTCTCCATCTATCGCATCCGCCCCGGCGCCGAGTCCGGCTTCGCTGAAATGGTCCGCCTCCGCCGCCAGGGTTACGACAGCATCAACCTCGATCGCCCTGAAATCGCCTACCGCGTCATGTCCGGCGACACCTCCGGCACCTACATCTTCATCTCTCCTCTTCCATCCCTGCGCATGATGGACAACGGCCTGGCCAAGTCGCCCGCCTACATCGAAGCCATGAGCGAGAGCGGCACGCGCAAGATCGCCGCCGATACCGTCCTTACCCGTGAGAACATCCTGCTCCGCCTCCAGCCCGCCATGAGTTACGTAGACGACACCTTCGCCGAGTCCGACGCGCCTTTCTGGCGAGGCAAGCCGGCGCGCTAACGTCCCGCCCCTGCCGCCTCCAGCCACGCAGGCAATGCCTGGACGAGTCTTTCCATGATCCCCACGGTGCGTTTCCGGAACACCTCGGGATCCCCATACGCTTCCCCGCCCTTCACACTCACCATATCGCTCACGGTTCGCAGAATCAGCAGCCGGGTCTTGTTCCGCGCCGCCGTCCACGCAATCGCGCCGGACTCCCAATCGGCCGCCACCGCGCCATACCTCCTCCGCAAGTCAGCAATGTCGTTCGGATCCAGGTCCCTGTCGGCCGACGCCAGCGTTCCGCGCACCACCGGCATCGGGTCCGGGACGCGCAGCCACGAGACGTCCAACACAGTTGCATAGTCCCGAATCGCCTCTTCCGCGTCGCCCATCCTCTCCACGATGTCATACACCACGGTCTTCACCGCCAGCACCGTGGCCCCGAGCGCGATCGCCCCCTCCATTCCTCCGCATGTCCCCAGGTTCACCACCAGGCGCGGCTGAAAGCGGTCAATCACGTATTGCGCCGAGGCGGCGGCCGCGATCTTGCCCCATCCGCCGTGGAAGAAGACAAGCCCGTCCTCCGCGAAGTACTCCCCAAACGGACTGCGCTGGATCACCGCCCGCGGAAAGTGCGCCCGCACAGGCGCCCACTCGGCGTTAGCCGAGATCAGCACCACCGCCCGCAGTGGCCTTGCCGGCGCCAGCAGCCCCGCAGCGAAACTCCTTCGCTTCATCACACGCGCGCGGGATCCGGATGCACCCACGGCTTGCGGTAAGGCCGTGCCAGCAGCCGGTTGGCCTCCGGGTCGTTCATCACTTCACCCTTGGCCGCATCCCACGCCAGCGTCCGCCCCAACTTCATGGACAGGTTCGCCAGAATGCAGCTTGCCGTCGATATGTGCCCCTGCTCAATGTCCGCCACCGGTTTGTTGCGCGACTCGTGACAGGCCAGCAGGTCGCGCATGTGGCCCCGGATCGCCGGCGCCACGTGCCGCTCCAGGTCCTGCTCGGTCCGGTCCTCCGGATACTGTTCGAACTCGTAGGTGACGTCCTTGTGCACGGCCTCGCCCCGGGCGGGGATGAAATCGTAGCCCATCACGCTCGCCTTCAACATGCCTTTGTCGCCGTAGAACGTCGCGCCCCACGGGTACTTCGGGTCCGGCGGCTGCCCCCAGGTGCGATGCGTCCACACCACTTTCACCTCCGGGTGGTCGAAGGTGGCTGTCTGCGTATCGCTAATGTTGGAGTTGCTCGCCTTGTCCACCAGGATCCCGCCCTCTGAACTTACCCTCGCCGGCCAGCCCAGTTCCAGCATCCAGCGCACCATATCGTACATGTGGATGCACATGTCGCCCATGATTCCGTTGCCGTACTCCATGAAAGCCCGCCAGCTCCGCGGGTGCATGGTCTTCAGATAGGGCCGCATCGGCGCCGGCCCGGTCCACATCTCGTAGTCCAGGTGCGCCGGCGGCTCCACCGGCGCAGAGGCGTCGCGCGACCGCATTTGGTAGTAGCAGTACACCTCCACATAAGCGATCTTGCCGAGCTTCCCTTCCCGGATGAACCGGTCCCGCGCCTCGATCAGGTGGGGCGTCGAGCGCCGCTGCGTCCCCACCTGCACCACGCGCTTGTACTTGCGCGCCGCCGCCAGAATCGCCTGCCCCTCGCGCACATCCACCGAGATCGGCTTTTGCAGATACAGGTCCGCGCCCGCCTTCATCGCCTCAATCGCCGCCAGCGCGTGCCAGTGGTCCGGGGTGGCGATCAGGCACAGGTCCAGGTCCTTCTCCTTCAGCATCTCGCGGTAATCCTTGAACATCCGCGGTTGCTTCTTCGAAACCTGCCGGCTCGCCACGATCTCCGCTGCGCGACTCAGCATCTGCGAGTCCACGTCGCACAGCGATACCACGTCCACAGGCTCCACCTGGATGAGCCGCAGCAGGTCGCTCTTGCCGTACCAGCCCGACCCGATCAGGCCCACACGCTTCGGCTTGCCCGCGGCGCGGGCGAAGTATGGAGCGGCAATTGATGCCGCGGATGTGGAGAGGAATTGTCGGCGGACCATAGGTCTGTTCAGTATATTCGCATCCGCCCGCCCCCGGATGCCGCCTCACTCCCCGCCGTACTGCTGTTTGGCCTTGTCCGTCACCTTCCACAGGTAGAGATTCCGCCCCTGCGCCTCCACCTTCTCGTCCGGAGTCCAATCGCCCATGTCGAAGCTGTGCGACACGATCCGCGCCCCCAGCTTCAATTGCTTCAGCAGCCTCGGCCTCAGCCGCAGGTTGACGTCCGGCAGCAGGTACAGCGTCACCACGTCGGCATCGTGAAAGTCCGCTTCGAACAGGTTCTTCTCGACGAACTTCACCTGCCTCTCCACACCCGCCTTGCGGGCGTTGTCTTCCTCTTCCTTGATGCGCTCTGGATTGATGTCCACGCCCGTGCCGCGCGCGCCGTACTCCTTCGCCGCGGTCGTCGTCCCACTGCGCCGCCATCGGCAGCCAGATCAGGGCCAGGACCAGCAGGAGTGCACATCGGCGTGTCGTCTTCATGCAGGTGAGCCTATCACCGTTTGCCGCAGGAGAAAACTACCTTGCCGATCTCTGGGACAATGGTCCTCCATGGACGCACGGCGCAAGGCGGCGGTGGTGCTGGCGGGCTTCTCCGCCTTCCTCGTCCTTTACGCCCCTCAACCGCTGCTGCCCGCGCTGGCCCGCGAGTTCGGCCTCAGCGCCGCCAGCGCCGGGCTTCTGGTCAGCATCCCCACTCTCGCCGTCGCTCTTGCCGCGCCCTTCGTCGGACTGCTCGCCGACCGCTTCGGCCGCAAGAACGTCATCGTCCCCGCCACACTCCTACTGGCCCTTCCCACCCTGGCAGCAGCCTCCTCGGTCGGCTATTCGCAGCTACTCTTCTGGCGTTTCCTCCAGGGTGTCCTGACGCCTGGCATCTTCGCAGTCGCCGTGGCCTACATCAACGAGGAGTGGCACGACGGCGTCGGCGCCGCCATGGCTGCCTACGTCTCAGGAACCGTGCTCGGCGGCTTCACTGGACGGACCCTCTCCGCCTTCATCGCCACTCACTCCTCCTGGCGCGCCGCCTTCCTCGTCCTCGGGGTGCTGAATCTCCTCAGCGGCCTCGCCATCTGGCGCTGGCTTCCGTCCGGCCGCAGGTTCTCTGCAGAGACAGCCTCGCGCCCTGTCGCCCCCATCATTCTCAGCCACCTCCGCAATCCTCAACTCCTCGCCACCTACACCGCCGGATTCTGCGTACTGTTCGCCATGATGGCTGCCTTCACCTACGTGAATTTCCACCTTGTCGAGGACCCTTTCCACCTCAACACCAGCCAGTTGGGTCTCGTTTTCGGCGTCTTCCTCGTGGGCGCGCTGGTCACCCCCTTCGCTGGGCATTGGATCGACCGGCTCGGCAACCGCATCTCCATCGTTCTGGCCTTCTCAGCGGGCATAGCCGGCAGCGCGTTGACGCTCATCCCATCGCTGTTCGCCGTCATGGCCGGCCTCACCCTCATCTGCACCGGCGTCTTCGTCGCCCAGTCGGCCGCCACCAGCTACATCGGCAAGGTCTCCACCGAAGGCAAGGCCGCCGCCGTCGGCCTGTACGTCATGTTCTATTACGCCGGCGGCAGCGCCGGCGGCGCCATCCCCGGCCTCCTCTGGGCCTGGGGCGGTTGGACCGCCTGCGTCGCCCTAATCGCCGCCGTCCAGCTCCTCACCATCG
>JACRKW010000044.1 GCA_016215215.1 Acidobacteriota bacterium
GCCAAGGGCAGCGCCGAACCGAACAAGAACAAGGTCGGCAAGATCACCATGAAGCAGGTCGAGGAGATCGCCAAGATCAAGATGCCCGACCTCAACTCCTTCGACATCGAATCGGCCGTCGCCCAGGTCAAGGGCGCATGCGTCTCGATGGGCGTGGAAGTGATCCAGTAGCTCGTTTTTCCTGGCACGGGGCCCGGTGTGGACGCGTCCGCGACGGCCGTGCTAACATGATTCTTAGTTCTTTCTCAATTCAGTGGTGAAGCTGTACGGTTTCCGCCCTGGCGGCAAGCCCGGATCCGGTCCCGGACAGTGAATCCAATCCCATTGGGAGGCATCCCGGACGGTTGACCGTCGCGGGAGCCGTTTGGACCAGTCACAACTATGGCAAGCAAACCAGGCAAGAAATACACCGCGGCCGCGGCGCAGGTCGAGAGCCGGCCTTACGCTCTCGACGACGCCATCCCGCTCGTCCAGAAGATCAAGTTCAGCAAGTTCGACGAAACCGTGGAAGTGCACATGCGCTTGGGCGTCGACCCCAAGCACGCCGATCAGATGGTGCGCGGTACCGTCGTCCTGCCCAACGGTCTCGGCAAAACCAAGCGCGTTCTCGTCATCGCCTCCGGCGACAAGATCCGTGAAGCCGAGGCGGCCGGCGCCGAATTCGCCGGTGGCGAGGAACTGGTCGAAAAGATCATCAAGGAAAACTGGCTCGACTACGACGCCGTGGTCGCCACCCCGGACATGATGCGCTCCATGGCCAGGCTCGGCAAGATCCTCGGTCCGCGCGGCCTCATGCCCAATCCCAAGACCGGCACCGTCACCACTGACGTCACCAAGGCGGTCAACGAAGTCAAAGCCGGTAAGGTGGAGTTCCGCGTCGATAAGACCGGCGTCATCCACGCCCCGGTCGGCAAGGTCAGCTTCGGCACCGGCAAGCTGCTGGAAAACGCCAATACCCTGATCCAGGCCGTCGTCAAGGCCAAGCCCGCCGCAGCCAAGGGCAAGTACGTCCGCAGCGCTACTGTCTGCTCAACCATGGGTCCCGGGATCTCCCTGGACGTCACCGGCTACAATCTGCGCCAGGTCTAGCCGCCCCGATACCCGGCTGAAGGAACCATCATGAAAGACCGAAAGAAGAAACAGCAGGAACTCGAAGCGCTGCGCCAGCAGCTTGAGCAGGCCCAGAACGTCTTCGTGACGGGCTTCGACAAGCTCACCGTCGCCCAGGACTTCGCTTTGCGCAAGGCCGTGCGCGGCGCCGGCGGCGTCTATCACGTGGTCAAGAACACCATCGCTGAAAAGGCCGCTTCCGGCCTGGCTGCCGAAAACGTGCTCAAGGGACTCAAGGGCACCTCCGCCGTCGCCTCCACCAAGGGCGACCCGGTGGCCCTCGCCAAGGTTCTCACGGCCTACTCCAAGGCCAACCCCACCTTCACCTTCAAGGCTGGCCTGGTCGAGGGCCGCGCCATCAACCTGGCCGAAATCCAGGACCTGGCCAACATGCCGCCGAAGGAAGAGATCTACGCCAAGCTGCTGTATGTCATCAACGCTCCGGCGCAGCAACTGGTCACCGTCATCAACGCCGTCGGACGCGACATTGCAGTGGTCGTCGACCAGGGCGTAAAGGAAAACAAGTTCGCCTCCTAGTGAGGAAAGAGGCCCTGGTTGGGCATAGAGCAACACGATTTTTCAAACGTAGGGAGTATCGATACAAATGGCTGACATCAACGCGATTGCTGATTCTATCCAGGGCCTGACTCTCCTGGAGGCCTCTCAGCTGGTGAAGCTGCTTGAGGAAAAACTGGGTGTTTCGGCTGCCGCCGCTGCCGTCGCCGTCGCCGCGCCTGCGGCCGGCGCCGCCGCCGCGCCGGCTGAAGAGAAGACCGAATTCAACGTCATCCTGACCGCCGCCGGCGCCAACAAGATCAACGTGATCAAGGTCGTCCGCGAAGTCACGAGCCTGGGCCTCAAGGAAGCCAAGGACCTCGTCGAGGCCGCTCCCAAGGCGATCAAGGAAGGCGTCAACAAGGACGAAGCCGAGTCGATCAAGAAGAAGTTCGTCGACGCCGGCGCCACCGTCGAGATCAAGTAGGAGCAAGGTCCCCCCTCCGGGCGGATCGATTCTCCTCACCGGCATCGTCGCGCGGCAACCAGCCGGCAGGCCCTGTCAACGGGCTCTCCTCGGTTGCCGCCCGGCCTGTCTCGCCAGCCCCGCGGATGCGGCGGTCTCCCCGCTTCTTCCCCCGGCCGGGAGCCTCGTCGCCGGGCGTGTTCGGAATCTGCTATCCTGTGTGGAGTAGAGTCGGGAACTTCTGCGCCTGTGCGATCTTTTATCAACCTGGGCTCCGTGGAGCACCGGAACCCGGATGCTGCTAGTCTCTGTCCAGATTCAGGCAGCCAGAGTGTATCTTCCCGCCTGTCGTCCGTATTCCTGCCCTTGGTGACATACGTCCCTGCGCCGGGCATCTCCCGAAATCCGATCCATAGAAGCACGCCGCGCGCCCTACCCCAGGGCGTGTAGGGCCGCTGGCGGACCTCCCGCTCCCTTGCGGGATGGCCGCCATGGCAAGTTAAGGAGTGGAGAATGGTTACTGCGTCCAACGGAACGCCGCGCGACCGCGTTGATTTTTCCAAGATCAAGACCTCGGTCCCCATCCCCGACCTCATCGAGGTGCAGAAGCGCAGCTACGAGCGCTTCCTCCAGATGGACCTTCTGCCGGACGAACGTGACGACATCGGCCTGCAAAGCGTCTTCAAGAGCGTCTTCCCCATCACCGATTTCCGCGGGCTGTCCGAACTGGAGTTCGTCGACTACTCCATCGGCAACTGGGAGTGCAAGTGCGGAAGCCTCAAGGGCCTCAATCACCTCCGCACCGTCTGCCGCAACCCCGCCTGCGGCGCCACCATCAAGACCGACCCCTTCCACCCCGGCGACGTCCTCTGCGACAAGTGCGGCACCTTCAACAAGAACATCGTCACCTTCTGCAACCGCTGCGGCGATCCCGTCGGCCTGCAGCTGAAGTACGATCAGGCCGAGTGCGAAGAGCGCGGCATGACCTATGCCGCCCCGCTCAAGGTCACCATCCGCCTGAAGATGTACGACAAGGACGAGTCCGGCCGCAAGACCGTCCGCGAGTTCAAGGAGCAGGAGGTCTTCTTCGGCGAAATCCCGCTGATGAGCGCCAACGGCACCTTCATCATCAACGGCACCGAGCGCGTCATCGTCAGCCAGTTGCACCGCTCGCCCGGCGTCTTCTTCGAGAAGATCGCCGCGCAGAACTACTTCCTGGGCAAGATCATCCCCTACCGCGGCTCGTGGGTCGAGTTCGAGTTCGACGCCAAGAACCTGCTCTACGTCCGCATCGACAGGAAGCGCAAGTTCTACGGCACCGTCTTCCTTCGCGCTCTCGGCATCAAGAGCGACAGCGACATCATCAAGGCCTTCTATCGCGCCTCCGAGCTTCACCTGAAGGACAAGAAGATCTTCTGGAAGGTCGACGAGTCGCTGGTCGGCGTCAAGCTCGGCAACGCCCTCACCACCAAGGGCGGCGAGACCATCCATCCGGCCAACCGCAAGATCAAGGAAGCGACCATCAAGGACCTGCTCAAGGCCCGCATCGAGAAGGTCGAAGTCACTACCGCTGAAATCGAAGGCGCCTGGGTCGCCGCCGATGTCATCGACATGGAGACCGGCGAGGTGCTCGCCGAAGCCAACCAGGAGCTCACCACCTCGGCTCTGGCCAAGATCATGGACGCCGGCATCAACCGCCTGGAGGTCTTCTTCCCCGACCGCGATGAGGTCGGCAATGTCGTCTCCGCCACGCTGAAAAAGGACCCCGTCAAGAGCCAGAACGAGGCTCTGCTCGAAATCTACCGCAAGCTGCGCCCCGGCGATCCGCCCACGCTCGACACCGCCAACCAGCTCTTCCACGGCATGTTCTTCGACCCGCGCAAGTACGACTTCTCCCGCGTGGGCCGCATGAAGTTCAACATCAAGCTCTATGACGGCGCCGACTACGCCCCCGAAGGCTACACCGGCAATCCTCTGGATCGCCGTACGCTCGACCAGAAGGACTTCACCGACACCATCAAGTACCTGCTGAAGCTCCGCCGCGGCCTGGGCGCGGTCGACGACATCGACCACCTCGGCAACCGCCGCGTCCGCGCCGTCGGCGAACTGCTTGAAAACCAGTTCCGCATCGGCCTGGTCCGCATGGAGCGCGCCATCAAGGAAAAGATGGCCGTCTACCAGGAAATGTCCACCGCCATGCCGCACGACCTGGTCAACGCCAAGCCCGTCATGGCAGCCATCCGCGAGTTCTTCGGCTCCAGCCAGCTCTCGCAGTTCATGGATCAGACCAATCCTCTGTCGGAGATCACGCACAAGCGCCGTCTCTCCGCGCTTGGACCAGGCGGCCTGAGCCGCGAGCGCGCCGCCTGAGCCGCGAGCGCGCCGGTTTCGAGGTGCGCGACGTCCACACCACCCACTACGGCCGCATCTGCCCCATTGAGACGCCTGAAGGTCCAAACATCGGCCTCATCTCCTCGCTCAGCTGCTTTGCCCGCATCAACGAGTACGGCTTCATCGAGAGCCCCTACCGGCGCGTGGTCGGCGGCCTGGTCCAGGACGACGTCAAGGTCGTCAACCCCGGCCTCACCAATCTCAAGGTCGGCCAGATCCTCACCCAGAAGGAGATGGAGAAGGTCCTCGCCACCTCCGACGCCAAGAAGGGTCCGCCGGAGCTGGAAGCCTACTGCGATTACCTTTCGGCGTGGGACGAGGACAAGTACGTCATCGCCCAGGCCAACATGGCGCTCGATAAAGCGGGCCGCATCGTCGACGAGCTCGTCAACGCCCGCAAGGCCGGCAACTTCTCGCTCATGGGCCGTGAAGAGATCGAGTACATGGACGTCAGCCCCAAGCAGCTCGTCTCGGTGGCCGCCTCGCTGATTCCGTTCCTCGAAAACGACGACGCCAACCGCGCCCTCATGGGCTCCAACATGCAGCGCCAGCCCTGCTGCGCGCCGACTCGCCCATCGTCGGCACCGGCATGGAGTTGGTCACGGCCCGCGATTCCGGCGCCGTGGTCCTCTGCAAGCGCGCCGGTGTGGTCGATTCGGTCGACAGCGAGCGCATCATCGTCCGCGTGGAAGGCAACATCCACGAAGGCCAGATGTCGCGCGAAGTCGGCGCCGACATCTACCCGCTCACCAAGTTCAAGCGCTCCAACCAGAACACCTGCATCAACCAGAAGCCCATCGTTCACCAGGGCCAGAAGGTCCGCAAGGGCGATGTGCTCGCCGACGGGCCTTGCACCGACCAGGGCGAACTCGCCCTGGGCCGCAATGTCCTGGTGGCCTTCATGCCCTGGCGCGGCTGCAACTACGAAGACGCCATCATCGTCTCCGAGAAGCTGGTCAAGGAGGACTACTACACCTCCATCCACATCGAGGAGTTCGAAATCGAGGCCCGCGACACCAAGCTCGGCCCCGAGGAGATCACCCGCGACATCCCCAACATCAGCGAGAGCTTCCTGCGAAGCCTCGATGAGAGCGGCATCATCATGATCGGCGCCAAGGTCAAGCCTGGCGACATCCTGGTCGGCAAGGTCACGCCCAAGGGCGAAACCCAGCTCACACCGGAAGAGAAGCTCCTGCGCGCCATCTTCGGCGAAAAGGCCGGCGATGTGAAGGACGCCTCCCTCTATTGCCCGCCCGGCATCGAGGGCGTTGTCGTCGACGCCAAGGTCTTCTCCCGCAAGGGCGCGGAGCTCGACGAACGCAGCAAGGACATTCTCAAGTCCCAGATCGACAAGCTCCACCGCAACCTCGACGACGAAAAGCGCATCCTCGGCGACGAACGCGCCAAGCGCCTCGCCGCCCTGCTCGAGGGCAAGGAGCTGCAGGCCGACCTGCACGACGAAAAGACCAACCGCAAACTTCTGGCCAAGGGCGCCCCGCTCACCCGCGACGTCATCGAAAAGATGAAGGCGCGCGACCTGAAGCGCATGAAGCTCTCCAATCGCGATCCGCGCCTCAATGAGGCCATCGACGAGATCGAAGAGCTCACTTCGCGCCAGATCATGGTGCTCGAAAAGATCACCGAGGAAAAGACCGCCAAGCTCAAGAAGGGCGACGAGCTTCCCCCCGGCGTCATCAAGATGGTCAAGGTCTACATCGCCATGCGCCGCAAGCTCTCGGTCGGCGACAAGATGGCCGGCCGCCACGGCAACAAGGGCGTCATCAGCCGCATCGTGCCGGAAGAAGACATGCCCTACCTCGACAACGGCACCCCGGTCGAGATCATCCTCAATCCGCTCGGCGTCCCCAGCCGTATGAACGTCGGCCAGATTCTGGAAACGCACCTCGGCTGGGCCGGCCGCGAACTCGCCAAGAAGTTCGCCACCCCGGTCTTTGACGGCGCCACCGAAGCCGACATCAAGAAGGAGCTCAAGGAAGCCGGCCTGCCCACCTCGGGCAAGGTCATGCTCTACGACGGCATGACCGGCATCCCCTTCGAGCAGCCCGTCACCGTCGGCATCATCTACATGCTCAAGTTGAGCCACCTGGTCGACGACAAGATCCACGCCCGCTCCATTGGGCCGTACTCGCTCATCACCCAGCAGCCCCTCGGCGGCAAGGCGCAGTTCGGCGGCCAGCGCTTCGGCGAAATGGAAGTCTGGGCGCTGGAGGCCTACGGCGCCGCCTACGTCCTCCAGGAACTGCTCACCGCCAAGTCTGACGACGTCTTCGGACGCGCCAAGATCTACGAGGCCATCGTCAAGGGCGAAGCCGCCGCCGAACCCGGCGTGCCGGAATCGTTCAACGTACTCATTCGCGAGCTCCAGTCGCTTTGCCTTGACGTCGAGCTCATGAAAAAGCCCAAGGAACTGCTCGACACCGCGCTGGCGGCCGACTAACGGACCGGAAAAGGACAGGAGGCGACTATGTACAGATCTTCCCCCTACGATCGCTCGAATCTGATCGCGGACTTCGATTCCATCCGTATCAGCCTGGCCTCTCCGGAAAAGATCCGGAGCTGGTCTCACGGCGAGGTCACCAAGCCGGAGACCATCAACTACCGTACCTTCAAACCCGAGCGCGACGGCCTGTTCTGCGCCCGCATCTTCGGCCCCATCGCCGATTGGGAGTGCTTGTGCGGCAAGTACAAGCGCATGAAGCACCGCGGCGTCATCTGCGACAAGTGCGGCGTCGAGGTCACCCTCTCCCGCGTCCGTCGCGAACGTCTCGGCCACATCGAACTCGCCAGCCCGTGCTCGCACGTCTGGTTCTTCAAGGGCCTGCCCTCCCGCATCGGCTACCTGCTCGACATCACGCTGCGCGACCTCGAACGCGTCCTCTACTTTGAGGCCTTCGTCGTCGTCGACCCCGGCGAAGTTCCCGCCCTCAACCGCGCCGAGGTCATCACCGATGAGCGCAAGCGCCAGCTCGAGGCCGAACACCCCGGCAAGTTCGTCGCCATGATGGGCGCCGAAGGCATCAAGGAACTGCTCAAGAAGATCGACGTCGAATCGCTCTCGGTCGAAATCCGCGAGCGCATGAAGACCGAGCAGTCCCAGCAGAAGAAGCTCAAGTTCGCCAAGCGCCTGCGCGTCGTCGAAAGCTTCCGCAAGTCGGGCAACAAGCCTGAGTGGATGATCCTCGACGTCCTGCCGGTCATTCCGCCCGAGCTCCGTCCGCTCGTCCCGCTCGACGGCGGCCGCTTCGCCACCTCCGATCTCAACGATCTCTACCGCCGCGTCATCAACCGCAACAACCGGTTGAAGAAGCTCATCGAGCTCCACGCCGCCGACGTCATCGTGCGCAACGAAAAGCGCATGTTGCAGGAGGCCGTCGACGCCCTGTTCGACAATGGCCGCCGCGGACGCGTCCTGCGGGGCGCCAACAACCGCCCGCTCAAGTCTCTCTCGGACGCAATCAAAGGCAAGCAGGGCCGCTTCCGCCAGAACCTGCTCGGCAAGCGCGTCGACTACTCCGGCCGCTCCGTCATCGTCGTCGGCCCCGAGCTCAAGCTCCACCAGGCCGGCCTGCCCAAGAAGATGGCCCTGGAGCTCTTCAAGCCCTTCATCTACCACCGCCTCGAACTCCGCGGCCATTGCACCACCATCAAGCAGGCCAAGGAACTCGTCGAGCAGCAGGATCCGGTCGTGTGGGACATCCTCGAAGCGGTCATCAAGGAACATCCCATCCTGCTCAACCGCGCTCCCACGCTCCACCGCCTGGGCATCCAGGCCTTTGAGCCCGTGCTGGTCGACGGCAAGGCCATCAAGATCCACCCGCTGGTATGTACCGCCTTCAACGCCGACTTCGACGGCGACCAGATGGCCGTCCACATCCCGCTCTCGCCGGAGGCCCAGATTGAGGCTTCCACGCTCATGCTGAGCGCCAACAACATCCTGTCGCCCGCCCACGGCGCGCCCATCGCCGTGCCCACGCAGGACATGGTCCTCGGCCTTTACTACCTCACCAAGGTCCGTAAGGGCTCCAAGGGCGAAGGCAAGAAGTTCGCCTCGGTCGAAGACGTCCTCATCGCCTACGAAATGGGCGAGGTCGAAACCCAGACGCCCATCACCCTGCGCTATACCGGCATGGTCATCGACCTGGCCAACGCCTACGATAGCCAGGACGTGATGCACACCGAGCCGGTCCAGTACGCCAAGACCGACATGGAAACCACCGTCGGCCGCGTCATCCTCAAGGACGTGCTGCCCGATGAAATGCCCTTCGTCAACGGCCTGCTGAAGAAGAAGGGTCTCACCCAGCTGGTCCACTACTGCTACCTCAAGCACGGCCTCCAGACCACCGTCCGCATGCTCGACGATGTGAAGGATCTCGGCTTCCTTTCCGCCACCAAGGCCGGCATCTCCATCGGCATCGACGACATGGTCGTCCCCGCCTCCAAGCAGAAGCTGGTCCGCGACGCCGAAAAGGCCGTCGTCGAGGTGCAGAACCAGTACCAGGAAGGCTCCATCACCCACGGCGAGCGCCACAACAAGATCGTCGAAATCTGGAACGAGGTCACAGACCGCGTCTCGGCCGAGATGTTCCGCTCCATGGAAGCCGACGACAAGACCGGCCGCTACCTCAACCCCATCTACATCATGGCGGACTCCGGCGCCCGCGGATCCAAACAGCAGATCCGCCAGCTCTCCGGTATGCGCGGCCTGATGGCCAAGCCCAACGGCGACATCATCGAAACGCCCATCACGGCCAACTTCCGTGAAGGCCTCAACGTCCTCCAGTACTTCATCTCCACGCACGGCGCCCGTAAGGGTCTCGCCGACACCGCTCTCAAGACCGCTGACTCCGGCTACCTCACCCGCCGCCTCTGCGACGTGGCCCAGGACGTCATCGTCAGCGAACTGGACTGCGGCACCTCCGACGGCATCTACGTCGAGCCCATCGTCGAATCGGGCGAGATCATCGAACCTCTGCGCGACCGCATCATCGGCCGCGTGGTCCTCGAAGACCTGCACGACTACGAGGGCAACGTCATCGTCCACGCCAAGGACGAAATCACCGAGGAGCTCGCCCAGGCGGTTCAGGACGCCGGTATCGACCGCGTCAAGATCCGCTCCGTGCTCACCTGCGAGTCCAAGCGCGGCGTCTGCGAGCTCTGCTACGGCCGCAACCTGGCCACCGGCAGGCTCGTCGAGCGCGGCGAGGCTGTCGGCATCATCTCCGCCCAGTCCATCGGCGAGCCCGGTACGCAGCTCACCATGCGTACCTTCCACATCGGCGGCGCGGCTTCCGGCGGCGTCGAGCAGAACAAGCAGGACGCCCGTTACGACGGCTTCGCCCGCTACATCAACATCAACTGGGTGAAGAACCACCAGGGCGACATCATCGCCATGAACCGCGCCGGCCTCGTTGCCACCGTCGACGAAAAGGGCCGCGAGCGCGAGCGCTACCAGGTGGTCTACGGCGCCAAGATCCTCGTCGAGGAAGGCGCGCCGGTCAAGGCCAACCAGACCCTGCTCGAGTGGGACCCCTACGCCTTCTCCATCCTCACCGAGATCTCCGGTGTCGTCCACTTCAAGGACGTCACCGAGGGCGTCACCTATCACGAGCAGGTGGACGAAGTCACCGGCCTCTCCCAGTGGGTCATCGTCGATGCCCCCGATGAGAAGCGCCTGCCCACCCTCATCATCCGGCCCGAGGGCGGCCACAAGGCCGACGAAAAGCGTTACCTCATGCCCACCCACGCTCACCTGAGCGTGCGCGACGGCGACAAGGTCCACGCCGGCGACGTGCTCGCCAAGATCCCCCGCGCCACCACCAAGACCAAGGACATCACCGGCGGTCTGCCCCGCGTCGTCGAGCTCTTCGAAGCCCGCAAGCCCCGTGAAACCGCCGTCATGAGCGAGATCAACGGCATCGTCCGCATCGGCGATGTCGTCAAGAGCGTCCGCAAGATCGCCGTCATGGGCGACGACGGCGTCGAGAAGGAATACTCGCTCCCCCGCGGCGTCCACATCAACGTCCAGGACGGCGAGCGCGTCAAGGCCGGCGATCCCCTCATGGATGGCCCCCGCAACCCGCACGACATCCTCAAGGTCCTCGGTGAACAGGAACTGCAGAAGTACCTCGTCAACGAGATCCAGGAGGTCTACCGTCTCCAGGGCGTCAACATCAACGACAAGCACCTCGAGGTCATCGTCCGCCAGATGATGCGCTGGGTGCGTATCGACGACATCGCCGATACCGAATTCCTCCCCGAGGAGATCGTCGACAAGTTCCGCTTCCGCGACGAGAACGAAAAGGCCCGCGCCGCCGGCGGCCGCCCCGCCCAGGGCTCCCCCGTCCTGCTCGGCATCACCAAGGCCTCGCTGTCCACCGACAGCTTCATCTCGGCCGCGTCCTTCCAGGAGACCACCCGCGTCCTCACCGAAGCCGCCATCAACGGCAAGGTCGACTACCTCCGGGGCCTCAAGGAAAACGTCATCATGGGCCGCCTCATCCCTGCCGGCACCGGCATGGATTACTATCGCCGCGTCAAGATCGCCGGCGAGGACGTCGTCGAAGAACCCTTGCAGGAGCCCGACACCCTCGTCGACTCCTTCAACGTCTACGAGGACGAAACCAAGGGCGGCTACATCTCCGGCTCCGAAGGCCTCGACCTCAACCTCGAGGAACCCCTCGGCGACGCCGAATAGCAGAGTGGGACAGGCCTCCTGGCCTGTCACGGTCCAGAATCAAGGCCGGGGCCCGCGCCCCGGCCTTGTCGTATCATGTACCGGTAGATGAGGACCGTGCTGTCTCATCTTCTCCGCCCCTGAGTATCCGTAAGTGCAGCTATAGCGGTCGGCAGGCGCAGCTACTTATCCGCCCCGTCCTCTTCCACCAAGACAGCCGTAGTGTGGGGCAACCTGAAGTTAAGAGTGGTCACCGTTGATCCGTCACTACTAACTCGCTGAGTCTGCCTATAGTTTACAACTATGATTTCTCCGGTGACCGGATGGCGTGCTAAATCGCATGGTGCAATTCCTGTGCCGTTCTTCAGATGCGCGAAGCGGCTGATGTCGCCGGCAGAAGTCAAGCGAAAGAGATTCCCGGTCTGGCACTCGTCCAGGAAGAGATAGCTTTCCGTACCGTTCGCAATGAGCCGCCCACCGGTGACAGTTTTGTCGAGGTCCACAAAGCGTTTGGTCGGGAACAGCAGTCGGGTGACAGCGCCAGTGAGAGGAATGCGAAGGACCCCACCCGCCGGGGTGATGGAATAGAGCCGCGGCC
>JACRKW010000045.1 GCA_016215215.1 Acidobacteriota bacterium
GCTCGAAATCGGCGCGAGGAAGGACCCAACGGAGTTTCAGACGGGCGTAGGCGGCGGGTCCAGAGAGAACTGGAAGGGATGGCTCCGCGCACGCAGGGCTGGCAGGGCGACGACGGCAGAGCCGCTGTTGACGGCCTGAAGGCGAGGCAAGCCAGCGGGGTGCGGCTTGAGGGCGAGCGGGACGCAGGCAGAAGAAAGAAAAGTCCTGAATCGTCTTGCGTGCCGGAGGCACCTGGGATATAAGTACCTGCAAGTGTGTTTTTGATGGGTGCGCGGCAATGCCGCAGGGTTGGCGAGTGACGCTGAGAGGAGTCCATCATGCACGCAAGTGGTTTCCGCCGGATCTATTCCTGCCTGGCACTGTTGGCGGTGCTGGCGACGTGTCTGTTGACGACGGCGAGGCGCGGTGAGGCACAGGTCCTGTACGGCTCGCTGGTGGGCGCCGTGACGGATCCGACGGGAGCGCCGGTGGCGGGGGCGAAGGTGACGGCCACCCATCAGGCGACCAACATGGTGCGCGAAGGGGTCACCAACGGCGAAGGCCAGTACAGTTTTCCAGGCATCGCCACGGGCGAGTACACGATCAAGGTGACGATGGCGGGCTTCGCGGAGGCGGGGCGGAAGGACGTGCCGGTCACTTTGAACAACACATCGCGGCTGGACTTCAACCTGGAACTGGGGCGCACGACGGAGAGCGTGGAGGTGTCGGCGCAGGCGGGTCCGCTACTGCAGACCGACCGGGCCGAGGTGCGGCTGGAGATGACGACGAAGAAGCTGGAGAGCCTGCCGGTGGCGCAGGGGCGGAACTACCAGGCGCTGTTCCGGACGCTGCCGGGGTTCATCGTGAACAAGCCGGAGAACAACAGCGCGTCGAACCCGTCGATGGCCTACCAGTTCAGCGTGAACGGCTCGAGCCGGTCGATCAACAACACTCGGATCGACGGCGCGACATCCACCAATATCTGGCTGCCGCACATGAACGGAGCGTACGTGCCGGCGCTGGAGTCGATTGAGACGGTGAACGTGGTGACCAACAGCTTCGATGCGGAGCAGGGACTGGCGGGCGGCGCGGCGATCAGCGTGCAGATCAAGAGCGGCACGAACCAGTTTCACGGGTCGGCGTTCGAGTACGCGGACAACTCGGCGCTGCGGTCGCGGAGCTATTTCCTGCCGTCCAATCAGCGCAAGGCCAAGCTGGTGTACCACCAGTACGGCGCCACGATGGGGGGGCGGATCGTAAGGGACAAGCTGTTCTTCTTCAACTCGTTCGAACGGACCAGCGACCACCAGAGCGCGAACCTGATCACGTCGGTACCCACCGACGCGGTGCGGAGCGGCAATTTCTCCGGGTTCAGCGCGATCATCTACGATCCGCTCACCGGGGCGGCGGACGGATCCGGGCGGACGCCGTTTGCGGGTAACCGGATTCCGAGCAACCGCATCGAGCCGTTGACGGGCAAGATCATGGCGATGGTGCCGCGGACGAACCTAACCTCGACCAACCCGGAGCAGAACAACTTCTTCGTGGCGGCGCCGTTCACATTCGGCCGGTGGACGGACGACGTCAAGATCAACTGGGTACCGAAGTCCAACGTGAACATGTTCGGGCGGTACAGCATCCTGGGTTTCGATCTGAGATCGCCGACGGCGTTCGGCGACATTCTGGAAGGGCCGGGGCTATCGGGCAAGTCCATCAGCAGTCCGGGCGACGCCGACGGCGGGACGCACAGCATTTCAGTGGGCATGAACTACGTGGTGCGGCCGACGCTGCTGGTGGACGCCAACGTGGGGATCGTACTGCAGCCCACCAACATGTGGTCGCGCAGCAGCAACAAGAACTACGGGCTGGAGACGCTGGGGATTCCGGGGACGAACGGGCCGGAGTCCTACCAGGGCGGGATGCCGCGATTCGACGTGGGCGGATACGGGTTCTACGGAATCGCGAACCACTACACGCCGTACTACAGGCGGGACAACCAGTATCAGTACGTGACCAACGCCACCTGGATCAAGAACTCGCACGAGCTGCGGTTCGGGATCGATCTCTATCAGCAGAACATGGACCACACGCAGCCTGAGTTCGTGGGGGGCGCCAGCATGGGGCCGCGCGGACGGTTTGTCTTCGGCACGGGCCCCACGCAACTCTGCCAGACGCCGGACGGCAGGGGCGGGTGCACGAGGACGAGCACGTCGGACAGCCGGGCAAACAGCTTTGCGACGTTTCTGCTGGGCCTGCCGACACAACTGGGCAAGTGCATCGAAACGCTGCTGCCCTACACGACACGATCGACGATGTACAGCTTCTACCTGCGCGACCGGTGGCAGGTGAACCACAAGCTGACCGTCTCCTTCGGCACGCGCTGGGAGTACTTTCCGGTGCCGAGCCGCGTGGACCGGGGCTTTGAGCGGTACAACCCGAGCACGAACATGATGGAGGTGGGCGGACTGGGGGCGGTACCGAAGGATCTTGGGGTCCAGGTGAGCAAGCGGCTGTTCGCGCCGCGGATCGGGCTGGCATACAGGGCGACGAACAGGTTCGTGATCCGGGCGGGTTACGGTCTGACCAACGACCCGTATTCGCTGTCGCGCCCGATGCGGACGAACCACCCGGTGCTGATCGAGTTGAACGTGACGGCGCCAAACAGCCTGTCGAGCGCGGGGCGGCTGGCGGACGGGATTCCCGTGGTGCCGGTGCCTTCGCTTGGAAACGGGATCATCCCGATTCCCGGCAACGTGACCGCGAATACGATCCCGACGGTCTTCGACCGCGGCTACATCCAGAGCTGGAACGTGGTGATGGAGAGGGACCTGGGGAGGGGCTTCA
>JACRKW010000046.1 GCA_016215215.1 Acidobacteriota bacterium
ATTGACCGGCCGGGAGGCCGGTCCCACTCAGGAGCGGAAGCGGAAGACCGCCTGGCTGATGGGTAGGCCGGCGATCTCGATGCGGGAGAGGTCGCGCGAGCCCACCCCGTGTTGCTCGGCGAGGAGCAGGGTGGAGTCGCAGTCTTCGAAGGGAGCAGAGCCGCGCGCGGCCATGGGATCGAAGCCCATCACGGCGGCGCCGACCGCATCCGTACAGACGGGGTTGAGGCCGGCGACGAGGATGCCGGGGCGAACGGCCTTCAATGGGCCGCGGATCCAGGGGCCTTCTCCGCCGGCCATGGTGGCGATGCCGTCGAGGATGGAGAGGTGGATGGGGCGGGCGGCGGCGATGTCGGCGACGATGCGCGGCATCCGGTACTTGTCGTCGCGGGGGGTGTTGCGGTCGAGTTCCTGGGGGGCACTCCGGCAAGGGCCGCGCAGGCCGCCATGCATGATGGAACCACGGCCGCCGCGGCAGCCGGCATCGGTGGGTTCGTCCTTGGCGGCGGCGTCGCCATAAATGGTGATGGGGGTGGCGCCGAACATGTTCTTCATCGCCAGGGTGATGCCGCAGGTAGCGTGTTCCTTGAGCTTGGCGATGGAGACCAGGACGTCGCACTCCTCGTAGGCCGGGTGGAGGTCAAAACCGGGGAAGATGAAGCCCTTGCCGGAGGGGACATTGAAACGGGCGTAGCGCCGGCGGGCGCCGAGCAGGTTGGTGTTGACCATCTCCACGGCGGGGGCGGCGTTGAGCAATGGCATGGGGTCCCAGCCGGCGTCGAGCATGAACTCGGGGAGCGGGTCGGGGGTGCTGAAACAGCCTTCCAGGATGCGGATTCGGCGGGCGCCGGCCTCGCCCATCAGCCGGACGGTGGCGCCGATGATGGCCGGGTGGGTGTAGTGGGCGTACTCAGCCGGCGTGGTTCCCATGCGCATCGAGGGAGGGCCGGTGAGGTTGATCTTGATGGAGACGGTCTTGCCGGCGACGAGCCTGGAGAGGCCGCCGAGCTGGTCGAATATGGTCTTCAATGCGGGCGAGAGGGCCGGGCCGTAGTCCAGGCAGCGTGCGATGGAGACGGGGGAGGCGGGCGCCGGGGCGCGCAGAGACGCAGCCGCGGCGGTGAGGAATCGGCGGCGTGAAAGCCCAGGGCACGTCGTCCGGTCAGGCATGGCTTATCACCAATTCTACGGCGGCGTAGGAGGCGATGGGCGGCAGATAGAGTTCCACGCGGCCGGGTTCGCGGTGGAGCTCCAGCGGGACGGGATTGCCGACGCCGGGTTGGTGGAGGAGGGCGGACGCCAGGGGAGTCCAGGACTGGAGCACCACCTGGTGGGCAGGGGCCGTGCGGGAGTAGTTCATCAGGTGCACGAGTTGCCGGTTCGTGCCGGGGGCGGCGGTGTGGTGGAGGCAGATGGATCCGGCGTTGAAGAGCCGGATGGGATCGTGGCGGCGGCTGATGAGGGAGTGGGCGTCCTGGGCGAGGAGGAAGGGGTCGTCCCAGCCGGCCTTGCTGACGGCGAGGCGGCCTTTGCCGCAGTCGAAGAGGTTGAAGCGGGGGTGGAGTTCCCTGGACGGTCGAAGGCCGGAGAGGGCGGCGGACGGAAGGCAGAGCAGGAGACCGCCGGACTGAACGAAGGCCTGGATGGCGTCGGGCGGCGGTTGAGGGTCGATGTAGAGGACTGCGCGCCGGTCTTTAAGATGAGCGGGCTGGAGCCGCGAAGATTCGACCGGGAGGCAGGCGAGGTTGCGGCGGGCGGCGAGGTTGAGAGCTTCGGCGGCGTTGTGCTGGTTGGGGCCGGCGAAGTCGCTGACGAGCAGCAGGCGGGCCAAGGTTCCGCAGGTGGACCACTGGCTGCGGCGCCGCTCCAGCCAGCGGGCGGTGGCGAGGATGGAGTTCCAGTCGTCGAGTGCGGCGGCATTGCCGGCGGCCAGGGCGCGGGCTTGATCCGGGTGGATCCAGAGGGGGCGTCGCGCGCCGTAGGCTGCCGCTTCACAGAGGGCGAGGGTGAGGCTGGGTGGCGTCTGGCGGGCTTCAGGGGGTGGTGACTTGATCCAGACCACCTTGGCGTCCGCGCGGGCTCGGGCGAGCAGGAGGAGCCAGCCGTTGGCGTCGAGCCAGGGCAGACCGGTGGGTCCGGCGTGGGCGCCGGCGGCGGGGGCTTGAGAGGCGAGTTCAGGCCAAACACCGTCGGCAATAGCGATGGGTTCGGCAGGGTTACGCCAGTCGGTTTCCTCCCAGGATCGCCAGGGGATGTCCGGGCAGGCGTAGTCCTTGGAAACGGCAGCCGCACGCAGGGGTGCGGGCGTATCGGGCGGGAGCAGGAGACAGTTGACGGGGCCGGGGTCGAGCAGGCGGAGCAGGGCAGGGTCGTGCCATGTAGCTGGCCAGTCAAAAGGAACCCAGGAAGATGGCGGCATCCGTGCTTAGGGTGAGTATACTGCATCGGCCCGGATACGGCGGCAGGCAAGCCGGCAGGTTGACTTCAGAGTATGAAAGGCATACGCTGGCGCTCGATACTCCACGAACAAGCCGGTGACGAGGAAGTGCTGTCATGCGCACTGGTCTTGACAACTCAGAGAGTCTGCTGCGGAAACATGACCAACTGTTCCGCGACGACCTGTCCAGGGTGGCGCGCCCTGAGCTGGAGGAGTCCTATCGCCGGTTGGTGCTGCTTTATGAGTTGGGCCGGCAAATCTGCTCGGAGAACGACGAGACGAAAGTGGTGTCCACGATTCTTTCGGCGGTATCACGACTCCTCACGGCCGAGCGCGGCTTTCTCGCTTTGAGGGAGGGCGGACAGCTCAAGGCAGCGGGCTGCTTTGGAATGGAGCTCGGCGAAGACGCCGCCACATGGACCGTGAGCCACTCGATGCTCCGGCGCGTGGTGGAGAGTGGCGAGGCGGTACTCACGACCGACGCCGGCCAGGACGCCTCGTTTGGGAAGAGTAACAGCGTTGACTTGCACCAGATCCGGAGCGTGGTGTGCTGTCCGCTGGGCCGGGAGCCGGCCGTGCGGGGGCTCATCTACGTCGACAACCGGATGTCACGCGGAGCTTTCAGTGAATCAGACCTGGAATTCCTGACTGCTTTGTCACACTACGCCCTCCTGGCGGTGGAGAGCGCAGAGACGCACCGGCGGATCGGGGCCGCCAGGGAACTGGCCGAGGCGCGGTGGCGGGCCCTGCGTGAGGAGTCCCGGGAGAAGACAGGCGCGCTGTTTTCCGATGCCCGGATGGTGGAGTTGCACCAGCAGACGGTGCGGGCGGCGCGCTCGGACGCGCCGGTTGTCCTGGTTGGCGAAACCGGAACGGGGAAGGAGGTGTTCGCCCGGCTGATCCATCAGCACTCGCGGCGCTCGGCGGGGCCATTCGTCGCCGTGCATGCGGGGGCACTGGCGCCTTCAGTGGTGGAGTCGGAACTGTTCGGTCATGAGAAGGGCGCTTTCACGGGCGCCCACGAGAGGCGGATGGGACGTTTTGAGCTGGCGGCCGGGGGGACCCTGTTCCTGGATGAGGTGCAGGACATCCCGTTGGAGGTGCAAGTCAAACTGCTGCGGGTGCTGGAACAGCGGACGTTCGAGCGGGTCGGCGGCAATCGCACGGTCGAAGCAGACGTCAGGCTGGTTTGCGCCTGCAATCGGAAACCGCAGGAACTTGTTGATTGCGGCAGGCTGCGGCAGGACCTGTATTACCGGCTGAACGTGATCTGCCTGGAGATTCCGCCACTGCGGGAAAGAGGTTCGGAAGTTGCTCTCCTGGCACGGCATTTCCTCGAACGCTGCGGTTCGAACAAGCGCCTCACTCCGGATGCGGAAGCCTGCCTCGCCGCCTACCCCTGGCCGGGGAACGTGCGGGAACTTCGGAACGCAATGGAGGCGTTGGTGGCGATGGTAGATGGCGATTTGATCCGCTCTTCAGACTTGCCGGCAAGGATGCGCGACGGGGCCGGCGGAAATGCCGGGTCCGGCGTCAACGCGGCGTTCGAGCCGCTGGGAGAGGTGGTGACGCGGGTGGAGCGGGAGCACCTCCAACGGGCGCTGGAACTCGCCGGCGGCAACGCAGAGCGAGCCATCCGGATGTTGCACATCTCCCGGGCGAAGTTCTTTCAACGGAAGAAGGAATTCGGTTTATGACGGCGGACGGTTCCATGACCTGGATGGGCGTACGAATTCCAGACAGGAGTCTGCATTTCGAATCGCGTATCCAGCATGCGACGGCGAAGGTCCAACGCAGGGAGCGGCGCCAGGCTGCGCGTTTCCGGCCTCAATTGAACGGTTTTCGCCAAGCCGGCGGCTTCCCGACTTCCTTGGCGGCTGAATTGCATTGGTGGCGGAGAGGCGAGATCCCGAGGTCGGTACACCCAAACGGGCCGATCGCCGCTTGAGGAGGAAGCATGGTCCAGGAAGAGCCATTCGAGCTGTTGGAGCCATTGGGAACGGGTGGTTTCGCCCACACCTACAGGGCCAGGGTGTTGGACGAAGACCTGGCAGCCGACTACGGCACCGATGAAGTGGCGTTGAAGATCCCCCTGAATGCGAAGAAGGGGAAGATCCTGCACCATGAGCTCGAATTGAATGCCAGCATCTACCTGCGAATCAAGAACATGGACCTCACCAACATCGTGAGGTACCTGGGTGTTGAGATCTTCCGCGGCCAAATCGTGATGGCGATGGAATTCGTACCGCAGGGCAGCCTGCGGAAGTTGATGGGGGGGCACCGGAAGCCGAAACGCCTGCCGGTCGAACAGGCGATTTCCATCGCGATCGGAACACTGAACGGACTGGCGGTGATCCACCGCGAGAGAGTGTTCCACCGGGACATCAAACCGGAGAACATCCTGATGTGCGGCGACACGCCGAAGGTGGCCGACCTGGGAATCTCGCGCATGCTGGCCTCCAATGAGTTGGCCTCCTCCACGGTAGGGACCATCTATTACATGTCGCCGGAGATTCTCGGGCCTGAGGGCGCGGCTTTCCCCAGTGACATCTGGTCGATGGGGGTCACGTTGTACGAAATGGTGACCGCCAAGCTGCCCTTCGGAGACATGGAGACGCCCATCGGCACCATGGCGGACCTGATCCGCACGCGGCCACACGTTTCGGCGCGCGAATGCAATCCGGAGGTGCCGGAGTCCCTCAGCCGGCTGATCGACAGGGCACTGAACAAGAACCCAGATGAGCGATTCGGCAGCGCCGGGGAGATGATCGAAGCTCTGCGGTCGCTGGCCGGAGGCCCGCCGCAGCAGGTGGATGAAGAGTTGCTGGCGGTGCGCCAGAAGATCGGCTCGGGCGTGCAAACGGAACTGGAACTGGCCGAGAGGCTGCTACGGGCACGGCTGGTCAAGGATCCCAAGTGCGCGACGGCATACCAGTACATGGGCGAGTTGCTCAATCTGCGGCAGTGCTTCGCGCAGGCGATCTCCCAGTTCGAGACGGGTCTCAAACACTCGCCGGACAGCCCCATGCTGCACTGGGACCTGGCCATGGCGCACCACAGGCTGGGCCACAAGAAGGAAGCGGCCGCGCACCTGCGGAAGGTGTTGGATTTGCCCTCGGATGCCAGTCTGCGCCGGCACGCGACCACATTGCTCAAGGTGTTGGATGGGGGTGTATCGTGACGGCGATCGAATGCTACGGCATGACGGACGCCGGTGGGGTGTCCGGCGACAACGAGGATGCGTTTGTGACCGACGCCGGGCAGGGCATCTGCGTGGTGGCGGACGGCATGGGCGGCAGGTCTGGCGGCGCTCTGGCGGGTCGAACCGCAGCGGCGGCTCTGCACGCTGCCCTAGCTGCTCTGCCGCCGGAGATGCGCCTGGAGAGTTCAGCCCTGCGCGGCGCCATGACGGACGCCAACCAGGCCGTGAGGGCGGCGGCCGCGTTGGATCCGATGCTGGAAGGGATGGGTGCGGCGGTGAGCGCCGTGGCCGTGAGCCAGGGCCGCTGCGGGGTAGTGCACATCGGAGATTGCCGGGTGTATCTCTTGCGCGGCGGGACGCTGCGGCAACTCACTCAGGATCACACGCTGGTGGCCGAACTGGTGGCTCGAAATCACCTAAGCCCTGAAGGCGCTCTGCGGCACCCGCTGCGTCATGTGCTGGCGAAGAGCGTCGGCACCGGCGACGCGGTGGAGGCCGATACCGCGACTCTTGAGTTGTCTCCGGGCGATCTGCTGCTGCTGGCAACCGACGGGCTGACCAAAGGACTGGACGAAGCCGACATCCTGGCAGCGCTCAGCGTGCGGGGATCGTCACGTCTACAGGACGCATGCCGAGTCCTGATGAATCAAGCGCTGCAAAACGATCCGGGAGACAACATCACGGTTGTCCTTGTGCGTTACCCCGCGCCGGGGTCAAACGGCTGTGAGAGTGGCGTATGAACAGACTTTTCGAGATTACCGAAGCGGCGGCGCCGGCCCCGGGATGGCAGCCTGGACAGGATCCGTTGCAAGTGATCCAGGCGGACATCCAGGCGCTTATGGTGCGCGCGAGAACGGCTGAACGGGAACTGCGCGAGTTGCAGGAGAGGTCCGATCGCGAGCAGGAGAAGCGGCTGCTGACTTTGTTGGAGATCGTCGACGGCTTTGAGCGCGTTTTCCAGAGCATCAGCCTGAAGCAGGACCTGGTCACACCGCAGATGAAGAAGTGGATCTCCAATTTCCGGACCCTCTACCTGATGGCCGGCGACGTGCTCACCTCCGAGGGGTTGGTCCGAATCACGAATCTGGATGCGGGTTTCGATCCGAAGTGGCACCGTGCCACCGAGACCGTCCGCGACCCCGCAAGAGCCGACGGGACCATCGTCGAGGAGATCAAGTGCGGTTACGTGCGGCGCGGCAAGGTGCTGCGCAAAGCGGAGGTCCGGGTGGTGAGAAACGAAGGCGGCGAAGCGGAGGCGATGGAAGAAGAACAGGCTGACTGAGGGAGTGAAACACCATGGGCAGAATCATCGGTATCGATCTTGGGACGACGAATTCAGTGGTTGCCGTGGCGGACGACGTTCGCGCCAGGGTGCTGAACAGCAAGGAGGGCAAGCCCAGCATCCGCTCCATCGTGGGCTTGTTGAAAAAGAAGGGCAAGCAGGCCGGGGGAGACCCCGAACTGCTGGTGGGTGACGTGGCGGAAGACAACTGGGAGATGGCGCCCAAGGACACCATCAGCTCCGTGAAGCGGCTGATGGGCCGGGCGGTCTCCGACGCGGAAGTGAAGAAGATCCGCCAGTGGGCCCTGTACGACATCGTACAGCCCAGTGACGGCACCACCGACAGCGTCAGTGTGGTGATGGGAGGCAAGGAGTATTCGCCGATCGAAATATCGGCCATGATCCTGCGCAAGATCAAGGAAGACGCCGAGATGCGGCTGAACGCGGAGGTGACGCATGCGGTCATCACGACGCCCGCGTATTTCGGCCAGATTCAGAAGGACGCGACGCGGCGCGCCGGCTTGAAGGCCGGCCTGGTTGTCACTCAGATTCTGGACGAGCCCACGGCCGCCGCCATCGCCTTCGGAATCGAGAACCAGAGCAGCGAGGAGCCGAAGTACCTGCTGGTCTACGACCTTGGCGGAGGGACCTTCGATATCAGTGTGCTGATGTGGGGAGGCAATATCATTGCCCCGCTGAACCTGCAGGGCGACATGTGGCTGGGCGGCGATAACTTCGACCAGGTGATCATCGAGTACGCCGTCGATCAGATCAAGGAGGAATACGGCGTTGATCCCACGGGCACGCCTCGCTTCATGGTGGCGCTACGCAAGAAGGCTCGCGAGCTGAAGGAACGCCTCAGCGCGTCGTCATCGGCCACCTTGCTGCTGCCCGGCATGCTCAAGGACTCCGACGGAGATCCGCTGGACGTTCGGGTGGACCTCACCCGGGACGATTTCGAGCGATTGATCTCCCCGCTCGTGGATCGAACCCTCGAACTCAGCCAGCGCGCACTGCATGCGGCGGGATTGACCAAGGATCAAGTACATTGCGTCCTTCTTGCCGGCAATGCGACAAACGTGCCGCTGGTGCAGGAGCGGCTCAGGCAGACCTTCGGCAAGGACAAGGTGTTTACTGATATCCACCCCAAGCACTGCGTCGCCATGGGCGCGGCGGTGGTGGCAGCGCGAATTGGCGAACGCGAAGTCGCCTGCCAGGGGCCGGATCCCTCCGACCCAAGGCGAGTCTGCGGGCACATGAATCCGGCTACCGCCGAACGATGCGCCAACTGCAAAGCGCCGCTCCGGCTCGAGGACGCACCGGCACAGGCCGCCGACGGCGATGGCGACAGCTTTGAAATCCCCGGTGGTATTGCCGCGTTCCACTACGGAACGAAGTCGATCGGCGACACCTTCAACATCTTTATCCACAAGAACGATCCGTTCCCCACGCAGGAACCGGAGACACGGACGTTCGGGACGACGCGCGTCAACCAGCGTATTCTGAGTATCCCCGTGTATGGCGGCGAAAACACGGAGAAGGCCAGCGCCAATGAGAAGCAAGGCGAGGCGATCGTGTTCCTGCCCGCGGGCCTGCCCGCAAACACGCCGGTCCTGATCTGTCTCTGGCTGGACAAGGACTGCATCTTCGAACTGACCGCGCACCTGCAGGACGGAACCGACCTGATGCCGATGATCGTGAAGGGAGGGGCCGATCAGAGGGCAGTGGAGATGCTGGAGGATCTCGAGCGATCCATTCACGAGAAGAAGCAGGCCCTCACGGTGGAGGAGCTCCGGGAGGTCGAACACGGCCGCGGAGAAGTCTTCAACAAGCTGAGGGGAGAGCATTTCCACGCAGCGCTCGATGCCGCCAAGCAGCTCAAGGCGCGCGTGGATGACATGGGCGTCAAGCCGCCGTCGCCGCCAACAGACCCGTTGAAGACCAGGGTTGAGAACGCCTGCGGATTCGCCATGTTCATTGCCAACCAGTATCCTTGGGCGCTGGGCGCGGAGAAGGCCTATCAGATCAATCAGGCGGTAGAGCAACTCCAGGAGGTGGCGGCGAAGGACGACCGCAAGGCGATGACCCAGCAAGTCACGCTGCTCGAACGTGAGCTCAACAACCTGCCGCCCGAGGTCACGCTGCTGCTCGGGATGCGAGCCGCCATCATGGGGCGCCTTGCCCCGTTGGACCGGGAAGCGGGCGATCGGTTCCTGGAGGAGTTGGAGACTTTGGAGGGCGACTTCGCCCGTAGCCCGATGGCGGCCGCGAAGAAACTCGCTGAGTTTGCTACCCGTCTGATGGCAGCCATTGCTGAAGCCGAAAGGAAGCAGCCGAAGGGTGCTGGGGCCAAGTGCCCCAGCTGCGGCGTGGCCTTGGGCGGAGAGCGGATCTGCCCAGCCTGCGGAGAGGACTCCTGGCTAGCCGGACCGAGGTCCACAGGAGGACAAGTGATCACCAGCGGTCTCATCAGCCGCTGAACAGAACGGAAGGAAAGCCCGAGGAACAGTCATGTCGCGATTCGGCGGGCATTTTGGAGCCGTACAGCCACAAGGGCAAACCGGCCAGGGCTCCCTTGAGGCCCGTGGGATCAGCACTGAATGCGCGAGGAACTCGATGTTGCCGGCCCGGCCGGCTGGAGCGCCTGCTTGCGAGTAATCGGAGTCGATTTCGGAGCGAACCGGTTGCGCGTCGCCGTCGATGGACCGCTGGGGCCGAGACTTGTCCAGTCATCCGGCGATGAGTGGCTCCCCCGTCTGGTAAGGCGAAGAGGCACGAACGGAGATCTGGAACTGGTGGCGTTGAAGAACCTGCTGGACTTCGAAGCCTCCGTACCCGTGGGCCCGGCTGGCGTGCCTTCGCAAGAATACGTTGCCCGGATCCTGCGCGAGAGGTCCGGCGCCGCCCGTGCCGCCTCCGGCAATGGACAAGCAGGCTGGGTTCTGTCAGTGCCTCCCTGCTTTTAACAGCGCCAGCGCTCGGCGCTGCGAGGTACAGCGG
>JACRKW010000047.1 GCA_016215215.1 Acidobacteriota bacterium
CCGGCGGCGCGGAAGGTCTGTACGGCGCTCTCAAAGCCAGCCATCTGCTCCGCGGTCTGGCCGGAGACGAAGTCGTTTGCCGAAGCGAAATGGGTCATCAGGCCTTCCAGGTGCGCGTGGCGGGCCTGGCGGACGGCCTCGATGAGTTCCGGCAGCGGTGCGCGCGCGCCCAGCCTCCCCATGCCGGTGTCGAGCTTCAAGTGATACGTCAGGCTGCATCCACTGTGGCCGGCGAGACGATCGAGGTCGCGGAGCTGCGCCGGGCAGTGGACCACGGGTGTGAGGTCGTAGCCCAGCATCGTTTCGCGTTCAAAGTCGAGGAAGCCGCCCATGACCAGAATGCGCGCGGAGATGCCGGCGTCGCGGAGGACAACTCCTTCGTCTGCGTTGCTGACGCAGAACCAGGGCGCGCCTTCGGCTTCGAGGCGCCGCGCTACTTCCGCCGAGCCGTGGCCGTATGCGTTGGCCTTGACCACCGGGGCGGTGATCACTTGCTCGCCGGCCTCGGCGCGGAGCGCGTGGTAGTTGGCCGCGATACGGTCGAGCGAGATTTCGGCCCAGGTGCGATGCATCAGCGGGAGCCTCCCAGAAGGCGCTCGAACAGCCGCTCGTACTGGCTGGTGACGGCATCCCAACTGTAACGCTCCATCACCCGGCGCAGCGCGGCGTCGCCGTACTGCCGGCGCCGTTCGGGGTCCATGGCCAGGGCCTCCCTCATGCGCGCAGCCAGCTGTTCTTCATCGCGGAACGGGATTCCCACGCCGCCGGCGACCTCGTGGTTTTCATCTGTCATCAGGTAAAGCACCAGCGCGCCGCGGCCCATGGCCTCGATCAATGCGGGGTGGGTGCCGCCGACTTCGGTGGCATGGACATAAGCAAAGCTGTGCGACTGCAGCTCGTGGTAGCCCTGTCCGTAGATGGCGCCGGGCAGGATCACACGGGCATCGGTGGTGTCGCGCACCTGGGCGATGTACTCCGCGGCATAGGGAGCATCGCCG
Organism: Acidobacteriota bacterium; assembly: GCA_016215215.1. Lineage (GTDB taxonomy): Bacteria > Acidobacteriota > Terriglobia > Bryobacterales > Bryobacteraceae > Paludibaculum. The sequence goes on from JACRKW010000047.1 coordinate 999, forward strand.
ACCAGGGCGAGCTTCAGATCCGTGCCCACCTTCTCGAAGGCCCGCCGGACCATCAGGGGGTTGTTCTCGGGCTCGAAGCGGGTGACGTAGAGAAAATAGGCGCCGGGTGTGAGCCCTAACGTATCGAGCACGGAGGTGGAGCCGAGCTTGCCGGTAGGCGCGCCGTAGGGGATGAAGGTGGAATCGGCGCCGTAGCGCTGGTGGTAGTAGTCGCGGATCTGGCGGGCGTCGGTGACAATCTCGTCCGGGCAGAAGGTGGAGAGGACTTCGGAGACGTGGTACCAGGCGCGCGCCAGCGCATTCCATTTCTTACGTTTGCGTTCCAGGCCGTCCACGTTGAGAGCTACTCTCATACCGGCCATGCGGGCCAGCGGTGTGAAGATGGCGTTGGCCCCGTTGCAGTAGAGCGCGACGTCGTGCGGGTGCTTCATCAGGTCCAGAGTGGAGAGGAAGGTATGGGTGATGGTCTCGGCGTACTTGTGCCGCACGGCGGGCAGGTGACGGAGTTGGACGCCTTGGTAGACGGGCTCGGCGTATGCTTCTCGGCAGTAGACGGTGACCTGGTGGCCCCTGGCGGCCAGACGCACGGAGAGCTCCTCGGCGAAGGTCTCGAAGCCCCCATAGCGGGCCGGGATGCCGCGGGTTCCGAGCAGGGCGATGCGCATTAGTGAAGCGTGGCCGGGAGGTGTTTATGTCTCGGCGGTTTGTGCGCGGGAGCGGGCGGCGATCATGCTTGTGTTCTTCTTCGGCGCCGGACGGCTCACCGGACTGTAATGGAACCAGCCGGCCATGTACTCATCGCTGACGCGCTTGCGAGTCATGATCTGGCGGCGTTTCTCCAGCACGTTGCTCCACTGCCGCAGCACCTTCCAGAATGCGCGCAAAGAGTAGTGCTCGTAGAGGAGGCAACAGGAGACGACCACCACATCGCGGGCGGTGATGGAAAGCCAGTGGCGCTTGTAGAGATCGGCGCTCATATTCTTGATGCGCATCAGGAAGCGATTCTTCACCGAGTGCATGTTGATCTCTTTGGGCAGCGCGCGGCGATTGCCGGGCAGGACGGCGCGAACGTGGTACCCGCGGGCGTACGGGGTATAGAGACAACGCCAGCCTAGGAGCTGCGCGCGCCAGGCCACGTCGGCGTCTTCGCGGTAGACGAAAAACTCGGTGTCGAAGAACTCGCCGTTCACCGAGATGTCGTCGATCATGGAGCGCCTGTAGAGAGCGGCTGCGGCGGTTGCGCCGAAGACATACTCGCGCTTGAGGTAGTGGCCGTTATCGATTTCGCGGCTGCCGCGGTCCAGGTGGCGGAGGTTGGGCGTGAAGTAGATGCCGGTGGAATCGACTCGCGGTTTGGCGTCGATGTCGAAGTCCGGGCTCATGGTGAGCAACTTGCCGCAGACCGAGCCGATGCGGTTGTCCAGGCGGCCGGCCTCGAGCAGCGCCTGAATGAAATAGGGCATCAGCATGACATCGGGGTTGAGCGTCAACACCCAATTCCCGCGCGACAGATTGATGGCCTGGTTCTGCGCCGCGGCAAAGCCCATGTTCCGGTTGTTGTGGACGATGTGGCAGCGGTCTTCGTAGCGTTCCAGAATGTCGCAGGTGCCGTCGGTGGAGTTGTTGTCAACGACGACGATTTCGATCTGCGGACCCTTCTGCGCCAAAACGGACTCAAGACATCGCTTGATGTACCGCCCGCTGTTGTAGGTCACGATAGTGACCGTGACTAAATCATTTGAAGCCATGATAAGATCCGGCGAACGAATCCTGGACTCGTCTCACAAGGCCGAAGGCCCACACTCCTCAACTGCTTGCCGGCGACGCTCTTGGAGGCGTGCCGCGGCACGTCCGTTCCAGAGATAAACACCTGCGAGCCGCATCACTTTATCACAAACCAACAGAGGCTGGATGGACCGCTGCAGGAACATCCCCGTTACTGTTCGCGGAACCAATCCTACGACAACACACCCACCGACCAACCACCGGGCCGGAGCCCGGAACCGGCGGGATATGTATCTCAGAAGGCTACCATACCAGTATAGCTGGCGGGTGCCCCAGCCGACGGAGGAAACGGAGTGCCCGCCGGCGTGACGGGCCTGGAAGATTGGCGTGTACCGCGCTATCCAACCGGCAGCGGCCAGCCGCTCCAGAAAATCAACATCCTCAAACCAGACAGGGAAATAGCCTTCGTCGAATCCGCCCACCTGGAGCCACGCGGCACGGCGGATCAACAGGCATGCGGCCGGAGGCTGTTCGACGGCGGCGGGCAGCCTGGGATTGAGGTCCAGGCAGCGGTAATGACGGTTGACCGGGTTGCCGGCCCAAAGCCGGTTCAGTCCCAGGCTTTCGAAGGCCAGTGCGGCGGCGGTGGGGAAGCGGCGCGCCTGAAATCCGGCCTGCGGACGGCCGTCAGAACCCAGCAACATGCCCGCCACGGCGCCGGTTCGCGGGTCGGCCAGCTCCCTGGCAAGCACCGCCGGCGAACTCAATAGAACCACGTCGGGATTCAGTACCAGCACCGCTTCAGCGTCTGCCAACAGATGGAAGCCCTGGTTCACCGCGGCGGCGAAGCCACGGTTGGCGCAATTCACCACCACGTTGACGCCTTCGCGCCGGGCAAGCGGCGCGGTTTCATCGGTGGAAGCGTTGTCGATGACAACGATGCCGGCTGGGAACTCAGACGAGTAACGCAGGCAGGAATCGAGGCAGGCGCCGATTTGGGCGGCGGAGTTGAAACCGATGATGACGGCACCCAACCTCATACCTATCTTCCGATCACCGGGCCAAGCGAAAGTATACACTCCAATATGCCTCGGCGTCTTGGCCCTGCTGGAGTTTTCGAATCTCCCCTTCGCTGGAGAGGAGGCATCGTTCGATAGTTTCGGCGGTGTTGGCGGACGGCGTGGAGCGGAATTGGCTCCAGGCCCTGAGTCCGCGCCACTTGCCTTTCAGCCATGCCCAGCCGGCGCCATGCTTGAGCGCCAGCGCGCCCCAAAGCAACTGCCCCGTGAGGACAGCCAAGCCCATCCGTCTGAACCAGCCCGGAGGATAGTGTTTGGCGATGAGCAGAACCTGATTGCGCGAGATGAGCTCCACCATGGCGGAGCTCCAGGCGCCAAGGGTGGCGCTGCCTTCGTGACGGGCGACAGCTTCCGGACAATAGGCGCCCATCATGCCGGCGAGAGTGCAACGCAAGCCGAACTCGACGTCCTCCATGTAGGATTCGAAGCGGTCGTCGAGCGGCCCCAAGCTTTGGAAGAGGTCGCGGCGCAACAGCGCTGCAGTCAGTGGAGGAGACGACACCTGGCGCGGCTGCCGGAAGCGGGGCGCATCCGGCATGCCGTTGCCGGCCCGCCAGGCGCAACCCGAACGGGCCAGCAGGTCGAAGCACCCGTCGAGCCGCGCCGGATCCCGCAAGTTGACCAGCAGCGGGACCGCAAACTGCATGCCCTGAGCGGCGGCCAGCAGTCTCTCCAGCCACTGCCGCTCCAGTACCACGTCGTTGTTGACGATTGCCACCCATTCCGTTACGCTCGCGCTCACTCCCTCATTCACCGCCCGGCTGAAGCCGTAGTTGCGTTCCAAGCTGAGCACCGCCGCCCCACGCGCGGCGGCGGCATCGGCCGAACCGTCCGTGGAGCCGTTGTCCACAACCAGAATCAAGGCCGGCGGCGTGGTCTGCGCGGCAAGCGAATCCAGCGCGCGCTCCAGCCGTCCAGCGCCGTTCCAGTTGGGGATGATGACCGTCACGTCGCCCGGCATCGTGCTATCCACGCGGCACAAAAGGCTTCCGTCCAGGGGTGATTGGGAATCCGCCGCTCACTGAGATGCAGGCGGCAACACAGGCAGGCTGAGAGTAGCTTACCACCACTAGGGCCGCCTGGCAAAGCGCTTTTTCAGGAGGAAGAACAGATTGCGGAATCCGTCGCGCCAGGGATTGAGTTTGATCTCGCCCAGGCGGGAGGAGTACATGATGGAGATCTCCTCGAAGCGGGCCGTGGGATGGAGCAGCGCTTCGATCTTGATCTCCTCGGAGAAGGCCATGCCGTCGGACTCCAGGCGCATCTTGCTGAGGATCTCCCGGCGGAAGACCCACATGCCGCTCTGCGAATCCCTCACCCAGCGGAAGAACAGCAGCGACATGGCGATGGAGAGCACCAGGTTGCCGAATTTGTGTTTGAAGCTCATGGCCCGCTTGTCGCGCACTGGAAAGCGGGAGGCGTTGAGGAAGTCCGCCTCCAGGTGGAGGAAGGCTTCCAGCAGGTAGCTGATGGCGTCGGGCGGGTAGGAGTGGTCGCCGTCAAGGGTGACGATGACGTCGCCGGTGGCCATGGAGAAGCCTTTCTTGTAGCTCCTGCCGTAGCCCCGGACATCCTCGCGGATCACGATGGCGCCGAGGTTGCCGGCGACGTCGGGGGTGCGGTCTGTGGATGCGTTGTCGACGACGATGACCTCATCGACGAAGGAGGGCATGCTGCTGAGAACCTGCTGGATGCCCTGCTCTTCGTTGAGGCACGGGATGACGACTGTGATCTTGAGGTCTTTGTACAAGTGGCGGTCCGTCTTTCACGGAGTGCAAAACGTCTATTGTAAGTGTGGCGGGATATGATGAGGTATTGAAATGCTGACTTTTGCCTTCCTTCTCTTGATGCAGCAGGCTCCGGCCGCGGCTCCGGCGCAGCCCACAGTGCCAGCGGCGCCGCTGGTGACGGCTGCCCCGGCACCGGCGGAAGGCACCGCGAATCAACGGGTTACCAGCCAGGCCGGCCCTGAGCTGCTGCAGATCAAGAATGTCTACATCTTGGGCATGGGCTCGCAGTTCGACCAGTTTCTTGCCGATCACGTGGCCCGCGGCGGCGTTCTGCAGGTGGTGACCGATCCGGCCAAGGCCGACGCCATCCTCACCGAAAGGCTGGGCAAGGGTTTCGAGAAGAAACTGGAAGAACTGTATCCGACGCCGAAGCCCGAACCTCCCCCCACGCCTAAGGCGAAAGATGAAGACTCGGAAGATACGGAGAAGTCACCCTCCGCGTTTGACCTAAAGACCACGCCGCAGGATCGGACCAGCTCGCTGGGGCGGGGGAAGGGAACCGTGTTCCTCGTGCACCGGTCCAGCCGCTCTGTGGTGTGGTCGACCTACGAGCGTCCGAAATCGACGCGACCGGACGATCTGAATAGTACCGCGCGCGAAGTGGCCGGACGGCTGGAGAAGGCCATTGAGAAGGCCGCGGGCGGGCAGAAGAAGCCGGGATTCCGGCCCTGGTAGATGGCCGTCAGCGTGCCGCGGCCTTCGCCGCGAGCGTGCGTCTGTAGATGCTCTCCAGGTCGCGGGTCATGGATGCGATGTCCCTCTGGGCCACGACGAACTCCCGGGCTCGGGCTGCCATATCCGCCGCTTCGTGCGGGTTGGCGAGCAGGGCAAGAATTCGCTCGGCGAAATCCCCAGGCGTGTCGGCGAGCCGGCAGTAGAGACCGTCCTCGGTGGTCAGGCCCTCGGCGCCGATTCGCGTGGAAGCCGTGGGAATGCCTGACGCGAAGGCCTCCAGCAGCTTTACGCGCACGCCGGAGCCGCTCAGGATGGGGCACACAAACACGGCGTACTCGCACAGCGGGCGGCGGATATCGTCGACAAAGCCTGCCAACTCCACCGCTCCATTGAAAGTGGGAATGGTGTGGGCGGCGGGCGGATCCGAGCCGATGACGATGAGCCTGGCCTCGGGTTCGCGTTCCAGCACCAGCGGCATCACCTGGTGAAGGAACCAGCGCAACGCTTCCTGGTTGGGCAGATGGCGGAAGCTGCCGAGAAAGAGCATGGTCTTGGGGCGGCGGCCTGCGGCGGTGAACTGGTAGGCCGACGTGTCGATGCCTGCGCGCAGGTGATGGTGGATGCGCCCCTTGAGCTCGGGGAGGAAGGACAGCAGGTAGCCGGAGTTCTCCCCGGTGCAGGTTTGAATCTCGTCGAGCTTTGGCAGGAGCTGGAGCTCATAGCGCATGGCACGCAGGTACTCCATAAAGCCCTTCACGCGCGTGAGCGGCTTCATGCCGCCGAGCTGGCGGCCAATGGACTGGAAGTAGACGTCGTGCTCGAACAGCGTCCAGGCGATCTGCCGGTAGGGGCCGGCGTACTGCCCCATGTTGGTGTACTCCAACTGAACCACGTCGATGCTCTTGTTGTAGATCTGGCGGTGAATGAGCCACTCGAGTTCCTGGTCATAGAACTCACGCACGGCAAAGGGCGTCAGCGCGCCGATGCCCTTGGGCTGGCCCTCCAGGCGGACGATGAATTCGATGGAGCGCACAGAGTCGAGCAAGGCGGCGTGGGCCTGCATCTCCTTGGGGTCGTCCACCAGAGTGACGACGTGGAGGTCGGCGAGGCGGCCCAGTTGGCGCACGGTCTCGTTCATGAACACCGCGCCGCCGTGGATGGGCGGGCAGATGGGGTAGGGGGAGACGAACAGAACGCTCAACCGGGAGGGGTCTGGAGAGACAGCCTGGAAACGGTCCCTGAAGTAGCCCGCCATGGGCCTGCGGAAGGCCTCACTGTCGCTGATGACGGAGAGGGTACGCGCGCGCCAGCGGGCGGCTATCGCGCCGGGCAACTGCAGGCAGGCGCGGGCGAGACCCGGGAGGCTGGCCCGTTCGGGCGAGTCGCCGGCCAGCAGGCTGAGCAGCGCGCCGGCCCAGGCGTAGAAGAAATGGCCGGCCAGGCGGGCCGGCTCGTGGACGTTCTTCCAGCAGAAGAGGAGGAAGTTCTTCTTGAGCACGCCGTCGATATAGCGCTGGCTGAACTTCTTGCCGATGGTGCCGCGGTGCTCGTGCCAGACCTTGCTGGCCGGCTGGTAGAGGACCTTCCAGCCTCGTTTCCACGCCATGTAGCCAAGGTCGGTGTCCTCCAGGTAGAAGGGGCGCAGGAGATGGTCAAAGCCGCCGAGCTCCAGGAACTTGCGGCGGTGGAAGGCGCAGGAGCCGCCGCCGCCGTAGAAACAGGGGAAGAGGGAA
>JACRKW010000048.1:0-25722 GCA_016215215.1 Acidobacteriota bacterium
CGGAACGGCCCGTAGAAGGCGCTGGCGTACTTGGCCGCATAAGAGAGGATGGGCGTCTTCTGGAAGCCGGCCGTGTCCAGTGCGGCCCGGATGGCGGCCACGCGACCGTCCATCATGTCTGAGGGCGCGACGATGTCGGCCCCGGCGCGGGCGTGGGAGACGGCTGAAGCAGCCAGCCAAGCCAGCGTGGCGTCGTTGTCCACATCCTCACCCACGATCTTGCCGCAGTGGCCGTGGCTGGTGTATTCGCAGTTGCAGACGTCGGTGATGACCAGCAGATCCGGCACGGCGCGCTTGATGGCGGCTACGGCGCGCTGCACGATGCCTCTCTCGGCGTATGCCTGCGAGGCGCATTCGTCCTTTTCATCGGGGATGCCGAACAGGATCACGCCGCCGATGCCGAGCGAATGGCACACCTCGCACTCCTTGACGATCTCGTCGACGGAGAGTTGGTAGTTACCGGGCATGGAGCCGATCTCCCGGCGGTAGCCCTCACCCTCGACCGCGAACAGGGGGAGGATGAAGTCCGATGGGGCAAGGCGGGTTTCACGCACCAGGCGGCGCATGGGTTCGCTGGTGCGGAGGCGGCGGGGACGGTGAGTTGGAAAGGGCATGGACACTCAGATTGTATCGCCGCACGGGGGCATAATGAGGCATGGCCAAGCAGACGGAAGTGGTGGTGCGAGTGTACGTGGTGCGGGGCAGGGTACAGGGAGTGGGCTACCGGTACTTCGCCCAGGCCCGGGCGGTTGAGGTGGGCGTCCGCGGATGGGTGCGCAACCGCGACGACGGCAGCGTGGAGGCGTGCGCCGCAGGCACTTCGGAGCAGCTCAGTGCCTTCTCCGGCTGGCTGCACAGGGGCCCTCGATTCAGCGATGTGAGAGGCGTGGAAGAGCGCGAGGCTTCCGTGGCGGACTTGCTACAATCAGATGGGTTCGTGATCAGACACTAACCCGCTCCCCCTTATGACAGATCTGAAAAGCCTGATCCGCGAAGTCCCGGACTTTCCCAAACCGGGCATCAATTTCTACGACATCACCACTCTGCTCAAGGACCCCGCCGGGTGGCGCGCCACCATCGACGCGTTGAAGGCCCGCTATGCCGGCATCGACGTGGACGTTGTGGTGGGCATCGAAGCGCGAGGCTTCTTCTTCGCCCCGGCGATGGCATATGAGTTGGGCGCGGGCTTCGTCCCGGTACGCAAGCCCGGCAAGCTCCCGGCCGAGACTGAGACCGTGGAGTACGCGCTGGAGTACGGCACAGACAGGCTCCAGATGCACAAGGACGCCATCCGGCCCGGCATGAAGGTACTGATCATCGACGACGTGCTGGCCACCGGCGGCACGGCGGCGGCGGTAGCGCAGCTTGTGGAGCGGCTGGGCGGCACGGTGCTGGGCCTGGGCTTCCTGATCGAACTGGACTTCCTGAACGGCCGGGCCAAGCTGCCGGGGCGGGAGATCTTCTCGCTGCTGCATTACTGACGTGGAACCGCGCAAAGCCAGAGTCCGGGCGCACGCCAAGATCAACCTGAGCCTGAAGGTGGGCGCACGGCGGGGGGACGGTTTTCACGAACTGCGCACGGTGTTTCAGTCCATCGGACTGCACGACACGCTGGAATTCGAGTTCATACCCGGGCGCGGCGTCTCCATCGAACTGGAAGACGCGCTGGGGATAGAGAACAACCTGGTGACGCGTGCGGCGCGGCTTTTCTTCGAGGAGCGGAAAGCGCGCGGGCAGCTGCGGATGAAGCTTGCCAAGCGCATCCCCATGGGCGGCGGGCTGGGCGGCGGCTCGTCAGACGCGGCGGCGGTGCTGCTGGCCTTGCCGGCGCTGACCGGGCGCGATACGCCGCTCCCGGAGTTGATGCGGCTGGGGGCGCAACTGGGGAGCGATGTGCCGTTCTTCCTTGTGGGTGGGACGGCGCTGGGCATCGGGCGGGGGGAGGAGATCTACCCTTTGCCGGAAGCGCTTCCGAAGCCGGTGCTGGTGCTGGCGCCGCCGATTCACGTCTAGACCGCCGAGGCTTACAAGGCGCTCGCCAGGCCCGAGTTGACTTCCGCGGCGCAGTTCCCTAAACTAGATGTTTTCCAGTCGTTTGTCTGGCAGGCGTATCTTGCGTCTGACGCGGAGAACGACTTCGAGGATGCCGTCTTTCAGCTTCATCCGGAGTTGAAGCGGTGGCAGAGAAAACTCGAACGGCTTGGGGCTCATGTTGCACGGCTCTCCGGCAGCGGGGCAGCACTCTTCGGGGTGTTTCCAAACCAAGCCAAACTGCAGGGAGCCCTTCCGCAATTCCGCACGGAGCCTCTCCAGGTTTTCTCAACAACAGTTTTGACGCGGCGGCAATACCGCGCGCGTTTGTCCGCCAGTCTGCGTGAACACGTGGTAGACGACGCATGGCCGCCCCGAAGTCTTTACGCATCATGAGTTCGAAGTCGAGCGACCGATTGAAAGTGCTCTGTGGCAATTCGAATCCCGAACTGGCGCGGGCCATCTGCGCTGGGCTCGGCGTGGAATTGGGCGGGGCCATCGTCAAGACCTTTTCCGACGGCGAGATCTGGGTACAGATCGAGGAGAACGTGCGCGGCAACGACGTTTTCGTCGTCCAGTCCACCTGCACGCCGTCGGACAAGCACATCATGGAGCTGCTGCTCATGATCGACGCCCTGAAGCGGGCGTCGGCCGACAGGATCACGGCCGTGCTGCCCTACTACGGCTACGCCCGGCAGGACCGCAAGGACCGCTCGCGCGTGCCGATTTCGGCCAAGGTGGTGGCCAGCATGCTGGAGCGCGCCGGGGCCGACCGGGTGCTCTCGCTGGACCTGCACGCCGCGCAGATCCAGGGCTTCTTCGACATCCCCGTGGATCACCTGTTCGCCGCTCCAGTGATGATCGAGCATTTCCGTTCCAGCGCGGAGGCCGAGAATCTGATCGTGGTATCGCCCGATGCGGGCGGCGTGGAGCGCGCCCGGGCGATCGCCAAGCGGTTGGACGCTCCGCTGGCGATCATCGACAAGCGGCGGGACCAGCCCAACGTGGCCGAGATCATGCACATCATCGGCGACGTGGAAGGACGGGATTGCCTGATCATCGACGACCTGATCGACACCGCCGGAACGCTGGTGAAGGCGACCGAGGCGCTGCTGGAATCCGGCGCCGCCAGCGTGACGGCGTGCGCCACGCACGCGGTGTTGTCGGGTGCGGCGGTGCAACGGATTCAGGATTCCCGGTTGAAGGAAGTTGTGTTTTCGGACTCGATCCCTCTGCGGCCGGATGCGGCCGCCTGCGGTAAGATCCGCGTGCTTTCGGTGGCCGGCCTGCTGGCGCGGGCCATCCAGAGCATCCACGAGGAGACGTCCGTCAGTTCTCTGTTTGTGTGAAGCGATAGGAGCTAATCATGCGTAAGGACATCACCATTGCCGCCGAAACGCGCGCGTCGCGGGGCAAGAACGAGGCGCGGCGGCTGCGGGTCGCGGCGCGAATCCCCGCCGTGGTGTACGGCACGGGCAAGGACTCCGTGGCCGTGACCGTGAGCCCCAAGGAAGTGAACAAGATCCTGCACTCCTCGTCGGGAGTGAACACGATTTTCAATGTCGACATCGCCGGCGTGGAGAACACTCCCGTGGTGGTCGTGGACTGGCAGCACGACCCGGTGAAGAACAACCTGCTGCACGTCGACATGCTGCGGATTGACCTGACCAAGCGCCTGAACGTGAAAGTGCCGGTGCATACGCTGGGCGACCCGAAGGGCGTCAAGCAGCAGGGCGGCCTGCACGAGGTGATCTCGCGCGAAATCGAAATCGAGTGCCTGCCGGACGAGATTCCGGAGAAGTTCGACATCGACGTGACGGAGATGATGCTCGGCCAGAGCCTGCGCGCCAGCCAGGTGCCTTTGACGGGGTCGATGAAGCTCATCAGCTCACCCGAGCTGGTGATTTCGCACGTGATCAACGTGCGCGGCGCCGAGGAGAAGACCGAGGAGGCCGCCGAGGGCGCCGCCAAGGCCGCCGAGCCCGAAGTTGTGAAGAAGGGCAAGAAGGAAGAAGAGGGCGCCGAGGACAAGGGCGAGAAGAAGAAGAAGTAGCCGCCGCCGCTGTGGTGAAGGTTCATGCCGGATCCCGAGATTGTCGTTGTGGGGCTGGGCAACCCCGGCCCCGAGTACGAAAACACGCCGCACAATCTCGGTTTTCTGGCGGTGGACAGGCTGGCCGCGCGGCAGAATGTGCGCATGAGCCGGCTGGAATGCCGGGCAGTGACGGGTTTGGGAACGGTTGAGGGAAGGCCGGCGCTGCTGGCCAAACCGCAGTCGTTCATGAACCTGAGCGGGCAGCCGGTGAAAGGGCTGCTGGAGAAGTACGGGTTGAAGCCGGACCGGCTGATCCTGATCTACGACGAGATGGATCTGCCGTGGCAGGCGATGCGGATCCGGCCGAAGGGGTCCGCGGCCGGGCACAACGGAGTGAGCGACGTCATCCGGTGCCTGGGAACTGAGGAATTTGCCCGGCTGCGGCTGGGCATCCATCCGGGCCGGCCGGTCCGGGATGGCGCGAAGTTTGTGCTCGCTCCGTTCAAGGGCGGGCAGAAGAAGGAACTGGACGAACTGCTGGACAAGGCAAGTGCGGCGGTGGAGTCCATGATCGCCCAAGGCGTCGATAAGGCCATGGCGGCTTTCAACCGCCGCGCGGAGGGCGCGAAAAGAGAGGAAGAATGAGGATTTACGAAGAGCTGTTCATCGTTCGCCCAGACGCTCCTGAAGAGGAGATCGACGGTTTCATCGAACAGGTGAAGAACGTGATCACCAGCGGCGGCGGTACCGTAGACAAGGTGGACAAGTGGGGCGTGCGGAAGCTCGCCTACCGCGTGGAGAAGCGCAGCGAAGGCTTCTACGTGCTGGTCCAGTTCACCGCCGGACCGGACGTGGTGAAGGAAGTGGAGCGCCGGATGAGGGTCACCGACATGGTGATCAAGTTCATCTCGGTGCGAATCGACGAGAAGCTGAAGAAGCTGGAGAAGCGCACCAAGCAGCGCGAGAAGCGCGCCAAGCGGCGGCCTCCGGTGGAGCGCCCCTCTCCGGCGGCGTCTCCGGTCCCGGCTGCGCCGGGATCGCCCGTTCCGGCCTCGCCGGCGCCAGGTGCGCCGGCGGTTGAAGCTGCACCGGTGGTTGAGGCCGCTCCGGCGGCGGAAGCCCAGGAATAAGGAAGAAGGAGAGAGGACACCATGGCAGAACAAAGAGGTGGACGCCCCATCGCCGCTTCCCAGAGGCCGACCGGCTCGGACAAGGCCATCGCCACGGGCAAGCGCCAGTATTTCCGCCGCAAGAAGGTCGACCGGATCTGTATCGAAAAGATCGATTACATCGACTACAAGGACACGCGGCTGCTGCAACAGTTCATCACCGAGCGCGGCAAGATCGTGCCTCGCCGCATCTCGGGCCTGAACGCCCAGAACCAGCGGCGCATCACCGAGGCCATCAAGCTGGCCCGCAACATCGCCCTGCTGCCTTTTGCCAGCGGCTCTGAGAGGGAGAGATAACGCCCATGGAAGTCATCCTTCGTGAAGACGTCGAGAAGCTGGGTTCGCGCGGCCAGGTGGTGAAGGTCGCCGCCGGTTACGCGCGCAACTTCCTGCTGCCGAAGAAACTGGCCGTGGCGGCCAGTGATTCCAACAAGAAGATCGTGGAGCAGGAACGCCAGGCGGCGCTGCGCCGCGAGGCCAAGGAGAAGTCGGGCGCCGAGGAGCTGGCCAGGATGCTGGCCGCTGTGACCCTGACCACCACGCAGAAGGCCGGCGAGGCGGACGTGCTGTTCGGCTCCGTGACGGCCAAGGACATCGCCGAGATGCTCGAAAAGCAGGGCTACACCATCGATCGGAAGAAGATCGTGCTGGAAGCGCCTGTCAAGACGCTGGGCGAGCACAAGGTCACCATCAAGCTGCACCGAGAGGTCAGCACCGAGGTGACTCTGGTGGTCAACAAGCAGGAAGAGCCGCAGTAGGCTCAACGCAAAGCGAGAAGGCCCGCCGCGCTGGAAAGCGCCGCGGGCCTTCGTGCGCTTGAAGGATCTGTCAACCTGGAAGTGCCATGATGATTCTGCCCGCTCAGTTCGATGCAACTCCCGCACAGGCTCTACTGGATGCGGCCGAAAGGGGCCTGATCGGCTTCGACCACCGGCTTCTGAAGTCGCTGCTTTCGCGCCCGGAGGAGACGCTGGCCGCGCTCGGCGGCCTGGTTGCCGGCGGCCGGGAGCCGCAGTTGCTGGACCTGACCGAGCAGGCGTTCGACCTTTACCGGCAGTTCCGCTCTCCGGCGGCGCTGCCGTTCTACATTTCGCTGCTCAAGAGGCGAGGCGATTCCATCCCCGACGAGCTGGTGGAGGCGCTGGCCGACATCGGCGCGCCGGCGGTGGAGCCGCTTCTGCAGCTCCACGATGAATGCGAGGAGGATGACCGCGCCGACATCGTCTTCGTGCTCGCCACGCTCGGTGTGCACGACGAGCGGATCAAGGCGCTGATCGCCGGCACTCTGGCTCGCGATCCGTACGAGGGCGCGCTGGCGGCCGGGCTGTACTGCGACCCCTCCATGAAAGCCGTCATTTCGGAGCACATCGCGGCCTGCGAGGATCAGCCGCAAGTACGCATAATGCTGGAGGAGTGCCTGGAGGCGCTGAACCAGGTACGCACGCCCCACCAGCCGGATGAGATCGACATCTATGCCATGTACCCGGAGAAGACGGCGCCGCTGTTCGAGCAGATCGAGCCGCAAGAGGTGCTGGAGTTCTTCACCTGCGGCGACGCCGAATACCGCGCGCGGGCGGCGATGAGCTTCTGCGACGAGGAGTACACCGACGAGATTCGCGACCGGCTGCTTGAACTGGCGCGCGGCGACGCTGACGCGCGCGTGCGCGGCGCGGCCTGGCGCGCGCTGGGCGAGAGAATCGGCGAGGAAGCCGTGCGCGGGGCGCTGATGGAGGCGCTCAAGAGCCGGCGCGGCGAGCGGGACGAGTGGCTGGGGGCGCTCGTGGGCCTGGCCGGAGCCAGCGCAGAGCCTGGCGTGCACGACGCCATGATGGAAGCCTACACCGAGGCGGAGACCCGCGCCGTGGCGCTACAGGCGATGTGGCGCTCGCTGGACAGCCGGTACAAGAAATACATCGCACCGAACCTGCGCAGCGACGACATGGACGTCCGGCGCCAGGCGGTGCAGGCCGTAGGGGCGTTGCCCATTCCGGAGCTGGCGCTGGAACTGGTCCCGCTGTTCAACGACGACGAGGTGCGCGAAGAGGCCATCTTCTCCTACGCCCTCGCCGTGGACCACAACACCACCCCGAAAAGCGTGAACAAGCTGTTTGATATGATCGCGGACAAGGCCGGCGGCCTCAGCGAGTCAGAAGAGGATTCGCTCGCCGTCGCGCTGGACCGCCGCCTGGAGCGCGCCGGCTACGAGCCGGTCTATTTCCCGCCCGAGGACCACCAGCACGGCGAGGCCGCCGCACCCGCGCCCGTGCGTAGCGAAAAGGTGGGGCGCAACGAGCCCTGCCCGTGCGGCAGCGGGAAGAAGTATAAGAAGTGCTGCGGAGCCTGAGGGCCGCCAAGTAGAATCGGAATCAGGATGCGCGCCGCACTGTTCGTTCTCACCTCGTACTGCCTGTCGGGCGGGATCCCGCTGGCCTCTCAGGATGCCCGTACGCCGGAACGCGCCAGGCGCGTGGTGGACGAGGCATTGCAGGCCCTGGGCGGTGATCGCTATCTCGCCATGCAGGACCGCGTCGAGGAAGGGCGCTCCTACTCCTTCTACAACGAAAAGCTCTCCGGCATGTCGCGGGCGAAGTTCTACATCCGCTATCTCACGCGGCCGGAGCCCATGCAACCCAACTTCTTCGGACTGCGCGAACACCGCTCGTTCGGCAAGAAGGAAGACGTCTACGTGGTCTACAACGAGCAGGGCGGCTACGAGATCACCTACCGCGGCGCCAAGGCGCTGGATGCCGAAGTGTTCAAGTCCTACCAGGAATCGCTGTTTCACAACGTCCTGTACACGCTCCGCATGAGGATGGGAGAACCCGGCCTGACGATGGATTCACTCGGCTTCGACATCCACGAGAATCAGCCCTGCGAACTGGTGCTCATCACCGATTCCGACAATCGCTCCACCAAGGTCTGGTTCCACCGCTCCACCAAGCTGCCTGTGAAGCAGCAGTGGGAGCGGCGCGACCCCAAGACGCGCGAGCGCATCGAGGAGATCACCATCTTTGACAAGTACCGCGACGTGGGTGGCGGCGTGATGTGGCCCTGGGTGGTGCGCCGGGAACGGAATGGATTCCGCAACTTCGAGATGTTCGCCGATGCTGTATCCATCAATCAGGGCTTGACCGACGAACTGTTCACTCTGAGCTCCGGAACCAAACTGATTGAGTCGAAGAGCAGCAACATCAAGCCGGGCAGGAAATAGGGTTCAGCGTCCAGGCGCGGCCAACCGGCACAGCGGGTCGCCGATCACGATATTCATCCAGCTCACGGCCGGAATGGCCGCCCAGAAGCTCTCCGCCAGCGTGCGTCCGGAAAGGTAGGCGGTGAAGAGCGCATCGGGCCGGGGAGTGAACTGAAGGAACGGCTCGTAGACGTGGCCGGAGACCCCCGTGGCGCCTTGGCGGATGAAATCGGCGCTGAGCGACTGCGGCGAGCCGCGCCAGAACTTCAATCCGGCTTTCTGCTCCCAGGCGCCGATGTTCCAATCCGCCGGTGGCTCCTCAAACGTCCGTCCGTCGGTGGATACGTACTCCGTCACAATGGCGCCTGGCAGGTAGCGGAAGCCCAGGTCGCGCTGACTGCGGTTTGCGTCGTTCGAGCCCCAGGAAGCGTAACCGATGACGTCGCGAGTTCCTCGTACTACCGCGGAGGATTCGTCCAGCAGTACACGGCCCGCCGGCAGGCGGTTGGCGGCGCGCTTGAGCCAGAGGTTCCCGTCATCCAAATCGGACCCCCTCTGGTCCAGCACCACCACACCCCGGTTCTCGGCCTGAAGCGCACGATCCACCATCGCGCGGACGTCGGCGAACGTATAGCCCGCCAGGCGGGCCACCAGGTAGATGGGGACTTCCGGATGCCGGAACGGCCGCTCACTGAGGAAGTAAGGATTGCTGGCGGGGCCGGCGATGCCCACGGGTTGGCCCTTCAGCGCCCGGTACAAACAGGCGAGTTCGCTATCCACCGAGGAGGCGTCGCTGGATGTTCCCGAAGTTCCGTGGATCTTCAGCGGAACACCCATTGTGGTGACGAGCACCAGTACGCGGTCCACCCAGCCCTGCTTCCTGAGGAATGCGGCGATCGGTGAGGCGACCTCGCGCTGGAAGGTCTCACGCGAGATCTCCTCATCCGGCGCCGTGGAGAGGTAGAGGATCTGGTTGGCTGGAATCCCGCGCCGCCGGCTGTAGTACTCCGCGATGGACCGCGAGACTGGAGATCGGCTGTTGGCCACCACCAGCACGTCTGAGGGGGTGAGGGCGGGGCAGGGCCCGGCAGCCAGGACCAGCCAGAACAGCCACCGCGCCGGGTTCGACATCTACTTGATGGTCTTCAGGTAAGCAACAAGAGCCTCGGCATCTTCCTGCTTCAGTTTGTAGGTGGGCATGGGAGCGTCCGCTTTGCCGCCGCGCGGGTTCAGCCCAGTGACCAGGTACTTGATCAGCCCCGCCTCGCCCCAGCGCTCCCACAGGCGTCCGGAGGGGGTGATGTCGGGAGAGGTCTTGTGCCAGCCCTCCACCGGCTTGATCGGGGCCAGGTTCATGACCGCACCCTTCATCCACCGTTCCTTGTCGTAGTCGCCCGTCTCGGTCAACGGCGAGTGGCACATCTGGCACTTGCCGACCTCTTCGGCCAGGTAGCGTCCACGCTCGATCTGCGCGGCGGCGCCAGGGGCGTCCTGGGCCCGCAAGAGCGTGCCGGCGGCTGCCAGCAGAAGGGCGATGCGATTCAAGAGCATGAACCCGATGGTAATATGTGGATACCCGTCCTGCAAGCGGCGCGCCCATCAGTGGCGGCTCGTCCACGCCCAGCCCATGGATCTCGACCAGCTACATACTTTTCTGGAGATCGTCAGGCTCAAGAGCTTTTCCAAGGCTGCGCACACGTGTTTCCGGACGCAACCGGCCATCAGCGCCCAGATCCGGCAGCTCGAGCAGGAGCTGAACACTTCGCTCTTT
The DNA here is from genome assembly GCA_016215215.1 of Acidobacteriota bacterium. Taxonomy (GTDB): domain Bacteria; phylum Acidobacteriota; class Terriglobia; order Bryobacterales; family Bryobacteraceae; genus Paludibaculum. Next base: position 10,197 of record JACRKW010000048.1, read on the forward strand.
GAGCGGCTCGGAACCCGCATCCAGCTGACCGCCGCCGGGCGGATCTTCTGCGACTACGCCGAGCAGATCCTGGACCTGCGGCGCCGCGCCCAGGACACCATCAACGAACTGGAGCGGACACCGCGCGGCGAACTGGTGATCGCCGCCAACGAGGCCACCTGCATCTACGTGCTGCCGACTGTGTTCTCGGAGTTCAAGAAACGCTTCCCCAACGTCCAGCTTCTCGTGGACCGCAGTTACGGAGCGCATGTCGTGGAGGCGGTGGTCGACAACCTGGCCGATTTCGGCTTCTCGCAATTGCCCGTGCAGGAGAAACGGCTGCAGGTGTTGCCCGTACACACCGACGAGATCCGGCTGCTGCTGCCCGCCGCCCACCAACTGGCCTCGATGAGCTCCGTCAGCTCCGAAGAGGTGGCCGCCTTCCCGCTGCTTCTTCCCAAGGGCGGATCCACGCGCAGCAAGCTGAACGCCTGGCTGGAACCGGTGGAGGACCGCATCCAGATCTCGATGGAACTGGATTCCACCGAGATGATCAAGCGGTTCGTACGCGCCGGCATGGGACTGTCATTCATGGCGGCCTCGCACTTCCGGGAAGAGGTTCAGGCAGGGCTGCTGGCGGGCGTTTCCCTTGCGCCGGAACCCTTGATGCGCCGGCTCGCGCTGGTGTATAGGAAAGATAAGGCGTTGTCGAAGGCCGGGCTGGGATTCATCCAGACGGTCACCGAGCGCGCACAGGCCAGCGCGGAGGCGAAGGCGCCCTCCCCAACCGCCACACCGGCGGAGCAGAAGCCATGAGCGAAGCGAAGGAATCAGGCCAGTGGAAGATGTCGGCCATCCTGACGGTGACCCAGGATGGCACGGAGAGCTTCGAATCGCTCGACCAGATGCCGAAGGTGCTCCGCGCCCGCTGCGTCAAAGCCCTCCAGGGAGATGAATCCGCCACGCTGGTGATCGCCGATGAGGCGGGGCGCGCCTTCGTCCAACGGCAGGCAGAGCGGAAGCCGGCAGGAGATCCTGAAACGCCCGCGCCTCGCCCGGCTGGCCGCTACCCGTGGCGGCTTGTCTTGGAGATAGCCCTGGTGGGCGGCGCCGGACTTGCCCTGTGGCTTCTGGCGACCCTGCGCTGAACCGCCTACCCCCCAAACGGGGGTATTCAATTGAGTGACTGGACAGCCGATAGAAGAGGTGTAAGGCAGCCAAGCCTGATCGCCTGGTCCGGGAAACGCCAGGGTCGAGGGAGGAACCTGAACCTGCCGCCGGCCACCCATGCCGGCCCTAGAGCGCGGGTCGAAACGATACCTGTCGTTTCGAGCCGTTTCCCGGACCACTTTTTCCCCACCCTTCCCCCGGCCTGAACGATAAGAAGGCAATGGAGCGCCGCAAATCACCCCGCCTCGAGGCAGGGTTCCTGGCCACCCTCACCACCCTGGCTGAACCGGAACAGACCCTGGCTGTGCGCGTGGAGGACGTGTCGAGCGCGGGCATGCGAATGTCCCTGCCGGGGCGCATCCCCTCCGGCATGCCGGTGAAACTCAGCTTTGAAGACAGGCTCCTGCTCGGCGAGGTGGCCTGGTGTGGCATGGTGAATGGCGAATTGCAGGCAGGGCTCGTGCTCGAGCACTCGCTGGACGGGCTGAGTGACCTCAAGGCTTTGGTGGACGCACTGTCAGCGGATGCTGCCTCGGCTCTCCACCTGCGTGCACACAAAAGCTAGGTTGTGCGCAGGCTGTGGAAACCGAAAAGCATGGATACAACCAATACGGCCGCCAGTGCGATCAGCAGAACCCAACCCATTCGAACCGTGGTTCGGCTCCGCCGGAATCCTCGCTCCATGAGGTTTCTCATCACGGTCTCCCAATGAACTTGACGTAAGAGCAGTGTAGCAAAGTTGCAACAATTCTCCAACAGCTTGTGGATCAAGTGGTTAGCCTGTGAAGAAGAGACGGAGCCCGGGACGGGCGGAAGATGACGTCTTCCAGGCTGCTCGGGTGATGCAATCGCGCTATAGTATCAATCAGATGCAGAAGAAAGTGGCGATTTTCGGGTGTGCCGGCCAGTTGGGCGTGGAGCTGTCCAGGGAGTTTCGGCAACGCGGCTACGCCGTCACCGGTTGGGAGCGTTCCCATGTAGATATCACCTCGGCTCCGGCGGTGGAGGAGGCCATTACCTCGGTGGACCCTGAGATTGTCGTGAATGCGGCGGCCTACAACCAGGTGGACGTGGCCGAGAACGAGCCGGCTGCGGCCTTTCAGGTCAACGGACTCGCCGTGCGGAACGTGGCGCTTGCCTGCCGCCAGAGCGGAGCGCTACTGGTCCACTTCTCCACCGACTGCGTCTTCGATGGCGCGGCGCAGCGCCCTTACACCGAAGATGACACGCCGCATCCGCTGGGGAACTTCATCGAACTCATGTTAAGGCTGGCTGGAGAGGGCAAGACCATTCGCGTGGTGCAGGACCACGTGGCCAGCCCGACTTACGCGCCTGCGCTTGCCTCACGCACCGCGGACCTGGTGGAGAAGGGCGCGCGCGGCGTCGTTCACTGCGGTGGCGGCCAGCCCATCAGTTGGTACGACTATGCCAAGCTGATCTTCCGGGAGGCCGGGTTGGAGCCGGAATTGAAGCCAACAGCCGAACGGGAGTACCGCACCCCGGCCAGGCGGCCTCGCTATTCCGCCCTGTCCAACGCCAAGATGGAATCTCTTGGCATCGAGCCCATGCCGCCGCTGGACACGGCGGTGCGCAGCTACCTGCAGATCCGGCGGAGATGGCGCGAGTAGAAGCAGCCGCTAGCTGCTTCTAGTCCTTGGCTGCGTAGTAGCCCTTTCGCACCTGGACCTTGAGATCCTTGTTCTTCGGGCGGATCTCGATGCGCCGGAACTCCCCGTCCTTTGCCGCGCCGGGCGGCGTGTAGCCGCAGGCGTACTGGCTGCGCATCTCCTGCTGGATGACGTTATAGATGTCGGAGAGTGAGTTCTTGCGGTCCACCCGGAACACACGGCCGCCTGTCTCCTCGGCCATGCGGCGCATGGGCCCTTCACCGGACATGCCGCCGTACTGCCATGACGTGTAGCGCGGATCTTCGAACAGCACCGAATAGACGATGGCGTCGGAACGTTGCGCCTCTTCGATAGCTTTCTCAATCTTGATGCGGCTGCCGACGTCGACGCCGTCGGTGATCACCACCAGCGCCTTGCGGCCGACTTCGCTGCGCAGTTTTTCCCTGGCGGCCAGCCAGACCGTATCGTAGAGCACCGTGCCGCGTCCGCCGCCGGGGACCGGTACCGGCGAGCCTGTGGGCGACATGCCCGACACGCCTGCGTTCAACCGCAACAGGCCCAGGCCTTGCTGCAGCAGTTGCGGCGAAGCGGTGTAGTCCTGAAGCAGCTCGGAATCGGCGCCAAAGCTGATGATAAACGCCATGTCCTTCTTGCGCAGGACCTGGGAGAAGAACCGGAACGACGCGCGCCGCTCCTCTTCAATCAACGCCTCCTGGCTGCGGCTGACGTCCACCAGCAATCCGATGGTGAGCGGCAGATCGGTCTCGCGGCTGAAGAACTTCAGCTCCTGCCGCTTGCCGTCTTCGTAGAGGTCCAGATCGTCCTTGGTGAGGCTCGGCAGGTAGGCCCCCTTTTTGTCCCGGACGCTGAAGAAGATGTTCACCAGGTCGACATCAACCTTGATGGTGGGCCCGAGATCCTCTTCCGGCTTGGGCTTCTGGGGTTGGGCGGGCTGCTGTGCCATCAGCAAAGTGGCTGTCCACAGCCCTGCCAGCAGTCTCGCTATTCTCGCCGTGTTGAGCGTCACATACTACCAGATGCAGCCAGGGAGGCCCGTGTTACATTCGAATCCATGCGCAAGGCGATGGAGCACTTGAAGGGCGCCGACCCCAAACTGGCTGTAGTGATAGAGCGCGTGGGTCCGCCACGCATAGACTACTTCCCGCCGGACTTCCTGTCTCTGGTCCGCTGCATCGTCTATCAGCAGTTGAGCGGCAAGGCGGCGGCCACCATCTTTGCGCGGCTGAAGCAGGCCGTCGAGCCCGAGGGTATGACCCCGCACAGCCTCGCCAGACTCAGCCACGATCAGTTGCGCGGCCTGGGCGTCTCCAACCAGAAGGCAAAGTTCCTGCATGACCTCTCTGCCCGCACACTGGATGGAACCGTGGGATTCGAGAAGCTGCCGCAGTTGCCTGACGATGAGGTCATCGCCCACCTCACGGCCGTGAAGGGCGTGGGCGTCTGGACGGCACAGATGTTCCTCATGTTCGGGCTCAGGCGGCCCGACATACTGCCCACGGGCGACCTCGGTATCCGGAACGCCATGAAGCGCCTCTACCGGATCCGGGGCGCCGTCACTGCCGATAGAATGAACAGAATCGGCCGCCCCTGGCGCCCCTACGCCACCTACGCCTGCTGGTATCTGTGGCGGAGCCTGGAGAACGGCGAGAATCTGTAGAAGTTCACAACACCGCGCGTCGTATTTTCCAACGGCATTCTAACTCGCATTTTTTCAGTAAGTTACGCCTTCTAATCGCCCTCCGGGGGTGTGCGAGTGTAGAGTTTTCCTGCATCTGCCGGGCGCCGCACTTGCCTCTCGTCCTTTCTTTTGTTTGGCTTACGAGCGATTTCCAGTTGGTTGCGCGATTGCACTCTACGATAGCGCTGACTGAGTCAGCAGAAGTGGAGTTCAGAAGCAATATGACCGTCCTACTGGTTGTCGTCACGTTCGTCGTCTTCATCGCCATCGACATGGTGCTGAATCGGAAGAAAGCCCCGCTGCTTGCTCCGTCGCTGGAGAGTGCCGGTCAGACGGCGGGAATGTTGGAAGAGATCCTCAGCGGCTTCCGTGTACCCGCTTTCCTGCGCTATCATCCCGGCCACACCTGGTTGATGCGCGAACGGAAGAATGTTGAGCGCGTGGGCGCCGACGAGTTCGCCGCCATCCTGGCCGGGCCGGTGGACCGCATCGAACTCCCCAAGCCGGGCCATTGGATCCGCCAAGGGCAGAAGGCCATCTCGCTGTTCCGGGGCGAAGAGAAGATCGAGATGGTTTCACCGGTGGAGGGAGAGGTGGTGGAGGTGAACGCCGAGATCGCCGCGCACCCGGAGTTGCTCCGGGAAGACCCCTATGGCAAGGGCTGGCTAATGACCGTTTTCTCTCCCGATGAGGAAGGTCCGGCCCGCAACCTGCTGCCCGCCAACCTGCTGGGCTCCTGGATGAAGGAAGCATCGGAGGCCTTCTACCGCCTGCAGCCGCAACTGGCCGGCGCCACGGCGGCCGACGGCGGCCGTCCGTCGAAGGATGCCACGGCTGCCATGCCGCCCGAGGCCTGGAAGCGGGCCGCGCACGAGCTGCTGCTGTCCTGAGCCGGTACGGCTGTTGAAAAACTGCACAAAAGACAAAAAGATCTGATATAGATAATGTAAGAGCCCAGGAGGACCACGATGTCGAGGGCCGTTCTTTACGACAGCACGCTCTGCGTCGGTTGCAGGCAGTGCGAGGAGGCATGCTCCACCAGGTGGAAGCTGCCGTACAACGAGAAGATTGCCGCCGAGGAGGTCATCTCCTCCCACAAACTGACGGCGATCAGAACCCACGGAGAGCGCTTCTCCCGCAAGATGTGCATGCACTGCCAGGATCCGGCATGTGCCTCGGTATGCCCGGTGGGAGCGCTCCACAAAACCGCCGAGGGGCCGGTGATCTACGAAGAAGACCGCTGCATGGGCTGCCGATACTGCATGGCGGCCTGCGCCTTCCAGGTCCCAACCTATGAGTGGGACGCCCGGCTGCCGAAGGTCCGCAAGTGCGATATGTGCTCGGACCGCACCAGCAAGGGCGGCGTGACGCGTTGCAGCGAGGCCTGCCCGGCGGGCGCCAGCCTCACGGGCGACCGCGACGAGCTGATCGCTGAGGCGCGCAAGCGGATCCGCGAGAAACCGGGCGACTACTATCCTCGGGTCTACGGCATTGAGGAGGTGGGCGGCACCGCGGTGCTGATGATCGCCGCCGTGCCCTTCGAGCAGCTCGGTTTCAGCAAGAACGTCCCGAAGCAGGCTCTACCGGCTCTGACCTGGAATGCCCTGGCGCACGTTCCCGACGTGGTGGTGATGGGCTCCGTCCTGATGGGCGGCGTCTATTGGATCAGCCACCGGCGGGAAGAGGTGGCAAAGGAGGAGGGAAAGTCATGATCCGGTTCAGATCCATCTTCTGGACGGCGGTCTTCGCCGTGACAATGGCCGGGGGCGCTTGGGCGGCCTTCCTTCGCTTCTACTACGGGCTGGGGGCCTCCACCCACCTCAACGACCAGTTCCCCTGGGGGCTCTGGATCGGTTTCGACGTGCTTTGCGGCGTCGGCCTGGCCGCGGGCGGCTTCACGCTGGCCGCCATCGTGCATATCTTCAACATCAAGACCTATAAACCCATCGTGCGGCCCGCCATTCTGACGGCCTTCCTGGGCTACCTTTTGGTCGTCGTCGCCCTGATGTTCGACCTGGGCCGGCCTTACCGCATCTGGCACCCGCTCATCATGTGGAATCCCCGCTCGGTGATGTTCGAGGTGGGCTGGTGCGTCATGTTGTACACCACGGTCCTGTTCCTCGAATTCCTTCCGCTGGTGCTGCAGAAGTTCAGACTGTCGAAGGCGCAAAGAATACTGCGGCTTTTTATGTTGCCCATCGTGATCCTGGGCGTGATTCTCTCCACGCTGCACCAGAGTTCGCTTGGCAGCCTGTTTCTGATCATGCCGCACAAGCTGCACCCGCTTTGGTACTCGCCGCTGCTGCCCGTACTGTTTTATGTGTCGGCGATCGCCACTGGGCTGGCGATGACCATCTTCGAGTCGTGGCACAGCTCGCGCGCCTTCAACCGGCAGTTGGAGTATCCGCTGATCAAGCGCCTGACCCGGGTGCTGGCGGTCTCCATCGCCGTCTACATGACGATGCGCTTCCTGGACCTGTACCACCGCGGCGCGCTGGCCACGCTGAACAATCCGGGCATGGAGCGCTGGCTGTTCGGGTTGGAGACGTTGCTGATGGCCGTGCCCATGCTGATGTTCTTCCGGGAGCGGACGCGGGAGAATCCCACCGCCGTCTACATCGGCGTGGTGATGTTCCTGCTCGGCTTTGTGACGCACAGGCTGAACGTCAGCGTGACGGGGTTGGAGGCCACCTCGGGCGTCAGCTATGTCCCGAAGTGGACGGAACTGGCCGTGACGTTGGCGATTGTCGCCGGCGGCTTCTACATCTTCAGGCTCGCGGCAAAGTACCTGCCGGTCTTCGAGGAGGAAGAGGAGGCCGAGGGTGCGTTGAGCGGCGGCCGCCGGATCCCCGTGCTCACCGGCGACGCCTGCCAGCCCGCCCTGTCGAGAGGAGACTGAACCCGGTTGATGCAGCCTGATCCCATCCAGGGGCCGCTCCACGGCCTGCGGCGTCCGGGCCTTGGAGCCAAGCTTGCGGGCTGCCTGGTGATCGGCGCGATCGTCGGCTTCACTCTCTTCGGAGTTCTGCATCAGCGCCTCGAGCAGCGGCATCTCGAGGCGCTGATCAGTCTTTCTGCTGAACGGATCTCCGATGTCGTCCATTCCTCGGCATGGGGCGCGATGCTGCACAACGACCGGGAACTGCTCTTTACGCTGATCCAGGATATCGGGCGCGAGCCGGGCATTCGTAAACTGCGCATCATCAATGAAGAGGGGTTGGTCAGGCATTCCACTGACGCCTCGGAAGTGGGCACGCTGGTCGACAAGAAGGCCGAGAGCTGTTACGCCTGCCACGCGCAGGAGCGTCCGCTGACCAAGCTCACACGCAAGGACCGGGCGCGCATCTTAACCGAGGAGAACGGTCAACGCACGCTGGCCGTGATCCGGCCCATCGAGAACCACACCTATTGCAGCAGCGCCGCCCGCTGACCAAACTCACACGCAAGGACCGGGCGCGCATTTTCACGGCGGAAAACGGCCAGCGCACGCTGGCCGTCATCCGGCCGATCGAGAACCACACCGATTGCAGCAGCGCCGCCTGCCACGCGCACCCGGCCTCACGCCGCATCCTCGGTGTGATCGACGCCCACCTGGCGCTGGACGCCGTGGACGCCCAACTGGCCGAGCATCGGATGCAGGTTTACGAATTCACGGCCGCCGCCGGCATTCTGGCGGCCATCATTTCCATGACCTTCGTCTGGTACTTCGTCCACCGGCCGGTGCGCGCGCTGATGCAGGGGACCATCAGCCTGGCCCGCGGCGACCTGAGCCACCGCATTGAAGTGCGTTCCAAGGACGAACTCGGCGTGCTGGCCGGTTCTTTTAACGACATGGCGGAAGAACTGGGCCAGGCCCACGGCGAACTCACTCGCTGGGCCCACACGCTGGAGGATCGCGTGCGGCAAAAGACGGCGGAGTTGGAGACCGCCCACAAGGGGATGATCCACAACGAGAAGATGGCCTCGCTCGGGAAGCTCGCCGCTACGGTCGCCCACGAGGTCAACAACCCGCTGTTTGGAATGCTCACCTACGCGCGGCTGGCGCTGAAGGATGTGCAGCGCGACGAGCTGGACGACAAGGCCCGCGCCCGCATCGTGGAGAACCTGAAGATCATCGAGCGGGAGTCGCGCCGCTGCGGCGACTTGATGAAGAACCTGCTCGCCTTCGCCCGCCAAAGCCCCCCTCAGCGCGCCATGGTGCAGGTCAACATGGTGGTGGACCGCTCCCTACGCCTGGTCACGCATCAGTTCGAATTGGCGCAGACCGCGCTGGTCGCCGACTTGGCGCAGGACCTGCCGGAGATCTCCTGCGACCCGGCGCAGATCCAGCAGGTGATCATCGTGCTGCTGGCCAATGCCGGCGAGGCGCTGGGGAAAGGCGGGGCGATCACCGTCCGGACCAGGGCGCTGCCCCACGGCGCCGGTATTGCCATCTCGGTCCAGGATGACGGCCCCGGCATCGAGCCCGCGCTCCACGCGCAGATCTTCGAGCCGTTCTTCTCCACCAAGGACGACCAGCACAGGACCGGCCTCGGCCTGGCGGTCGCCAAGGGCATTGTGGAACGGCACGGCGGCACAATTTCGTTGGACAGCGCGCCGGGGAAGGGCGCCGAGTTCACCGTGCATCTGCCATTGCTGGCGGATGCCGAGAGGTCCGCGGCCGTGGAGGCCGAAGGGAAAAGGGTATGACTAGCGGAAAACTCCTCATCGTCGACGACGACATCGTGGTGCGAGATTCGCTCGGCAAATGGTTTGAGAGCGAGGGCTTCGACGTGACCATCGCCTCCGGCGCGGCGGTGGCGCTGGAGATCCTGGCGCGCGAGCGCTTTGACCTGGCGCTGGTCGACATCAAAATGCCCGGCGTGGACGGCATCGAGCTTCAAGTGCGCCTGCACGAGATCGACGCCGCGATGCCGGTCATCATCATGACCGGATACGCCTCGGTGGAGACCGCGGTGAAGGCGTTGAAGAACGGCGCCTACGACTACATCACCAAGCCTTTTGATCCGGATGAGCTGGTCCACCTGGTCTCCAACGCCATCGCCCACCGCAGCGCCGCGCGCGAGGTGGTGCGGCTGCGCGAAAACCTGAAGCAGATCTTTCCGGACACGCAGCTCATCGGCCAGAGCCCGGCCATGAAGCGCGTAATGGAGCTGGTGGAGACAGTGGCGCCGACCGACGCCACCGTGCTCATTACCGGCGAAAGCGGCACGGGCAAGGAGGTGGTGGCGCGCTCCATCCACGCCGCCAGCCCGCGGCGTTTCAATCCGATGGTGGTAATCCACTGCGGCGCGTTGACCGAGAGCCTGCTCGAAAGCGAGCTCTTCGGTCACGAGCGCGGAGCCTTCACCGGCGCCCAGGCGCGCCGGAAAGGGAAGTTCGAAGTGGCCGACGGCGGCACCGTCTTCCTCGACGAAATCTCCGATATCAGCCTGCGCGTGCAGACAGACCTGTTGCGCGTCCTGCAGGAGAAGGCCATCGTTCGCGTCGGCGATACGCAGGAGATCAAGGTCGATTTCCGCGCCATCGCCGCCACCAACAAGAGCCTGGAGAACCTGGTGGCCGAGGGGCTGTTCCGGCCGGACCTGTACTACAGGTTGAACGTGTTCGTCATTGAGATTCCCCCGCTCCGCGCGCGGCGCGAGGACATCGCCCCCCTGGCCGCGCACTTCCTCCAGAAACTCGCCGGCCAGATGAACCGGCAGCCGCAGCGGCTCAGCGCCAAGGCGCTGGAACTCCTGACTGAATACGCCTGGCCGGGCAATGTCCGCGAGCTGGAAAACTCTATCGAGCGCGCCATGCTCATCAGCCGCGAAAGCGACCTGAGACCGGAGGACTTCCCGTTCCAGGCTGCGCCTGCCGCCGCCGGCGCACCCGGGCAGCGATTGGAGGATATCGAACGCCTCCACATCGCGCGCATGCTCGAGGAGACCAACTGGAACCTGTCGCGCACCGCGCGAATCCTGGATATCGACCGGACGACGCTTTACAACAAGATCCGGCGGTACGGACTGCGCGAATCCGCCGTGAAGTAACGGGTCCATCGTGGTCGATTCGCTCATCCTCGTGCGGCTTGGCTTGCGAGGCGGCGACGGCCTTCCGGCCATGGAGGTGCTGGACCGTCTGGCCGCGGCGCTGGCTCAGGCGTTGGGCGTCAACTGCCATGTCGACACGCGTCCCCTCGATGTGACGGGCGACTACGACGAACTGCGCGGTCAGGCTTACTCCACCGCGATTCTCGCGCGCCTCTCCGGCCAGGCCCCGGATGCCGGCAAGGCGCTCATCGGTGTGACGGATCTCGACCTCTACGTGCCCGTGCTCACCTTCGTCTTCGGCGAGGCCCAGTTGAATGCGGCTTGTGCGGTGGTCTCGGCCCACCGGCTGAAGGATGAGTACTACGGACTGCCCGCCAATCAACCGGCGCTGATCGCCAGGCTGCTCAAGGAAACGCTGCACGAATTGGGTCACACCCAAGGGTTGAAGCACTGCGTCGACTGGCGCTGCGTCATGTCCTCGGCGCACTCAGTGGAACGCATCGACATGCGCCAGGCTGCTTTCTGCCGCCAGTGTGCGGGCCGCGTGCGCTAATGCGCGGATTCCCCCAGCGCGCTCTTGATGTCCGTTTCTGGCAGGAAACCTCGGGAGGCGACGATGCGCCGGTCCGGCCCAATCAGAATGTAAGTAGGCCAACTGGCTATGCGGAATTGTCTCTCGATCAGGTTCTTGATCTCCTGGATACGGGCGTTGGTCCACGAAAGCTCATGCTTCCGGGCGGCATCCAAGGCGGCTTCCGGCCTCTCGTCGTAGTTCATGCCCAGGATCACCAGACCGCGCGAGGTCCACTCGGCGTCGAGTTTCTTGAGCTTAGGGATCGAGGCGACGCAGGGGCCGCACCAGGAGGCCCAGAAGTTCAGCAGAACGTGCTTGCCGCTATATTCAGACAGGCGGTGCGGCTTTCCCTCGAAATCGATAAATGCAAAATCGGGGACTTCGACGCCTGGGCGAGTCTCAATGCGCAAGTAGTCTGACACGGGATGTAGCCGGAGAGTAAACCGTCGATTGGCGGCGTCGAAGCTCTCGAAAGAGACATACCTTGAGCCGGCCCGGAATACGACCCGTTCATCGTTCGCCAGTGCTGTCTCCCACCGAGCGCTGATCGTGCCGTCGCCATCACCGTCCACGGCCAGGAGACCATTCCGGGGATCGAGCCCACGATCCGCGTTGTAGTCGATCCAGACACGTACCGGCTGACCGGCAACAGAGGCCGTGCCGGTGATCATCCCACTGCTGTTGATGTGAAGGACCTGCGGCGCACCTTCTCTCGTATTGACATGGAGGATCCGGAACAGTACCGGTTGATTGACAAACGCCAAGCGAGGAAGGCTGATGATGATCTGGCCATCGTGGTAGCCCGGTGTTGACTCACGGAGGGCAACCACCTCCTCACTCTCAAAGCGGCCGTTGTGATTGAGATCGGCCATCAGGCTGTAACGGCCAGATTGGTCCAGCACAAGGACGAGGGTTAATTCGCCTCCGGAACCGCGCCAGAACGGATTACCGCGCCAAATCCGTGCTGGGGAGATGGGCGAAGGCAACAATCCCGCATCCAGCCCATCGGCTGGATTCAGATTCGAGACGACCCAAGATGGCGTCGCGTCCCGGGATACCTCGCGATCGAGAGTGCCTTCGATGAGTTGTGATTGGGCGGCCAGCAGACCAAGCGCACAAACAAAAGCGTTGGCGAGGCGCAAGAAGATCATGAGGCTATTGTAGGCCTCCTAACGGCTTTCAGCCCAGCAATTCCCGCAGCAGCCCTGATACCGGCGCGGCGTCAGGCCGCAAGGGGCAGAGGATGAAGTCCGTATCCTGACCCGGCGCGGGCGGAACCAGAAAGGGCGTGAATGCCGGTAACGCCGAGCAGCCGTCCGACAGTGGGCGTTTGCGGCGGCGAACATCGCTCATAGCCTGCGCGCGCCAGCAATGGCTTGGTGAGCCGGCGCCATAGGTTCTTGGGATGTTGTGCAGGTCCACACTTCTCAGACGCCGCCCGCGGCCGGAAGTTTCTGGATTTTTACAGCTGTTTGTGGCATGCCAGTTCGGCCTGAACCGCCGAGAAGTCTCCGCGAATCAATGGAATTAGTCGCTGATATTCCAGTCGCTGTAGTTCCGTGATCCGAGCGGCCCACCTTACGCGCCCTCCAGGCCGGCGCGGACGACGAAGGCTAAACTGAGGAAACGATGTCCTTGAGGCCGATTCTGTGTGCGCACCTCATCCGCGCGATCGATGAGGAGTTGATATGCCTGTTGAGCTCTCTTCAGCCGGCCGAATGGGATGCGCAGACGATCGTCCCCTTCTGGAAGGTTCGAGATGTGGCCGCGCATCTGCTCGACACGGCGCTTCGCAAGCTTTCGGCAGTTCGTGACGGCTGTTTCGTTGAAACCGTCGAGATCCGCTCATCCGCCGATGTTGCCGCCCTGGTGCATCGCCTGAACCGCGAGGGGGTCGCCGTGTACCGCCGCCTCAGCCCGCAACTACTGATCCCGATGATGCGCGAGGCGTGCGCACAGAGTGCGGATTTCCACGAGTCTATCGACCCTTTCGCGCCGGCCGTGTTCGGTGTCAGTTGGGCCGGCGAGGAGCAGTCGCTGAATTGGTTTGACACTGCCCGCGAGCTCACAGAGCGATGGCACCACCAGCAGCAGATCCGTCTGGCTACGAATCGACCCGGTATACTGACCCCCGAGCTCTATCACCCGGTATTGGACTGTTTCGCCCGCGGCCTTCCGCACCTCTTCCGGGATTTCGAGGCGGAGGCAGGAGCGGAAGTGATCCTGAACGTAACTGGTGAATGTGGAGGCCGGTGGTTTCTTGCCCGGCGCGGCAGTGGGTGGACCCTCGTTTCTGAAACGAATGGAAAAGCCGCGGCCCGAGTAACAATGCCTCAAGAACTCGCCTGGCGGCTATTCACCAAGGGCGTCGATCGGGAAACTGCCCGAGCCCAGGTTGAGATAGAGGGGGATCGACGCCTGGGAGAGAGGGTCCTGCAACTCACCGCCATCGTCAGCTAGCTGGCCTGGCAACTCCCTTGGACTTCTACTGCCGGCTGAACCGGAACATGTGGCACAATGGCGGCTTGTCATGACCTCACGGCGCGTCCTTCTTCTCGCCCTGGTGCTCGCTGCAGCTTGGCTTGGGCTGTACTTCCAAGCCACGCGCAGCCGTGTGTTGCGCGGCAACACAGACTATCTCAGCTTCTACTCCGGAGGCCGCCTTGCCGGGACAGGCCATCTCTACGACATCGAATCCTACTTCCGTGTCCACGACGAAGTCATGGGCGAACGGCTCACCGGCGCCCACGGCTTCACGCGTCTGCCCTACTACGCCCTGCTGCACAAGCCGCTTTCGTTGCTGCCGTACAAAACCGCCTACTGGCTTTGGCTGGCCTTCACCTCGGCCTGCATGGTCTGGCTGATCGCGCAATTCGCCCCGGCCAGCCGTGAGTTTCTCTTTCTGGCCGTCTGTTTCCCGGCGGCCTATACTGCGGTACTCAATGGCCAGGACACCGCGCTGTTGGCCGCGCTGGTGGCGGGCGCGGTGCTCGCCATGCGCCAGGGCAGGGACACGCTCGCCGGCGCGCTGTGGGCTCTGTGCTCCATCAAGTACCACCTGTTCGTGTTGCTGCCTTTTGCGCTGATTTCCGGCCGCAGGTGGCGCGTGCTTGGTTGGACGGCCGTGGCCGGAGCTGCGCTGGCTGCGGTCAGCTTCGCCGTGGAAGGCTGGGCCTGGCCTCTCCGCTACCTGGAACTGCTCGGCCAACCAGGCGTGCAGGTGGAAATCGACGCCATGCCCAACGCGCGGCTGTTGTTGGCATCAGCGGGATTTGACACGGCCTGGACTCGCGCGGCCGCCACCGCCGCCATCGCCGCGCTGGCTTTGTGGGCCATGTTCAGGTATCGCGACACCGAGCGCGGAATCGTCGCCGCCCTGCTTGGAGGGCTGCTGGTTGTCCCGCACGACTTCCTCCACGACACCGTGCTGCTGCTCCCCTGCCTGGCACTGGCGCGCGAGCGGGCCACCCGGCTCGCGCTGGCGGCCGCGGTCTTCCCGCTGGCGGCTCTGCTGCTCCAGATGGGCAGGCCGCAGTCCGCGCTCATGCCCACGCTGATCCTGATTGCCCTGGTCAGCGCCGCGGCTTCGAAGCCCGCCGCGGCGGCCCCGGTATCACCATAGAGAAGTACAGCTTCTTCTCCACGCCGTCCACACGGTCCAGCCGGACCTTTACCTTGTCGCCGATCTTGATCTCCCGGCGGCTGCGTTCGGCCACGATGCGCCGCGTGTTCTCCTGGAAGGCCCAGCGCTCGCCCGGCAGCGTGTCCACCGGGACCATGCCCTCCACAAAGAGCTCGTCGAGTTCCACAAAGAAGCCGAACTTCATCGTGCTGATCACCAGGGCGGGGAAGTCGTCCCCCACACGGTCGATCATGAACTGGACTTTCTTCCATTCCAGGAGTTCCCGCTCCGCCTCGGCCGCGCGCCGCTCGGTGTCGGAACACTGCCCGGCCAGCGCCTCCAGCGTCGTGCCCGGAGGGCAGATTAGAGCGTTCCGCTCGCCGTCCAGCAGCCCGCCCAGCAGCCGGTGCACCAGCAGGTCCGGATACCGGCGGATGGGCGACGTGAAATGCGTGTACGACTTCGCCGCCAGCGCGAAGTGGCCTTCGTTCTTCGTCGAGTACCGCGCCTGTTTCAGCGAGCGCAGCATCAGGTAGCTGAGGATCCGCTCTTCGGGCCGCCCTTCCAGCTTCTCCACCAGCCTCTGGTACATCTTCGACGTGACGCGGAAGCTGTCGTCGGCGCGAACGATCTCCTTTTGCACTTTGCGCCCGTCCCGCTTGCGATCCGTCATGCGGAAGCGCTGCACCGGCATGGCGGGAATGCCCAGCGTGCAGCCGAAACGCGACGCCACCTCCTCGAAGTCCAGCACCCGCTTCAGGTCCGGCGTCTCGTGGATGCGGTAGATCGACTCATCCAACTTCGCCTCCAGGTGCGCGC